>JBDHZT010000047.1:0-28178 GCA_039811985.1 Nocardioidaceae bacterium | reverse complement strand
AAGGCCGACAAGGCCGAGCAACTCGGTGTCTCGATCCTGGACGAGGACGGCTTCAAGGCGTTGCTGGAGAGTGGGCCGGCGGGGCTCTGATCGCAATCGCCGAGACCGCATGAGTGCGTATGACGGTGCGTACTCCGGCAGTGCGCTGCGCATCGAGTCGGCGAAGGGGACACCGCAGGCACACGCACGACGCATTGCTATGTGGCGACCAGGAGCCGCATCCCGTGGAGCCTGAGTCTTGGACCCGCGCTGGTCGAGGCTGGGATGGGGGAACCTGACCGATGCTGTCTGCTGTGCGTCGACGGTGACGTTGGCCCTGGCCGCCGCATGCCGGACATGCCGAGGACCCCACCGTGGTCGGTGGGGTGTGGGGCGGGATAGCTACTGGTCGGGCGGGTCGGTGTCGGACGGGGCCCGGCAGCCGGGGATGACGGTGAGGTCGGGTGGGGTGACGTCGGTGGTGCCCGAATGGTCGCGGAGGAAGACATACCCGTGCGGGGACGTCCACACATAGACCCCTGGTTCGGGCATCACGTAGCGCCACGGCGTGTGCGTCTTCAACCGGTGGTGCCGCCTACACAGGGCGGCGAGGTTGCAGCTGCACGTCGTGCCACCGCCGGCGTGGGCGATGACATGGTCGTGATCACAGCCTCGGGCGGGTCGAGTGCACCAGGGGAACACACAGGTCAGGTCCCGCTGGTCGACTTGGGCCTGGAGCCGGTCGGGCACCTCGTAGGCCTCGACGTGAACACGGTGCCGTCGAAGGACACCCGGTCGGCATCGACGCTGACGTGCCGACGATCGGGACAGTCGTACTCATCGACCGGCAGCGTCTCGGGCATGAACCGCGCCCGCGCCTCGGTGATCAGCCGCTCCAGCTGGACCGGACCGATCCTCCCCGCGACCGCGGCGACCTGGCCATCCACGAACGCCGCCGCCTCCACGCTCAAGGACTTGGTGTGGTCGGCCACCCGACGCCCCACCCACACCGGAATCGACAGTGCTTGGACGCCCTTCCAGGTCTCCGGCAACCGGTAGGCCAGCTCCAACGCGTCGCCGAGGATGTGCTTGCCGGCATCGGTGGAGACGCCCACCGCGGCCGCGAACTCCGGCACCGCCCACTCCGCGATCAACGGCGCCCCCCGACCGGCCAGCGGGACCATCTCACCGCTGGTCCACCATGCCGCGGCCTCGGAGTCCTCGACCGGCTCGTGCATGCTCGCCCACTCCACACCCCCGACCAACACCCGCACCGCGGCCGACTGCTCGGCCGTCCTCGCGTCGCGCACCATCGCCAGCACCGCGCCGGGAGACCCCGGCGTCGGCTGGTGGGTGGCGGTCTGGCTCATACCAGTAAGCCAACACCTGACCACCGACACAACCACCCCGAAACGGGGCTCGGATCCCACTATCTGGACACTTTTCAGAAATACTTTCGCCATCCGCGGACCTCTGCCAATGAGCAGATCGACGAGTGCTGTTGATGAGCCCAGCCGAGCGTCGGGGCGACCTGGTAGACAGACAGCCATGCAGCCGAGCCCCGACCTGACCGACCTGCGCGAGCGGGCCGAGGCGCATCTGCGGGCCCTGGTCGGCAGCCAGGACGCCGAGCTGCGTGAGGACCAGTGGGCCGCGATCGAGGCACTGGTGGTGCAACGGCGTCGAGCGCTGGTGGTGCAACGCACCGGGTGGGGCAAGTCGGCGGTCTACTTCGTGGCCACCCTGCTGCTTCGCGAGCAAGGTGCTGGTCCCACGGTGATCGTCTCGCCGCTGTTGGCGCTGATGCGCAACCAGATCGCCGCGGCGCAGCGGGCCGGCATCCGCGCGGTCACCATCAACTCCACCAATATCGAGGAGTGGGAGCCGATCCAGGCGGCAGTGGCGGCCGGCGAGGTGGACGTGCTCCTGGTGAGTCCGGAGCGACTCAACAACCCGGGCTTTCGAGACGAGGTGCTGCCGCGGCTGGCCGCGACCTGCGGGCTGTTGGTGGTCGACGAGGCGCACTGCATCTCCGACTGGGGCCACGACTTCCGACCCGACTACCGCCGGATCCGCACGCTGCTGGCCGACCTTCCGACCGGCATCCCGGTGCTGGCCACGACGGCCACCGCCAACGCGAGGGTGACCACGGACGTGGCCGAGCAGCTCGGCGAGACCGGCAACGTGCTGGTCCAGCGCGGCTCCCTCGACCGTGAGTCGTTGTGCCTCGGCGTGGTCCGGCTGAAGACCGCCGAGCAGCGGCTGGCCTGGCTGGCCGACCACGTGGCCGAGCGACCGGGCTCGGGCATCGTCTACTGCCTGACCGTGGCCGCGACCCGAGAGGTCGCCGACTACCTGCGCATCCGAGGACTGGACGTAGCGGCCTACTCCGGTCAGACCGAGCCGACCGAGCGGCTGGCCCTCGAGGAAGCGCTGGCCACCGGTCAGATCAAGGCGCTCATCGCGACCAGCGCGCTCGGCATGGGCTTCGACGCCACCTTGGGCTTCGTGGTCAACCTGGGTGCGCCCGCCTCCCCGGTCGCCTACTACCAGCAGGTCGGCCGCGCCGGTCGCGGCAGCAATCTTCCTCCCGACGGCGCCACGGTCGTGTTGCTGCCGGGCCACGAGGACCGTGACATCTGGGCCTACTTCGCCTCCCTCGCCTTCCCCCGCGAGGAGCAGGTCCGCCACACCCTCGCGGCGCTGACCGAGGAGGGCCGGCCGATGAGCACGGCCACTTTGGAGACCTACGTCGACCTCAGTCGCGGCCGGCTGGAGACGATGCTGAAGGTCCTCGACGTCGACGGTGCGGTGCGCCGGGTCCGGGGCGGCTGGGAGGCCACTGGTCAGCCTTGGGAGTACGACGCCGAGCGGCACCGCCGAGTGCGGGAGTCCCGCCAACGCGAGCAGCAGGCGATGCTCGACTATCTGGCGACGGACCGATGCCGGATGCGCTTCCTGCGCGAACAGCTCGACGACCCCGAGGCCGCCGACTGCGGCCGGTGCGACAACTGTGGCGGCCTAACCCTGCCTACCGATATCTCAGCTGGCGCGGTCGAGGCTGCTGGTGCCCAGCTCGCCCGCCCCGGAGTCGCCGTCGAGCCACGCAAGCTGTGGCCGTCGGGACTGGCTCACCTCGGCATCGACCTCAAGGGCAGGATCGCCGAGATGGCCGACGAAGGACGTGCGGTGGCCCGACTGACCGACCTGGGCTACGGCAATGCGCTGCGATCCCTGTTCGCCGCCGGCGCCGAGGACGGCCCGGTCCCTGACTCACTGGTGCGTGCGGTGATCGAGATGCTCACCGAGTGGCGCCCGCCCGTCGACGGGATCGTCGCCGTCGAGTCGGCCACTCGGCCGCGGCTGACCACCGGCCTCGCCGAAGGGCTGTCCCGCTATCTCCAGGCGCCGATCATGGGTCGTTGGGCGATCGTCGACCCCCAGGTCGCGCCTGGTCAAGGCGCGGCCAACTCCGCACAACGCGTCGCCGCGATCGGTCGCCGCTGTGCTCTCGACGCCGACCCCGATGTGTTGCGTGACCAGCGAGTGCTGCTGGTAGACGACCGCACGGTTTCCGGCTGGACGCTCACCCTCGCCGCCCGAGCCGCGCTCCTCGCAGGTGCGGCCGAGGTGCGGCCGCTGGTGCTGGCCACGACCACCTAGCCGCCCAGCGCGGCGTACCCGGGCTTGATCACCTCATCGATGAGCGCGAGGCGCTCGTCGAAGGGCAGGAACGCCGACTTCATCGCGTTGATGGTGAACCAGCGCAGGTCCGCGAGCGAGTAGTCGAAGGCGTCGACCAGGCTGGCCATCTCGTCGGTCATCGAGGTGCCGCTCATCAGCCGGTTGTCGGTGTTGACGGTGACCCGGAAGCGCAGTCGAGCGAGCAGCCCGATCGGGTGGTCGGCGATCGAGGCAGCAGCCCCGGTCTGCACGTTGGAGGCCGGGCACATCTCGAGCGGGATCCGTTTGTCGCGGACGTACGCCGCCAGCCGGCCGAGCTCGACACTGCCGTCATCGGCGACGGCGATGTCGTCGATGATCCGGACACCGTGACCGAGCCGGTCGGCGCCACACCACTGCAGCGCCTCCCAGATCGACGGCAGCCCGAAGGCCTCACCGGCGTGGATGGTGAAGTGGAAGTTCTCGCGCTGGAGATACTCGAACGCGTCGAGATGGCGGGTGGGTGGGAAGCCGGCCTCGGCGCCGGCGATGTCGAAGCCGACGACGCCGCGGTCACGCCAGCCGACGGCCAGCTCCGCGACCTCTCGGGAGCGGGCGGCGTGCCGCATGGCGGTGAGCAGTTGGCGCACGACGATGCGGCCGCCCGAGGCGGCGACGCCTTCCTCGATCCCAGCCTGGACGGCGGCCACCACGTCATCGGGGGTGAGGCCCGAGCGACCGTGCTGTTCCGGGGCGTAGCGTACCTCGGCATAGACCACCCCGTCCGCGGCCAGGTCCTCCACGCACTCGCGAGCCACCCTGGTCAGCGCCTCGGGGCTCTGCATCACGCCGACGGTGTGGTCGAAGGTCTCCAGGTAGCGCTCCAGGGAGCCGCTGTTGGCGGACTCGGTGAACCATCGCGCCAGCCCCGCCACATCACCTTCCGGCAAGGCATGCCCGCACTCGGCCGCGAGCTCGACGATGGTCGCCGGTCGCAGACCGCCATCGAGGTGGTCGTGCAGCAGCACCTTCGGCGCCGCTCGGATCAGGTCACGGGTCGGGACCGGTTCGGCAAGCTCGGAGTCGGAGACGGTCATGCCAGCCATCCTCGCACCGCTGGGTGAGCCCTTCCCAAGACGCGTCCACCTAGGTAGAATAAGACCATGGTCACCCGCTTGACGATCCCCACCCGGCTGGTGCTGGAGGTGCTCCTGGCCGACGCCGATGTCGAGCTCTATGGCCTGGAGATCGCCGAGGCGTCGGGGCTGCCCAGCGGCACCCTGCACCCGATCCTCGCCCGGTTGGAAGGCCAGGGCTGGGCGACCTCGCGCTGGGAGGAGATCGACCCCAGCGCAGTTGGCAGACCAGCTCGTCGCTACTACCGCCTCACCGCGACTGGTCGCCGCGAGGCCGCGCACCGGCTGGCCAAGGCCCGCCCGTTGCCGCGACTCGGCGGCGTGGCCGTTGAACCGGGAGGAGCATCGTCATGAATGGACCGCGACTGCTGGTGGCGATGAGCACGCGTGTGCTGCCCTCGTGGGCACGCGACCGTTACGAGGCGGAGCTGGACGCCGAACTCACCGACCTCAACAGCCCTCGACAGTGGCGGCACGCCCTCGCCTTCGCAGCGACCATCTGGCCACTGCGCCTGGAGGTGCTGCGTGGCGCCGCCGAGACACGGGGGTTCTCGGCGGCCCCACTGCACTGCTTGCTCGGCATCGGCCACCGTTGGCGGATGACGTCCACACCGGACGGCCAGCGCTACCGACGCTGCAACCGATGCGGACTCGACGACCCACGCATCGGCAACGGCCTTCCCGACAAGTCGGCGTGGACCATCGCCTACGGCACGCGGGTCTGAGGCGCGCCGGCGTCCTGGTGCTCAGGCGATCCTGCCGACGACCAGCGGGGCGGGGGTGTACGCCGTGCCGGGGGGCTCGATGTCAAAGCCGCCGTCCAGCGTGGCCAGGGCGCGGTCGAAGCGGTCGGGATCGTCGGAGTGCAACGTGAACAGAGGTTGCCCGGCCACGACGGCGTCCCCCGGCCGGGCATGCCAGACCACTCCGGCACCGGCTTGGACCGGGTCCTCCTTGCGGGCGCGACCGGCGCCGAGTCGCCAGGCGGCGAGCCCGACGGCCATGGCGTCCAGGCGGGTGAGCACGCCCGATGTGGGCGCGACGAGGACGTGGGACTCCCGCGCCACCGGCAGGGGTGCTTCCGGGTCGCCGCCCTGGGCCCGGATCATCGCCTTCCAGGCGTCCATCGCCGATCCGTCGGCCAGCCGGTCGGCTGGGTCGACGTCGTCGATCCCGGCGCCCAGCAGCATCTCGCGGGCCAAGGCGAGGGTGAGCTCGACCACGTCGGGAGGCCCGCCACCACCCAGCACCTCGACCGATTCGGCCACCTCCAGCGCGTTGCCTGCGGTCAGCCCGAGCGGGGTGTTCATGTCGGTGAGCAGCGCGACCGTGGGCAGGCCGGCATCGGTGCCCAGTGCGACCATCGTCTCGGCCAGCTCACGAGCCCGGTCGAGATCCTTCATGAAGGCGCCCGTGCCGACTTTGACGTCCAGCACGAGCGACCCGGTGCCCTCGGCGATCTTCTTCGACATGATCGACGACGCGATGAGCGGGATCGCCTCGACGGTGCCCGTCACGTCACGGAGGGCGTAGAGCTTCTTGTCCGCAGGCGCTAGGCCAGCTCCGGCTGCGCAGACCACGGCACCGACCGACTCCAGCTGGGCGAGCATCTCCTCGTTGGAGATCGACGCGCGCCATCCCGGGATCGACTCGAGCTTGTCGAGCGTGCCTCCGGTGTGGCCCAGACCACGACCGGACAGTTGCGGCACCGCGACGCCGCAGGCGGCCACCAACGGCGCCAGCGGCAAGGTGATCTTGTCCCCCACTCCCCCGGTGGAGTGCTTGTCGACGGTGGGTCGCGACAGCGAGGAGAAGTCCATCCGCTCCCCCGAGGCGATCATCGCGTCGGTCCAGCGGGCGATCTCGCCCCGATCCATGCCGTTGAGCAGGATGGCCATCGCCAGCGCGGACATCTGCTCGTCGGCCACCTCCCCGCGGGTGTAGGCGTCGATCACCCAGTCGATCTGGGTGTCGCTGAGCCGGCCTCCGTCTCGTTTGGCGATGATCACCTCGACCGCGTCGTGCTGATCCACTCTCAGCTCCTCTTCGCGCCCACAGGGACGGAGTGGTAGCCACGCAGCACGAACGTGCCGCGGGACACGGGCTCACCGACCAGGTCGAGCCCCGGGCAAGCGTCGAAGAGCGCAGTGACCGACTCGAACAGCTCCATCCGCGCCAACGGCGCGCCGAGACAGAAGTGCACACCCACCCCGAAGGCGACGTGGTTGTTGGGCTCCCGATCCACCCGAAACTCGTCGGGCTCGTCGAAGACAGCTGGATCGCGGTTGGCCGACCCGAGCAGGACGGCGATCTTCTGGCCCTCCTCGACGGTGATCCCGCCGACCTCGACCGGCTCCACCGCGGTCCGTTCGAAGAGCTGCAGCGCCGAGTCGAAGCGCAGCATCTCCTCCACCGTGACAGCTACGTCCGCACCAGGCCTCAGTCCGCGTTGGAGCATCGCGGTGAGCCCGTTGCCGAACACGTTCACCGATGCCTCATGGCCGGCGTTGAGCAGCAGCACCCCCGACGCCACCATCTCGTCCTCGCTGAGCTCGGTCTGAGCCAGGTCGCTGAGCAGGTCCTCGCGAGGTCGGACGGTGCGCTCCCGGATCAGGTCGCGAATCAGTCCGCCGAAGTCGGCCGCCGCCGCCACGGCCGCGTCGACCACGGCGGGTGACGGATCGACCTCGTACATCTTCACGATCGCCTGGGACCACTCCCGCAACTCGGCGGCGGTCGAGGACGGCACGCCCAGGAGCTCGGCGATCACCAGCACCGGCAGCGGCTCGGCGAACTCGCCGATCACGTCGAACGACGCCGGATCCACCTCGTCGAGCAGCTCGCGCGCCAGCTCACCGACGCGGGGACGGAGCCGCTCGATGTGGCCGCGAGCGAACACCCGAGCCACCGGACGACGCAGCCTGGTGTGCTCGGGGGGCTCGTTCTCCATCATCTGGTTGCGGTGCAGCAGGTTGAACGGTTCCAAGTAGTCGGCCGGCTGCTTGTCCTTCCAGAGCCGACCCAGCCGACGGTCCCGCTGCACCGCGCTCACCGAGGCGTGGTCGAAGGCCAACCACATCTGCGACGGCTCGTGCCAGGCCACCGGATGGCGGGCTCGCTCGGCGGCGAAGAAGGGATAGGGGTCGGCCACGACCTCCGCCGCGGTCAGGTCAAGCGAGGTCGTCGGGACCGAAGGCATCGGGCAGCACCTCATCCATTCGTCGTACGCCGGCACCCGTCATCAACAACAGGTCCGGTCCACCGTTCTCCCAGAGCAGTTGGCGGCAGCGGCCGCAGGGCATCAGCACCTGGCCGTCGCCGCCGACGCAGAACACATGCGTGAGCCGCCCGCCGCCGGTCAGGTGCAGCTGGGACACCATCCCGCACTCGGCGCACAGCGCGACGCCGTACGCCGCGTTCTCCACGTTGCAGCCGCTGACCACACGGCCGTCCTCGACCAGGCCGGCGACACCGACCGGGAAGGAGGAGTACGGCGCATACGCGTGCTCCATCGCAGCGACAGCATGGAGCCGGAGCGACTCCCAGAGCTCCGGTAGGTCGGGGGCGACCATCAGCCGACCGACCCCTTTCGATAGATCAGACCGTCGGCCTTGGGCATGCGTAGTCGCTGCGAGGCGAACGCGAGCACCAGCAGCGTCGCGACGTAAGGCGTCATGCTGACGAAGTCACTCGGAACCGAGTCGGTGAGGAAGAACCAGAGCAGGAAGCCGACGCCGAACGCGCCCAGCACGATGCCGCTGACCGTCTGCTGCCGCATGATGCGGAAGGCGGCGAAGACGAGCAGCCAGAAGCCGACCAGCAGCAGGAGAGCGTGGATCACGTCGGGGTCGCGCAGCTGGAGGCTGTCGGTGTAGCCGAACATGCCGGAGCCGAGCAGGATGCCGCCGGGGCGCCAGTTGCCGAAGATCATCGCGGCCAGGCCGATGTAGCCGCGACCGTTCGTCTGGTTGGTGTGGAAGCCGGGCGAGGACACCAAGGCGAGGTAGCCGCCGCCGAGCCCGGCCAGGCCACCGGAGACGACCACGGCGATGTACTTGTAGAGCCGGACGTTCACGCCGAGGCTCTCCGAGGCGTACGGGTTCTCGCCGCACGAGCGCAGCCGGAGGCCGAAGGAGGTGCGCCACAGCAGCCATCCAGTGAGGAGGACCAGCAGGAACACCAGGATGGTGACGATCGAGATCCGATGGGTCAGGGCGGCCACCATAGCCGCCAGATCCGAGACGATGAACCAGTGTTTCTGCGCCAGGCTGGAGGCGCCGTCGGAGAGTCCCGGGATGGTGATGGACAGTGGTTTCTTCAGTCCAGTGAGCTGTTGGGCGCCGCCATGGCCGTACTCCGAGTCGAGGTCGGCGAAGTAGGCCTCGGCAAGGAAGGTGGTCAGCCCGAGGGCGATCACGTTGAGCGCGACGCCCGACACGATGTGGTCGACGCCGAACGTCACCGTCGCCACGGCATGGATGAGTCCGCCGAGCGCGCCGAACGCGACGGCACCGACGAGCCCCCAATAGGGGCCGTACCAATACGTGCAGTACGCCGCTCCCCAGGTGCCGAGCAGCATCTGACCCTCTAGTCCGATGTTGACGACGCCGGACCGCTCGCTCCACAACCCACCGAGGGCGGCAAGCAGGATCGGGCAGGTTGACACGATCGCCGCCCGGAGGCTGCCCTCGGAGTCGATCTCGTGGGCACCGGTGAGGACTCGGACCAAGGAGACCGAGACCAGGCCGGCCAGGAGGTAGAGATACCAGGTCGGCCGACCCCGTCGCTGACCGCGGGTCTCGGTCGGCTCCATCAGCATGGAGGCGCTCATGCCGCGCTCACCCCCTCCGGCTTCACGCCAGCATCGAGAGCGGTGCGCAAGGCACGCTGCTCGGCGATCGCCCGCCAGCGTTGAACCACGGCATAGGCGACCACGACCGACAGCACTACCACGCCCTGGGTGATCTGCACGATCGATGGCGAGATCCCCGCCTGGAGCTGCAGCTTGTTGGCCTGCTCGGAGAGCCAGGCGAAGAGCACCGCGCCGAAGAAGATGCCCAGCGGGCGGTTGCGACCGAGCAGGGCGACCGCGATACCGGTGAAGCCGAGCTGATGCTGGAAGGTGGGGCCGTAGTAGCCCGCCTGGCCGAAGAGGGCAGGCATCCAGATCAGCCCCGCGATCCCGCCGGAGAGCAGCATCGAGATCACGATCATCTTCTTGACGTTGACACCGGACGCGACAGCAGCCGCCTCGTTGGCTCCAGTGGCTCGGAGGTCGAAGCCGAATCGGGTCCGGTTGATCAGCACCGACACCCCGATCCCGACGACGACAGCCAGCAGCACCAGCGTCCAGACGTTGCCGTCGGTCTTCTCGAAGAGCTGCCAGCCCTTGAACCTGCTGGACTCCGGGAGCGGAGCAGTACGACGACCCTGGCCGTACTGCTGACCGTGGTTGGACAGCAGGTAGCCCACGATGGTGATGGCGATCGCGTTGAGCATGATCGTCGCGATCACCTCGCTCACGCCCCGGGTCACCTTGAGCACACCCGCGATGCCTGCCCACAAGGCACCGACCACCACCGCCACGATGAGCGCCACGAGGACGTTGAGCTTCCCCGGGAAGATCGCCGCACCGGCGACCAGAGCGGCGGCGTACGACGCCAGGGTGTACTGCCCCTCGATCCCGATGTTGAACAGGTTCATCCGGAAGCCGATGGCCGCCGCGAGGGCGGCCAGGAAGATCATCGAGGTCTGGTTGATGATGTTCACCCAGTTGCGCCCCGTGGGCACCTGGAAGATCAGCGACCAGAAGTCCCCCACCGAGGCGCCAGCCACCATCAGCACCAGGCTGGTCACCACGACCGCTGCGACGATCGCGATCAGCGGCGCCAGGAGCGCCATGCCTCCCTGCAGCACCTTGTTCATTCGGGGCCCCCGCGGAAGTGTGGGCTGGCGGAGCGCAGCGGGGGAAGCCCGCAGTTTCGTGGGGTGAGTTTCACGCCGCGCCCTTCCCGCCGGTCATGGCCGAGCCGAGCTCTTGTGGGGTGACCGTGCGTGGATCGAACTCACCGACCAGCTCACCGCGGAGGATCACCTCGATGCGGTCGGAGAGCCCGATCAGCTCGTCGAGGTCGGCGGAGATCAGCAGCACGCCCAGACCCTCCCGGCGTGCACGCTTGATGTGCTCCCAGATCGCGGCCTGGGCGCCGACATCGACACCGCGGGTCGGGTGGGAGGCGATCAGCAGCACCGGCTCACCGCTCATCTCGCGGCCGACGATCAACTTCTGCTGGTTGCCGCCCGACAGTGCTCGGGCGGTGGTGTTGATCGAGGGGGTGCGGACGTCGTACTCCGCGACGATCCGGGTGGTGTCCTCCTTGGCACCCTTGCGGTCGATCATGCCGTGCTTGCTGTTGGGCGGCTGGGTCTGGTGGCCGAGCATGCGGTTCTCCCACAGCGGGCTGTCCAGCAACAGGCCATGGTGGTGGCGGTCCTCGGGGATGAAGCCGATGCCGGCTTCCCGGCGCGCGCGGGTGCCCCAGCTGGTCATGTCCTCGTCGTTGAGTTCGATCACCCCGGATGCCCGGGCCATCCCCATCACAGCCTGGACCAGCTCGGACTGGCCGTTGCCCTCGACGCCGGCGATGCCGAGCACCTCGCCGCGGTGGATCTTGAAGCTGATGTCATGCAGCAGGTAGCGGCCTTCGTCGTTGACCAGGTCGACGTTGCGGAGCTCCAACAGCTCGATGTCGGTGACCGTGGACTCCTCGGTCTCGGGCGAGGGCAGCTCGGAGCCGACCATCAACTCGGCCAGCTGCCGCTTGGTGGCCGTCTTGGGGTCGGCCTCGCCGACGGTGGTGCCGCGCCGCATGACGGTGATGTCGTCGGCGATGGCGAGCACCTCGTCGAGCTTGTGGGAGATGAACAGGAGGGTGCAGCCGGAGGCGCGCAGCTCGCGCAGGTTCGCAAAGAGCGCCTCGACCTCCTGGGGGACCAGCACCGCGGTGGGCTCATCGAGGATGATGATCCGGGCGCCGCGGTAGAGCACCTTCAAGATCTCCACCCGCTGGCGGGCCCCCACCCCGAGATCCTCCACCAGGGTGTCGGGGTCGAGATCGAAGCCGTAGGCATCGGAGATGCGGACGATCTCCGTGCGTGCCCGGTCGCCGATGCCGAACAGCTTCTCCGCGCCGAGCACCACGTTCTCCAGCACGCTGAGGTTGTCGGCCAGCATGAAGTGCTGGAAGACCATGCCGATGCCGGCCTTGATGGCGTCGGTCGGCGAGGAGAAGTGCACCTCCTCGCCGTCGAGGGCGATGGTGCCCTCGTCGGGCTTCTGGACGCCGTAGAGGATCTTCATCAGCGTCGACTTGCCGGCGCCGTTCTCGCCGATCAGCGCGTGCACCGTGGCTGGTCGGATGGTGATGTCGACGTCCTGGTTGGCAACCACACCGGGGAAGCGCTTGGTCACACCGCGCACCTCGATGCCCCCTCCGGTGGCGCTGGGGACATCCGCCTCACGAGCCTGTGTGGTCACGGGTGCTCCTCTCTGGAGACCGAGAAGAACTCGGGCCCGGTGCGCACGCTACCGCGTGACACCGGGCCCGAGTGAGAAGGAACAGCTTCGATCAACGATGCCGGTCCGTCACGGAGCGGTCGGCACCTTGATCTTGCCGGACTTGATCTTCTTGGCGTAACCGTCCAGCTGACCCGTGATGTCGTCGATGAAGCCACCCGAGGTGGAGTAGCCCACGCCATCGGCCTTCAGGTCGTAGGTCTGGTAGCTCACCAGCGGTGAGCCGTCGGCCACGGACTGGATCATGTCGAACGTCGCCACGTCGACGCGCTTGAGCATCGAGGTGAGGATGTGCGGCTGCTGGTCGGCCGGAGCGGTGAGGTACTGGTCGGAGTCGACACCGATCGCCCACTGACCCGCCTCGGTGGCGGCTTCGAACACACCGGAGCCGGAGGCACCAGAGGCGTGGTAGACGATGTCGGCGCCCTTGTCGAACTCGGCCGCCGCGGCGGCCTTGCCACCGGCCGGGTCGGAGAAGCCGGACAGGTCGCTCTCCTCGATGTACTTCACCTCGACCTTGATCTTCGGGTTCACAGCCTTGGCGCCCGCGACGTAGCCGGCCTCGAACTTCTTGATCAGGTCGGTGTGGACACCGCCGACGAAGCCGATGTGGTCGGTCTTGGTCTTCAGCGCCGCAGCGGCACCGACGAGGAAAGAGCCCTCGTTCTCGGCGAAGCCGAGGTAGGCGACGTTGTCGTTGGCCTTGTCGTCGGGGTCGTAGCCGTCGATCACGGCGAAGCTGATGTCCGTGTAGTCGGGTGCCACCGCGTTGACCGCGTCGCTGTAGGCGAAGCCGACACCGATGATCGGGTTCATGCCCGCGTCGGCCATCTGGCGCAGCCGGTCCTCGCGGGCCGACTCGGCCTCACCGTCGGTCGCCTCGCCCTCCTTGCAGGTCGCGCCCAGCTCGGAGACTGCCTTCTCCAGACCGGCATAGGCCGAGTCGTTGAAGGACTGGTCGCCACGGCCGCCCACGTCGTAGGCGAGGCCGACCTTGGGCCCGTCCCCGCTTGCGTCCGCGCAGACGTCCTTGCCACCGGCAGCGCTGCTGGTGTTGTCGCTGCTCGGCGCAGAGTCGTCGTTCTTGGCGCAGCCAACGAGCGTCAAGGACGCCACCGCCGCCACCGCCACAATCTTGGTCAACCGACGCAAGGGTCCTCCTGGTGATCGTTTCGCTTCGCGCCGGACGGCGCTCGCGCCTCACCCTAATACCGCTCCCGGGGCCTGATGGAACACGGGTCGCGCAACTGTTATCAGGTGGTGATCCAGGTCATGCCGGTGCCATCACGGCACCGACCGCAGCCTCGGCCAGGATTCGTGCACCCAGCCCGATCGCGCCCTCGTCGATGCGCAGGTCGCCCTGGTGCAGGTCGAAGGTCGGCCCGCCAGGGGTGCGCGTGCCCAGGCGACCCATCGCTCCCGGCACCGACTCCAAGAACCAGCCGAAGTCCTCGCCGCCCAGGCTCTGCGAGGTCGCCACATGCCTGGACTCTCCGACGACCCGGTCGATGGCGGCACCGAGCAACTGGGTCGCGCCGTGCTCGTTGACCACCGGCGGCACCCCCCGCAGGTAGGTGATGTCCGCCGTGACGCCGTACGGCGCCAGGATCTGGCCGACCAGCTCCCGGACCAGGTGCTCAGCGTCGGCCCACGCGACGGCGTCCAGCATCCGCACGGTGCCGGCGACGCGTCCGGCTGTGGGGATCACGTTGGGAGCGCCGCCCGCCTGCACGATCCCCCAGCTCACGCTGACACCGGCTCGCGGGTCCATCCGACGCGACAAGATCGCGGGCAGCTCGGTGACCAGCTTGGCCAGCGCGAAGGTGAGGTCTTCGGTGAGATGCGGCCGCGACGTGTGGCCGCCCTTGCCGCTGAGCCGGACGTCCAGCAGGTCCGAGGCTCCGGTGATCGGCCCCTCCCGCAGGCCGACCATGCCGACGTCGGTGCTCGGATCGCAGTGCAGCGCGAAGATGTGCTCCACGTCCTCCAGCGCACCCTGGGTCATCATCGCCAGGGCCCCGCCAGGCATCTTCTCCTCGGCCGGCTGGAAGAGCAGCCGCACCCGACCGGGCAGACCACCCTCGGCATGCAGCTCGGCAAGCGCCAGGCCGGCGCCGATCAGACAGGCGGTGTGCACGTCGTGGCCGCAGGCATGCGCGACCCCCTCCACCGTGCTCCGCCACGGGTCCGCGGTGGTGTCCTGCACCGGGAGCGCGTCCAGGTCCGCGCGCAGCGCCACCCGCGGGCCGGCGTCACCCAGATCCGCGATCAACCCCGTCGCCGAGTGCCGGGTGACCTGCCACGCGGAATCGGCCAGCGCGGCGGCCACGCAGTCAGTGGTCCGCAGCTCCGCAAACGCCAGCTCCGGGTGCGCGTGCAGGTCGCGCCGAAGCTCGATCAGCCCGGGCAGCCGTCGATCGACGACGCCCTGGATGAGCCGCGATGCCGCGGCAAGGTTCGCTGAGGTGAGCATCACGGGAGACTCTAGTTCCTGGTCGCCCGGCAGGGAGTCGAGGTCCGTGGGTGGGCGCTGGTTGCCCGCGGGTCGGGGTGGTTGTCGGGTTGCTGGCTGACTGGCGGCTACGCCGGGAGGGTTGCTTCGGCCTCCGCCGGCCTCCCGGGGTGCTGGTCTGCTGTGGTTGCGACCGACAGGCAGCTACGCGGAGAGGTTGCCTCTCGTTTCGGCTGCTTTCCGGCTCACGGTCGCTCTCCAGGGGCTCCTGGGGTCGTCGTTTGTGCTGAAACTGCATCCCGTCCGCTCTCGGGGGTGGCGGGGATGTCGTTTGGGCCCAATCGGTGATGTCGTTTCGGGCCAATCGGCGTGATCTCGGCTCCGTGTCGTCTGCAGGGTCGTCGATTGTTCCGAAACTGCACGAAATCCGCTCGGATCCGTGCAGTTTGCGCCCAAACGATGAGGTCCCGACGGCCCCACCGGGCCGAAGTGCACCGCTTGTTCCGAAACGGCACGGCGATTGTTCCGAAACGGCAGGTCCCAAGCCTTGGTGGTCACTGGGTCACCGTGGTCGCTGCAACACCAGTGACCCGGGGCCCTGACCCCACCTCTTCCCTTCCGGGGGTGGCCGCATGGCGGCGGCGCGGGCGGAGCCCGTGCCGACAACCGCGCCGAACAGCCGACCGTCAGGGGCCCGCGGTCAAGGACGCCCGCAGGGCGCCACGAAGTGGCCGGAGCGCAAGCGGAGGTCCTTGACGGCGGGAGCCGGTCGGCTACGCGCGGCCACGATCCACCCGGCTCCAGGCGGCGCCGCGTTCACGGGTTCACGCGGGTTGCCGGTCGGCTACGCGCGGCCACGATCCACCTGACCCCAGGCGAAGCCACATCCACTCCACCACCTCCGGACATATGAATCGGTCGCCCCGACGACCAACCCCGATGACGTCCCACGAGGCGCAGCGGGCGCAAACGGGTCAGCGCTGGTCAGCGTCGTAGGCGGCGAGGATGCGGTCGGCGGCGAGGGGCGCGGCAAGGTGGCCGGCGAGCACGGCGGCACGGACCTCGTCGCGGATGGCAGCGACGCCAGGCGAACGGCGCAACCGCTCGCTCAGCTCGTCACGGACGAGTGCCCACACGAAGTCGAGCTGCTGGGTGGCCCGCTTCTGCGCCAGACCCTCGGGACCGAGGTGGTCACGGTGCCGCTCGATCTCGGCCCACACCTCGTCGACTCCGGACTCCTCTAGGGCCGAGCAGGTCAGCACGGTCGGCACCCACCGGTCACTCCCGCGATAGACCATCCGTAGCGCACCGGACAGCTCACGGGCCGCCCCGCGCGACTCGCCGAGCAGCTCACCGTCGGCCTTGTTGACCACGATCACGTCGGCGATCTCGAGGATGCCCTTCTTGATCCCCTGCAGCTGGTCTCCGGTGCGGGCCAGGGTCAGGAAGCAGAACGTGTCGACCATGCCGGCGACCGTCACCTCGGACTGGCCGACCCCGACGGTCTCGACGAGCACGACGTCGTAGCCCGCCGCCTCGAGGACCAGCATCGCTTGCGTCGTGGCCCGGGCGACCCCGCCGAGCGTCCCGGCCGCGGGCGAGGGCCGGATGAAAGCATGCGGGTCGGCGGCGAGCTTCAGCATCCGGGTCTTGTCGCCGAGCACGGACCCTCCGCTGCGCACCGACGACGGGTCGACCGCGAGCACGCCGACCCGGTGGCCCTGAGCGGTGAGCCGGGTGCCGAGGGCCTCGATGAAGGTCGACTTGCCGACCCCTGGCACCCCCGAGATGCCGACCCGGGTCGAGCTGAGCGAACCGGGCACCGCGACGGCCTCCAGCAGCTCCCGTGCCGCGGCCCGGTGCGCGGGCAGGGTCGACTCGACCAGGGTGATGGCGCGCGCGACAGCGGCACGCTGGCCGTCACGCACTCCCGCGACGAGCACGGAGACCTCCACCGGGCGCGCCATCCGACGTCGGCCCTCAGCCCTGGCTGGCGCGCAGCTTGGCGAGCAGGTCCAGCGCCGAGTCGGCGATGACGGTGCCGGGCAGGAAGACCGCGGCCGCACCCATCTCCTCCAGGGTCGCCACGTCGTCGGGCGGGATGACCCCGCCGATGACGACCATGATGTCGGGCCGGCCGAGGTCAGCCAGAGCACGCTTCAGCGCGGGCAGCAAGGTGAGGTGTCCGGCGGCCAGCGAGCTGACCCCGACGATGTGAACGTCCGCGTCCACCGCCTGCTGGGCGACCTCCTCGGGAGTCGAGAAGAGCGGCCCCACGTCGACGTCGAAGCCGAGGTCGGCGAAAGCGGTGACGACGACCTTCTGGCCGCGGTCATGGCCGTCCTGGCCCATCTTGGCGACCAGGATCCGGGGCCGGCGACCCTCGTCGGCCTCGAACGCAGCGGTCGCGGCGAGCACCTGCTCGGTCTTGTCGTCGCCGTCACGGCGGGCCTCGTCGCGATACACCCCCGCGATGGTACGGATGACCGCCTGGTGACGGCCGTAGACCTTCTCCATCGCCTCGGAGATCTCTCCGACGGTCGCCTTGGCCCGGGCGGCGTCCACCGACAGCTCGAGCAGGTTTCCCGACGAGGTGGCCGCGGCGTTGGTCAGCGCGTCCAGCGTTCGTCGTACCTCCTCGGGGTCACGCTCGGCCCGCAGCCGCTCCAGCTTGGCGATCTGCTGGCGGTAGACCTCGTCGTTGTCGACCTTGAGGACCTCCAGCGGCTCCTCGTCGGCGACCCGGTAGGTGTTCACCCCGATGACCGCCTGGGCTCCGGAGTCGATCCGCGCCTGGGTGCGGGCCGCGGCCTCTTCGATGCGCATCTTCGGCAGGCCCTGCTCGATGGCCTTGGCCATCCCCCCGGCCTCCTCGGCCTCGGTGATGTGCGCCCAGGCCCGCTCGGCCAGGTCGTGGGTGAGCCGCTCGACGTAGTAGCTGCCCGCCCACGGGTCGATGATCTCGGTGGTCTTGGTCTCCTGTTGCAGCAGCAGTTGGGTGTTGCGCGCGATGCGGGCGGAGAAGTCGGTCGGCAGGGCGATCGCCTCGTCCAGGGCGTTCGTGTGCAGGGACTGGGTGTGCCCCTGGGTCGCCGCCATCGCCTCGATGCAGGTGCGGGCGACGTTGTTGAAGACGTCTTGGGCGGTCAGCGACCAGCCCGAGGTCTGGCTGTGCGTGCGCAGGGACAGCGACTTGGGGCTTGTGGGGTCGAACTGGCTGACCAGTCGCGCCCACAAGGCACGAGCGGCACGCAGCTTGGCGACCTCCATGAAGAAGTTCATCCCGATCGCCCAGAAGAAGCTCAACCTCGGGGCGAAGGCGTCGATGTCCAGGCCGGCGGCCAGCCCGGCGCGGATGTACTCCACCCCGTCAGCCAGGGTGTAGGCGAGCTCCAGGTCGGCGGTCGCACCGGCCTCCTGCATGTGGTAGCCGGAGATGGAGATCGAGTTGAAACGCGGCATGTTGGCGGCCGTGTAGGCGAAGATGTCGGAGATGATCCGCATGCTCGGCGCCGGCGGGTAGATGTAGGTGTTGCGGACCATGAACTCCTTGAGGATGTCGTTCTGGATGGTCCCCGCGAGCAGCTCCGGCTTCACCCCCTGCTCCTCGGCCGCGACGATGTAGAGCGCCATGATGGGGAGCACCGCCCCGTTCATCGTCATCGAGACGCTCATCTGGTCCAGCGGGATGCCGTCGAAGAGGGTCCGGGCGTCGTAGATCGAGTCGATCGCCACCCCGGCCATGCCGACGTCACCGCGGACCCGCGGATGGTCGGAGTCGTAGCCGCGGTGGGTGGCGAGGTCGAACGCGACCGAAAGCCCCTTCTGTCCCGCCGCCAGGTTGCGCCGGTAGAAGGCGTTGGACTCCTCGGCGGTGGAGAAGCCGGCGTACTGTCGAATCGTCCAGGGTCGAGTGGTGTACATCGTCGGGTAGGGCCCGCGCAGGAACGGCGCCAGCCCCGGCCAGGTGTCGAGCGCGTCCAGGCCAGTCAGGTCGGCCGGGCCGTAGGACGGCGCGATGTCGATGCCCTCCGGCGAGTGCCAGGCCGGCCGTACGTCGCCCGAAGTGTTGTGGTTTGGGCCCAAACGGCGGAAATCCGGGGCCGAATCATGCAGTTTCGGCCCATTCGATGGGGTCAACGGAAGCCCGGCGAAGCTCTGCGGGATGGTCATGACGCGTCCTCTCGGGCCTGCCCCAGCGCCTCTCGGGTCCGATCCAGGAAGGCCAAGGCGTCGAGCCCCATGGCGCAGGAGTCGTCGAGCAGGTCGGCCTCGACGGTCCGGGCGCCCGGCTTGCCGGCGAGGATCACGCGGCGTGCACCAGCGGCACGCACCGCGGCGATCAGCTCGGCCCCCCACTCGGCGTAGGCCCCGTCGGTGCCGGCCAGGCAGACCACCGGTTGGCCGGCGTACGCCGCCACGACCTCCTGCGACCCGGCTGTCGCCCCCGCGGCGTCGATACCGATCCCGCCTGCCGCGAAGAGATTCGTCGCGAAGGTGGCCCGGGCCGTGTGCGCCGCGACTGGTCCCATCGTCGCGAGGAAGACGCGGCCGGTCGGTGGGTCGGCACGCAGCGCCTCGAAGGCGGCGCCGTAGCGTCTGACCGGGTCCGGCTCACCACGACGCTCGGGCCGCACCTCGGCCAGGTTGGGAAACTCGCTGAGTCCGGTGATCGGATGCCGTCGCGTCGCCACCAGGGCGTCCCGCCGAGCGACGACATCGTCGATGCGGGCGCGCAGCGAGCCGTCAGCGAGCGCGGTTTCGATGCCGCCCGACTCCTCGATCCGACCGAACTCGGCCCAGGCCGCCTCGGCGAGGTCGTGGGTCATCTGCTCGACGGCGTACGCCCCGCCAGCAGGGTCGCTGACCGTCGCCACATGCGACTCGGCGATCAACAGAGAAGAGACGTTCCGCGCGATCCGCCGCCCGAACGCATCCGGCTCACCCAAGGGCAGATCGAAGGGCAGCACGGTGACCGCTTCGGCGCCGCCGACACCCGCAGCGAAGGCCGCCACAGTGGTGCGCAGCATGTTGGCGTAGGGGTCGTAGGCGCTCATCATCGGTCGGCTGGTGACCGCGTGCTGCCGCTGGCCGCGTGCGTCCTCCCCCGCTCCCGACAGCTCTGCAACCCGCGCCCAACAGGCCCGGGCGGCGCGCAGCTTGGCGATCGTCGGGAACTGCTCGTCGGTGGCGGCGTAGCGGAACTCCATCAGCCCCAGCGCATCACCCAGGCTCAGACCGGCTGCGACCAGCGAGCGGAGGTACGACGCCCCGACGGCCAGCGTGAAGCCGAGCTCCTGGGCGTCGGAGGCGCCGAGATCGTGGACCGCGGTCCCGTCAACGAGGACGCCGAGCATGCCGGCGTCGAGCGCGAGCCGAGCCACCGCGACCAGGTCGTCGGCATCGGTGCCGGAAAGACCCCGCACGGTCGCCCCCACCGGGTCGACGCCGAGGTTCGTCCCGGGAGCGGGCGTGACGCCGTGGCCGGCAACCAGCGCGAGGAGGGCCTCCGCTGCTCCCCGCGGCGCGGTCGGGGCGTCGAGCACGACCGGCGCGAGGTCGAGCATCACTCCGGCGAGCAGAGTCGCTAGATCCGTGTCCGCGGTGGCGGTCACCCAGAGGGAGGTAGCGCCGTTCTCCAGGTCGGCGACCACGTCTGCGCTGTTGCCACCCAGCACCGGTGCCCGCAGGTCCCACGGACCGACCCGTGGTGGCCGGACGGAGGCGGGCAGGTCCTCGGTGGACGCTGCGACGCCCAGCGGCGGCACGGCGATGCCGTCCAGGGTGGTGCGTGCCAGCTTCTCCCAGACGAGCGAGTCGGGATCCTCCTCGGCCATCGTCCTGGTCTTGCGCAGGACGGCTGCGGTGGCGGCCTCCCACTGCGCGCGGCTGTGCCGGGCGGGCTCCACGTCGAGCGGCAACGACCGGTCGACGGAGCTGTCCGCGGAGGTGCTCATACTGGTGAGAATAGGAGTCCCGCAGACGCCAGGGCCACCGGCTAGGGCCGAGTGAGACCCATCCCACTCCGCCCGATCGACGGCGCTGGCCGGCCCGACCCGTCAGCCACTTCCACCCGAACCGCCGTCTCCGACCGCGGATCGTACGGCGGCCAGCAGGCGGGCATCGTCCTCCTCGGGGATGCAGCGCAGATCGATCAGGCAGGCGCCACCGTGGAGCCGCGCGAGCACCGGCGGGTCGCCGGCGCGCAGACGGACGGCCACCTCTTCGGGGAGCTGGACCGCCCAGCCGGGGAGAGGTACGCCGGGGGCGCCACCCCCGCCCACGCGTCCGTCGTGGGGCACCACCGGCGCGCCCACCGCCGTTCCGAGCGTCTCAGTACGGCGACGCAGCGACGCCTCGTCCGCGTGCAGCGCCTGCCAGACGGGCGGCTCGGCACCGCGCAGCGTCGCCTCCAGTGCGGCGAGGGTGAGCTTGTCGGCTCGGAATGCGCGCGCGAGCGGATGCCGGGCGAGCCGACCGATCGCGTCCGCACGGCCGAGGAGCACACCGGCCTGCGGGCCGCCGAGCAGCTTGTCGCCGCTGACCAGGACGACATCCGCGCCCGCGTCGAGCGCGGTGGCGACGTCGGGCTCGTCGGGCAGTAGCGGGTCCGGGGCGAGCAGGCCGCTGCCCAGATCGGCGATCAGTGGGACATCGTGGTCGTCCGCAAGGGCGCGCAGGTCCGCGATCGAGACCTCCGCGGTGAAGCCCTGGACCCGGAAGTTGCTGGTGTGCACCTTCAGCAGGCATCCGGTCTCTGGCCCGAGCACGGCGGCATAGTCGGCGAGGTGGGTCCGGTTCGTGGTGCCGACCTCACGCAGCCGGGCCCCGGTCGACGCGATCAGCTCGGGCAGCCGGAAGCCGGCGCCGATCTCGATCAGCTCGCCACGGCTGACCACCACGTCCCCACCGGTCGAGCCCCTCACAGCGAGCGCGGTCGTGGCCAAGCACAGCGCGGCCGCACCGTTGTTGACGACCAGCGCGTCCTCGGCGGCCGGGCAGGCAGCGAGCAGCGCCGCGCGCGTCCCCGCGCCCCGACGCGAACGAGCCCCTGTGGCCAGGTCGAGCTCCACGTCGACATACCGACTCGCCGCGACCAGTGCCTCCACCGCGGCGTCCGAGAGGGGTGCGCGGCCGAGGTTGGTGTGCACCACCACCCCGGTCGCGTTGAGCACCGGCCGCAGCGTGGTCGCGCCGTACGACGACACAGCCGCGACGACAGCAGCCTCCACCTCCTCCGGAGCAAGCAGGCCCTCACGTGCTTGCTGCTGCACCCGGCGGACCAGCGCGAGCAGGTGGTCCGTGCGCGGGATCCGGCTGCGCGGGTCGGTTCCGGCCATGCTGCAACCTACCCGCCGTGCGCTCACACGCCACCGCCGTATGCTCGCCAGGTGACGACCGAACAGCTCACCAACCTCACCAAGTTCGCCCACGGCGGCGGCTGCGCCTGCAAGATCCCGCCCGGTGAGCTGGAGGACGCCGTGCGGGGCCTGACCGGCCAACAGAGCGACGACATCCTGGTCGGCCTCGACGACGGTGACGACGCTGCGGCAGTGCGCCTTACCGACGACCTCGCGGTGCTCTCGACGGCGGACTTCTTCACCCCGGTGGTCGACGACGCCTTCGACTGGGGCCGGATCGCGGCGGCGAACGCTCTCTCCGACATCTATGCGATGGGCGGCCGCCCGGTGGTGGCGATCAACCTGGTCGGTTGGCCACGTGACGTGCTGCCGATGGAGTTGATGACCGAGGTGCTCCGAGGTGGCCTCGCCGTCGCTGGGGAGGCGGGGTGTCCGGTGATCGGCGGGCACTCGGTGGACGACCCGGAGCCGAAGTACGGCATGGCCGTGACCGGCGTCGCCTCTCCGTCACGCCTGCTGCGGAACGACGCCGCCGTGGCCGGGCTGCCGCTGACGCTGACCAAGCCGATCGGCGTGGGTCTGCTGAACAACCGGCACAAGCAGACCGGTGAGATCTTCCCCGAGGCGATCGCGGTGATGACCGAGCTCAACCGGGACGCAGCGGCCGCCGCGTTGGCCGCCGACGCGCAGGCAGCGACCGACGTGACCGGCTTCGGCCTGCTCGGGCACCTGTTCAAGCTGTGTCGCGCGTCGGGTGTCGGCGCCGTCGTGGACCGGCAGGCGGTCCCGACCGTCCCCGGTGCTCTCGACGCGCTCGGCGCGGGCTATATCTCCGGCGGCACCCGACGCAACCTCGACTGGGTGCGACCCCACCTGGACGCGGGCCTGGACGTGTCCGAGGAGGACCTGCTTCTCCTCGCGGACGCCCAGACATCCGGCGGCCTGCTCGTGGTCGGCGAGGTTCCGGGATACCCCGTGATCGGCGAGATCGTCGCCACCGACCGGCCCGGCATCACCGTCCGCTGACCTGAGCGGTGGCCCCGAGGGCGGATCAGCGCGCCGTGGTGATCGAGTCGTCGGTGATCACACCTTCTACTGTGCGGCACCCGGCGCACTATCATCGAATTCACCATCGAATTCTGAGTAGAACCCGCAGCACGGGAGGCACCTCATGGCCAGGAAGCACCGACCGACCTACACGCGGCTCACCGAGCCGTTGGTCCGTGAGAACGGCGTGCTGCGGCCCGCCACCTGGGACGAGGCGCTCGATCGCGCTGCCGCGGGCTTCCGGCGCAACCTGGAGCGGCACGGCCCCAACGCGTTCGGGATGTTCTCGTGCTCCCGCTCCACCAACGAGATGAACTTCGTGGCGCAGAAGTTCACCCGGTCAGTGATCGGCACCAACAACATTGACTCCTGCAACCGCACTTGACACGCTCCTAGCGTCGCCGGTCTGGTGACGGTGTTCGGTGCTGGCGGTGGCACCTCCTCCTACCGCGAGATCGAGGACGCTGACCTCATCGTCTTCTGGGGCTCCAACGCCCGCGAGGCACACCCGATCTTCTTCCAGCATGCCCTCAAGGCGATCCACAAGGGCGCCAAGGTGTACGGCGTCGACCCGCGGCGCTCGAAGACCGCGGAGTGGGCCGACACCTGGCTCGGCCTCGACGTCGGGACCGACATCGCGCTGGCCTACGGCATTGGCCGGGAGATCATCAAGGCCGGCCTGGTCAACGAGTGGTTCGTCGCCAACGCCACCACCGGCTTCGAGGAGTACGTCGCCGCGGCCGAGCCTTGGACGCTGGAGGCCACCGAGCGAGAGACCGGTGTCCCGGCTGAGCTGATCAAGGCGCTCGCGCACGACTACGCGACCGCCGAGCGGGCCCAACTGTGCTGGACGCTGGGCATCACCGAGCACCACAACGGCACGGACAACGTCCGTGCCCTGTGCAACCTCGCGCTGCTCACTGGGCAGGTGGGCAGGTGGGGCTCGGGCCTGGTCCCGGTGCGCGGCCAGAACAACGTCCAGGGCGGCGGCGACATGGGCGCCATCCCGAAGAACCTGCCCGGCTTCCAAGATGTCGGCAACGACGAGCACCGCGCGAAGTTCGAGCGGATGTGGGGCGTCACGCTCCCGTCGGAGTACGGCATGACGCTCTCACAGATGATGGAGGCGATGGACGAGGGCGAGCTCACCAACCTCTACATCGTCGGGGAGAACCCGGTCCAGTCCGACGCCGACTCCCGTGCGGTCTCCAAGCGGCTCGCCAACCTCGACCACCTCGTCGTCCAGGACATCTTCCTCACCAAGACGGCGGAGTATGCCCACGTGGTGCTGCCTGCGGCGGCAGCCTGGTGCGAGAGCGAGGGCACCGTCACCAACAGCGAGCGGCGGGTGCAGCGAGTGCGCAAGGCGCTCGAGCCGCCCGAGGGCGCCCGCGACGACATCGAGATCATCTACGAGATCGCGAGACGGCTAGGTCACGACTGGTCGGCACACACCGGGGAGGAGATCTGGGACGAGCTGCGCGCCCTCTCCCCCGCACACCACGGGATGAGCTATCGCATCTTGGACGAGCTCGGTGGCGTCCAGTGGCCCTACCCCGAGGAGGATGGCCCGATCACCACCTTCCTGCACGGCCGCCTCTGGGAGAGCGATCCGGAGAAGCGCGGCCGGCCGGCACCGTTCGGCATCGTCAAGCACGCCCTGCCGGTCGACTCACTGGACGAGGAGTTCCCGCTCCGCCTGACCACCGGGCGCCGGCTCACCGACTACAACACCGGCGTGCAGTCCGAAGGCTTCAGCTCCCCGATCCGATTCGGCGCCTGCGTCGACCTCTCTCCGGAGGACTTGACGCGGCTCGATATCGAGGACGGCGAGGTGGTCCGAGTGACCTCGCGCCGCGGCACGGTGCTGGCCCCGGCACGACTCGAGCCCGCACTGCGGCCCGGGTTGTTGTTCATGGCCTGCAACTTCCCCGACGACGTGGACACCAACCTGCTGACCATCGAGGCCAACGACCCGATCTCCGGCACCGCGGAGTTCAAGGCCACAGCGGTCAAGGTAGAGAAGGTCGCGCCCGACGTGGTGGTCACCGAGGCACCGCATCTGGTAGACGCTCGATGACAGCCGAAGAGCAGTGACAACGAGGACACAGTGACAACGAGGACGAAGGGGCCGAGAGGGTGATGGTGACGACGTGGACCTGAAGTTCAACGGCGCCGAGGCAGGCGCGGACGAGCGCGAGGTTGTCGATCGCCTGATCGGGGAGGCCGAGAGCGGCTGGCACGGCGGCGAACGCGACGCGCTCGACCACCGGCGCGCATTCGGCGGCAGCGCGGCCCGCTCACAGCGGCACCTGGTTCTGGAGGCACTGCACGCGGTCAACGACCGGGTCGGCTGGATCAGCCCGGGCGCCCTGAACTACATCGGCCGACGGCTGAGCGTCTCCGCGGCCGACGTCTACAGCGTCGCCACCTTCTACGCCCTCTTCTCCACCCATCCCCGGCCACGGCGGATGGTCCACGTCTGCACCGACATCGCCTGCGAGGCTCGCGGCTCGCGAGAGCTCTGTGCCTCCCTGGAGGAGCGTCTCGGCCCGGCCGGCGGCGCGTCCGGCTGGAAGCACAGCCCCTGCCTCGGTGTCTGCGAGCAGGGTCCCGCGGCACTCGCGATCGAGGCCGGCGACCCCGTCACCGAGCACGTGATCGGCTCGACCACCGCCGACGACGTGCTTCAAGCCGTCCAGACCGGCCCCTCGGCGATGGCCCAGGACGCACCGCCGGCGATGGCGGTGCCCCAGGCCGGCCAGGACGGGCTGATGCTGCTCAAGCGGATCGGCCAGATCGACCCGAAGAGCATCGAGGACTACCTCGCGGCTGGAGGATATGACGCACTGGCCCGTGCATTCGAGATGGAGCCGTCGGAGATCATCGCCGAGGTCAAGGCCGCCAACCTGCTTGGCCGGGGCGGCGCCGCGTTCCCTGCCGGGGTGAAGTGGGAGAGCACCGCCGCGCAGCCCGCGGAGCCCCGCTACCTGATCTGCAACGCCGACGAGAGCGAGCCCGGCACGTTCAAGGACCGGGTGATCCTCGAGGGCGACCCGTTCCTGCTGATCGAAGCGATGACCATCGCCGGCTATGCCATCGGCGCTGCCCACGGCTACATCTACCTCCGCGGCGAGTATCCCCACTCCCGGTGGAGGCTCGACAACGCGATCCGGTTGGCCCGCGAGCACGGCTATCTGGGCGAGGACATCCACGGCACCGGCTGGTCATTCGACATCGAGATCCGACGCGGGGCGGGCGCCTATGTCTGCGGTGAGGAGACCGCGATCTTCAACTCGATCGAGGGCTATCGCGGCGAGCCGCGGAGCAAGCCACCGTTCCCGTTCGAACAGGGGCTCTTCGGCAAGCCGACGGTCGTCAACAACGTCGAGACGCTCTGCAACGTGCCGTCGATCATCATGCTCGGCAGCGCGGCATACACCCAGATCGGCACCGAGGCCTCCACCGGACCCAAGTTGTTCTGCATCTCCGGCAACCTGAACCGTCCCGGCGTCTACGAAGTGCCGTTCGGTGCCACCTTGCGCGAGATGCTCGAACTGGCCGGTGGCGTCCCGGAGGGCCGCACGTTGCAGGCGGTCCTGCTCGGCGGCGCGGCCGGCAGCTTCGTGCGCCCCGACGAGCTCGACATCCCGCTCACCTTCGAGGGCACCCGGGCCAACGGCACTACCTTGGGCTCGGGTGTGATCCTCGCGCTCGACGACACCGTCGACCTGGGCAGCATCCTGCTCCGGATCGCCGGCTTCTTCCGCGACGAGTCGTGCGGCCAGTGCGTGCCGTGCCGGGTCGGCACCGTGCGGCAGGAGGAGGCGCTGCTGCGGATCGTGCACAACGGCCGCGAGCCCGGCGCCGGCGTCGGCGACCTGTCGCTGCTGCGCGACGTCGGCCAGGTGATGAAGGACGCCTCGATCTGCGGCCTCGGCCAAGCGGCATGGAACGCCGTCGAGTCCGCGATCGACCGGCTCGGAGTCTTCGAGGAGGAGGCAACATGACCGCCATCGAGGTCGGCATGCCCGTGCGACTGGTCACGCTGACCGTCGATGGGCAGGAGGTCGTCGTACCCGAGGGTTCGACGATCCTCGACGCCTGCACCGCGATCGGCGAGGACATCCCGACCCTCTGCTACGGCGACACGTTGACCCCGAAGAACGCCTGTCGCGTCTGCATGGTCGAGGTCGAGGGCTCTCGCGTGCTGGTGCCGTCGTGCTCGCGCAAGGTCACCGAGGGCGTCGTCGTCAAGACCGACACCGAGCGGGTGCGGCACAGCCGCCGACTGGTGCTCGAGCTGCTCGGCTCCTCGGTCGACCTGTCCACCACGCCACGGGTCGCCGAGTGGATGGAGGAGTACTCCGCCGAGCCGGACCGGTTCGGCACCCCGGCGCCCGAGAGCCTGGGTCGCGACGTCCACGAGCCCGGCGAGCACCACCCCGGCGACGGCGCCGTCGCGGCCACGATGAGCCAGCCGGTCAAGGTCGACAACGACCTCTACGTCCGCGACTACAGCAAGTGCATCCTTTGCTACAAGTGCGTCGACGCATGCGGGACGCAATGGCAGAACACCTTCGCCATTCAGGTCGCCGGCCGTGGCTTCGACTCCCAGATCTCGACCGAGTACGCCGTCGAGCTGCCCGAGTCCGCCTGCGTCTACTGCGGCAACTGCGTCGAGGTCTGCCCGACCGGCGCCCTCTCCTTCAAGTCCGAGTTCGACATGCGTGCCGAGGGCACCTGGGACGAGGAGCGGCAGACCCAGACCACGACGATCTGCACCTACTGCGGAGTCGGCTGCAACCTGACCCTGCATGTCCAGGACAACGAGATCGTCAAGGTCACCTCGCCACACGACCACAACATCGGCCACGGCAACCTCTGCATCAAGGGCCGGTTCGGGTTCCAGCACGTGCAGAATCGCAAGAAGCGCGGCGCTGATCAGCAGGCCGACGAGTAGG
>JBDHZT010000046.1:0-28218 GCA_039811985.1 Nocardioidaceae bacterium | reverse complement strand
CGACCCGGCCACCAACCGGAACCACCGACTGCCTTCTCCGGTCGCTGCCCTGTCGGTCGTCACCACCGACGACCAGCGACCCGGCGAGCGACCCCGACCAAGAGCGGCGCTGATCCGTCTTCGCTGCCCTGTCGTCACCACCGACGACCAGCAACCCGGCAACGAATCTTGGGGGCACCGCCCGAGTCGCACACCCGCGTCAGAAGCAAGCGGGCCTCACCCCACGGTGAAGCTGCGGGTGTCCTCGAACGGTCCGGGGCCCTCGCCGTCCGACGGGTCGTCGGTGCGGGCGATGAAGGTGTAGGTGCCGGGGGACAGCGAGGAGATGTCGATCTCGTCGCTCCACGGGTAGAGCTTGTCCATCCAGCCCTCCGCGGTCACGAACCCCTTGAGCGCGACCTTCCCTCCAGCGTCCTGGATCTCCCAGGGCACGTTGGCCTCGAACGAGTTCGCGACACCCTCGACCTTCAACGTCGATCCGGTGACCTGTTGGCCCTCCTCGGGCTGGGTGATGTTGACCAGAGACAACAGGTCGGGGTTGTGCTGCATTCCCTTGGCAGTGTCGATGCCCAGCAGCGGGACCACCTCGCCGTCGAAGTACGCCGTGAGCGGCGCCCGGGCCTTCCCGGTGCCCTGCAGGGTGAACACCAGCCCCTGCACGGCCAGCTTGGCCTCCGCGGAAGACATCCCGGCTGGACGCTGCTCCAACGAGGAGTCGGCCAGCTCGACCGAGAATGACCCCGCCGCGCCGACCCCGTCGAAGCTCACCGCAGCGATCGCGCCAGAAGGCCACAGGGTGCGGTAGTCGGGATCCTGCGGAGGGCCGTCGGTCGCCAGTTGCGCGGCCGCGAGCAGTCGCGTGCCAGCGTCGACCCGGCGGAACTCGCGGAACAGCCGGTCACCCATTGGGGTGTCGCCGACGTAGTAGACCGGCACGGCCACCTGGTCGGTCGACGGCGCGCTCGAGGTCTCCGATGGGCTTGGCGAGTCGACCGTCTGCGACGGAGAGCCGGCAGACGCGACGGGACCAGACCCGTCGGGGTCGGAGTCGCGTTGCGTGACGACGGCCACGGCGACGACGACGGCGGCTGCGGCCACAGCGGCAGCGCCGGCGGTGAGGAGCCAGGGGCGACGGTTGGACATGGTGGACACCTTCGGGTGAGTGCGGATCTGGTGGAGACGGTCGTGCGGTTCGATATCGGCGACGGCGTCGTCGATCAGCTCCCGCAGCCGCGGGTCGCGAGGATCGTTCATGGCTGTTCCTCCCACACCTCGGCCAGCTGCTCGCGCAGTGCCGCGACGCCACGCGAGGCGTGGCTCTTGACCGCCCCGCGCGAGATGCCGAGGGTGTCCGCGATCTGGGCCTCGCTCAGGTCGAGGTAGTAGCGCAGCGCGATCACCTCCCGCTGCCGGTCAGGCAGTGCACGCAGTGCGGAGAGGACCAGGTCGCGCCGAGCGTGATCCTCGGGCAGGTGGCTGCCGGTCGGGTCGGGCAAGGCACCCGATCGTTGGGTGGCGACATACCGATCGGCGACGGTACGACGACGCAGCGCCGATCTGGCCCGGTTCACCACCGTCTGGCGTAGGTAAGCCAAAGCCCGGTCGGGATCACGCAACTGACCCCACCGGCCGTGCACCGCGATGAAGGAGTCCTGCACGAGCTCCTCGGCGGTCTCCTGATCGCGCACCAAAAGCACCGCCAACCGGACCAGCGAGCGCCAATGGGCGGCGTACAGCTGCTCCAGCGCCTCGTCGGCATCCCAGCCGCGAGCGCGCCGGGTCACTGGGGTCTCCAGGATCGCCGCACGGGTCATCACGCTAGTTGGACGCGCACTGCCGGCCGGGGGTTGACGCGCCAGGCACACCAGATGTCCGAGCGGGCGGCCAGTCCGGTCACCTAGCGGCGGCGATCAGCTGGACCGGTCCGGCGGCGGAGTCGGCCCCGTTGAGGACCACGAACTGGTCCTGGCCGTCCCCGTTGACGTCGACCGCGGTCACGCTGTCACCCATCCCACCGGCACCTGGCGGGGTCAGGGCCACGAACGAGAATGCGCCGTGGTTGCTGAAGAGCCGGTCGGTCGGGTTAGTCTTGGTGTTCGTCGAGTCCGTGACCAGGTAGATGTCGGGCAGCCCGTCGCCTTGGAGGTCGCCGATCGCCAAGTCGAACCCGTCGGCATTCGAGGGCGCCTGCCAGATCCGGACCGACGCGGCGAGGCCCGTCGACGTACCTCGGCGGTACGACGCGCCGTTGACGTCCGCGGTGACCAGGTCCTCGATCCCGTTGCCGTCGAGATCCGCGGCGACGGCGTCCGCCAGCTGGCCCAGGTTGATGCTGGTCATGTCTTGCCAGCCCGACCCGGTGTTGCGGTAGAGGGTGGCCCGGTTGTTGCGGAAGCTGCAGCTGACCAGATCCATGCGGCCGTCGCGGTTGTAGTCGATCGGCACTGCGCAGCGCACGCCAATGTTGGTCTTGAACTGGCTCCACTGGGTCGAGTAGGTCAGCCCGTGGCCGGCATTGTTGAGGAAGATCTTCGCGTCCTCCGGCAGGTAGCCGTTGGCCGGGACGTTGCAGGGGTCACTGGCGATCTTCCGCTCCTCCTGGTTGCCGACGAAGAGGTCCTTCCAGCCGTCGTTGTTGACGTCGATCCAGGCCACCATCCGGCCCCGTCCGCACGGGTCGCCGACGCCCCACTCAGTGCCTCGGTCGGTGAACTGCCCAGGAGTGAGCTGCAGCCAGAGCTCGTTGTCCTTGTTGGCCGTCTTCACGTAGTTGGACTGGTTGCGGCCACCGGAGCAGTAGAAGTCCTGCAGCCCGTTGCCGTCGACGTCGTACCACTCACAGTCATGCCGGTCGAACACGCCGCCCTGGCCGTTCTTCCGGGCGATCTTGAAGGCCTTGGTGAACGTGCCGTCTTGGTCGTTGGAGTAGACCCACGAGTCGGTGTACTGGTGGAACTCGGTGAGGAAGTCGTCGTACCCGTCGTTGTTGAAGTCCGCACTGGAGGTCGACCAGCTGCGCGTGGTCTGCGCGATGCCGGCGGCCGCAGCCCGGTCGATCAGGACCGGGTCGTCTACCGCGGAGGCCGGCGAGGCGACCCCGAGCACGGCCGTGCCGATGAGCAGTGTTCCCGAGGTGATCGCCGCGAGCATTGTCCTGGACACCAGCACCACCGCCTTGAGGGAACCATCCGGTTGCACCTTCTTCCTGCGTGCTTCCCGGATCAAGGAGCAACGCCGGGATGTGATCGAGAGATTTGGAGCCCTACCCTGGTGTGATGAGCGCGACCGACCCTGACTGCCTCTTCTGCAAGATCGTCGCCGGTGACATCCCGGCCGAGATCGTTCACCAGACGCCGTCGGTGGTGGCTTTTCGAGATGTGGCGCCGCAGGCGCCGACGCATGTGCTGGTGGTTCCGCGCGAGCACCAGCCCGATGCGGCCGCGCTGGCCAACGCCTCACCCACCACGGTCGCCGATCTCGTCACCGCCGCCCGAGAGGTCGCCGAGACCGATGGCCTGGGTGGCGACTATCGGCTCGTCTTCAACACCGGCGTCGGTGCCGGCCAGACCGTCTTCCACACCCACTTGCACCTGCTCGGCGGGCGCCCGATGGCCTGGCCGCCCGGGTGAGATCCGCTCCGGTGAGGTCTGCTCCGGTGAGAGCGTGGTGGCGCGTGGTCGGCGCTTCGGCTCTGGCGCTGGTGACGCTGACGGCGTGTGACGGCTCCAGCGGGTCGAGCACGGCGTCCGATCCGGCCGCACCCACCACCGCGCCCTCGTCGGAGGCCTCGGGGCCGGTCGCCGACGACCACGAGCATGCGGTCGCGGCGACGAAGCCACGCCCGCTCCGCGCGGGAGAACGTCGCCTCGCACTGCGGATCCCGGAGGAGTACACCCCTGCCGCGCCGTACGGCGCCGGCACCGACGACTACCGCTGCTTCCTCCTCGACCCCCACCTGACCGAGGACACCTACCTGACCGGCACCTTCGTGCAGCCCGACAACGCGGAGGTGGTCCACCACGTCATCTTGTTCCGAGTCCCGCCCGATCAGGTCGACGACGCCCATGCCATGGATGCGGAGACCCCCGGTGAAGGCTGGACCTGTTTCGGGGACTCGGGTCTGACCCAGGGGCCGGCGCTCGACAACGCACCGTGGTTGGGTGCCTGGGCGCCGGGTAGCAAGGAGGCGGTGCAACCTCGTGGGTACGGCGTCCGGCTGGCCAAGGGCACCCAGATCGTGATGCAGGTCCACTACAACCTGCTCGGTGGACCCGGGCCGGATGCGTCGTCGACGCTGCTCCGGCTTGCGCCTCCCGGTGCGCAGCTGGAGCCGATCGAGACGATGCTGTTGCCGGCACCGGTCGAGCTGCCCTGCCGGGCCGCCCACGATGACGGTCCGCTGTGCGATCGGGACGCGGCGGTCGCCGATGTCACCCGCCGGTTCGGTCCGGACGGCAACACCGCCAATCTTCTCCATCTGCTCTGCGGCAGCGAGATCACACCGGGGCGGACCCAGTCATGCACGCGGACCATCACCCAGCCCACCACGATCCGTGCCGTCGCCGGGCACATGCACCTACTGGGTCGCTCGATCACCATCGAGGTCAATCCCGACACCCCACGCGCCCGCACGGTGTTGTCGATCCCGCTGTGGGACTTCGACAACCAAGGCGCCAAGCCGATCAAGCCTGTCCACCTGGCACCTGCCGATACGGTCCGGGTGACCTGTCGGCACGTCCAGTGGCTGCGGGACAAGCTTCCAGCCTTCTCCGGTCAGCCGGACCGCTACGTCGTCTGGGGCAACGGCACCACCGACGAGATGTGCCTGGGCATCCTCCAGGTCACCCACCCCTGAGCCAGTTCTCGTCGGCACGGCGTTGAGACCGCGCGCCGGAGCCCGGACGGACTCGTTAGGTTCGTGTCGATGGCGGGTGAGACGGGCGAGGAGACGCCGAGAGCCGAGGTGCGGCTGCTCGGGGCGCTTGAGGTGCGCGTCGGGGCCACCGCGATCACGGTGACGGCGGCGCAGCAGCGGGTGGTCTTGGTCGCACTGGCGCTGGCCGGCGGTACGCCGGTGACGGCAGACACGCTCTGCGACACCCTGTGGCCAGAGCGGATCCCGAACACGGCACGGACCTCGCTGCACAACACCATCCGACGGCTGCGCACACTCTTCGCGGACGCCGGAGCGGGCGAGCTGATCCGCACCGGCCCTGAGGGCTATCAGCTCGATCTGGCGCCCGAGGCAGTCGATGCGATCGCGTTCGGTCGGCTGCTGGCCGAGGCGCGGCGTGCGGCCGAGGGAGGTGAGGCGATCGCGGCCTTGGCGACGTACGACGCGGCGCTGGGGCTCTGGCGGGGTGAGCCGGTGCCCGACCTGGTCAACTCCGGTTGGCTGACGGGCCTGGTCGACCAGTTGGTCGAGCAGCGTGTCGTTGCCATCGAGGAGTGGGCCGACCTCGAGCGGGCAGCGGGACGGCCCGAGCGCGCCCTGGAGCGGCTCGCGCCACTTGCCGAGGCGTGGCCGCTCCGCGAGAGCGTGCGCGCTCGGCTGATGCTCGCTCTCCAGGCAGCGGGCCGCACGGCCGAGGCACTCGAGCAGTACCTCGCCGCTCGTCAGTTGCTGGTCGCCGAGCTGGGTGTCGAGCCCGGGCCGGTGCTGAGCAAGGCGCACGCGGAGGTGCTCCGACTCGATGATGCGCAGATCGGGTCCGGCCGGGCCATGCCGGTGGTGAGGCCAGCGCAGCTGCCGGCAGTGCGCACCCGGGTCGTCGGCCGTGAGGCCGAGCTCGCGCTGCTAGACGACGTCCTCGCCGAGGCGGGGGCAGGGGATCCGCTGGTCAGTGTGGTGTCCGGTCCAGCCGGTGTCGGCAAGACCACCCTGGCCGCGCAATGGGCACAGCGGGTCGCCAAGGCGTTCCCCGACGGCCAGCTCTGGGTCAACCTGCGCGGCTTCGACCCGGACGGCACACCGCTGACCGCCGAGCAGGTGCTGCGCCGGTTCCTCGGCGCGTTGGGGGTGGCCGCCGACGAGATCCCGATCGACGTCGAGGCAGCGGCTGATCTCTACCGGAGCCTCCTGGCCGACCGGCGGCTGCTTGTCGTGTTGGACAACGCACGCGAGGCAGCACAGGTGCGCTCGCTGCTCCCCACCGGCCCGGGCAGCTTCGCCCTGGTGACAAGCCGGCACGACTTGTCCTCGCTCGCCGTCACCCACGGTGCTCGGCTGGTCTCGCTCGAGCTGCTGTCGCTCGAGGACGCCGAGGAGTTGCTTGCGGAACGATTGGGGCGGACCCGGCTAGCCGCCGAGCCCGAGGCGGTCGCCGAGATCCTGCGCCACTGCGGTGGGCTGCCACTTGCACTGGCCTTGGTGGCCGCCCGGGTCGCGGCACGGACCGACCTGTCGCTGGCTGCGCTCGCCGCCCAGCTGCGGGAGAGCTCGTCGCTCGACGTCCTCAACCTCGGCGACGCCAGCACCGACCTGCGCGCCGTGCTCTCCTGGTCGGTAGATGCGCTCAGCATCCGCGCTGCCCGATCGCTTGCCTTGGTGGGTCTGCACCCGGGTCCGGAGATCAGCGTGCCCGCGCTGGCCAGCCTGGCCGGCATCCAGCTACGGGAGGCACGAGCCACCCTCGACGAGCTCGCTCGCGCGCACCTGGTCGCCGAGCGGGAGCCGGGGCGGTTCGCCATGCACGACCTGGTGCGTGATCATGCGCGTGAGCTCTTCGAGGCGTCGGTGGCGCCGGCCGAGCGGCTCGACGTCGTACGCCGCCTCGCCGACCACTATCTGCACTCGGCCTATGCCGCCACCCGGACGCTCTTCCACACGCCGCTGCCGTTCGCCCTCGACCAGCCCGTCGACGGAGTCGAGCCGGAGAGGTTCGCCGGTCCCGAAGAGGGCTCCGCTTGGTTGCAGGCCGAGTTGCCCGCGCTCGGGAAGGTGGTCGACCTGGTGGCGGCGACGCCGGGGATCGAGGGTCATCCGTGGCGGCTGGCGCGCGCGGTGAGCGGCTATCTGTGGGACCGATGTGCCTGGGCAGACATCGCGCAACTGCACGAGCGTGCCCTCACGGCCTGCCTGCGCGTCGCGGATCGCGCGGGTGAGGCCGATGCGCGCCATGGCCTCGGCGATGCCTACGCGGGCCTCGGACGATGGGCGGAGTCGCGAGTAGAGCTCGACCGTGCCCTCAAGCTCTCCATCGCGGTCGGGGATCAGATGGGTGAGAGCGACGTGCTGTGCACGTTGGGTCGGACGATGGAGATGCAGGGCAAGCCGAGGGAGGGTCTACTGCCCACCCGTGAGGCGCTCGAGCTCTATCGCCGGATCGGTGACCGCAGCGGCGAGGCGGTCTCCCTCAACAATCTCGGCTGGATGCACGCGCTCCTCGGTGAGTACGACGACGCCCTCGTGCGCTGCCAGGAGGCTCTCGCGCTCTACCAGGAGGATGGTGACCTACCCGGCCAGTCCTTCGCTCTGGACAGCATGGGTCGAGCCTATGTCGGACTCGGCGACCTGTCTCGTGCGATCGACTCCTTCGCCGAGGCGGCCGCGGTCACGCGGTCGCTCGGCCAGTTCTACAACCAGGCGGTCGGCCTGACCCATCTCGGTGAGGCCCACCACGCGGCCGGTCACCTGATCGAGGCGCACGAGGCCTGGGTGGCGGCGCTGGCGCTCTTCGACGAGATTGGGCACCCCCGGGCGGAGACACTCCGCTCGCGCCTGGCACTGCTCGTCCCTGAGCGCGAGCCGCGGTAGCGACCGGACGACGCTGCGCTGTTAGCGGTGCGTTAGCGGCCGGCTGCGAGGTTCGTGGGCGTACCTGGCCATGAGGGCCGGTCGACCCTTGATCGACGACGATCCCGGCCGAGCGGCGCTCACGTCGCACCGCCGTCGTCAGTCGGCGGGGCGACAACAGCACGAAAGGGGCGACCCATGCCTCGACTCACCTCACCCGCGCGGCTCCTGCTCGGTGCGCTGGTCACCTTCTTCCTCCTGGCGACTGTGATCGCGCCGGCACAGGCGGAGGACAGCTCCTCGAGTCCGTCGCCAGCGGCGACGCCGAGCGGCGCCACCATCTTGGCCGCCAAGTCCTACCCCGGCGTCCAGCTGATCGCGACGACCTACACCGCGACCGTGACGGTCCGCGTGCCGGTGATGAACCAGGCTGCGATCAACACGCTCGCTCAGCGGGTGGCGCAGCAGGCGCTCAGCGGCGCCATCGACACCACCGAGGAGGCGATCACCGAGGAGATCGTCGACGCGGTCGTGAAGTCGCCGAACACGTACTTCCTTCCCGGCGCGCAGACCTACAGCCGGCGCAACAGCCTGACCGGGGTGGGCACGGGGTGGGTGATCACGCCGGACGGCTACATGATCACAGCCGCGCATGTGGTGCACACTCCCGATGCCCAACTCCGCCGTGAGTTCGCCGTCAACAGCCTCAACAAGCTCGGCCAGCAGTTCGTCCGCGGCCTGCAGCAGAGCGGCACCAAGCTCACCAACGACCAGGTGGATCGCCTGCGGACCGCGATCCTCGGTTGGTTGGCGGCGCACATGAGCGTGAACCGGCTGCGGGTGTCGGTCTCCGCGGAGCTGGCACTCGGCTTCGACGGCCTCGGCAAGGACCAGAAGCCGGTGGACGCCGAGGTGGTCGACCGGGGCAAGCCCTATCCGGGCAACGACGTCGCTCTGCTCAAGATCGACGGTCAAGATCACCTGCCGACGATCGCCGTCGGCGACAACGACGACGTCTCACCCGGCTCGACCGTGCATGTGGTGGGCTTTCCAGCCGCTTCGACGTTCTCGCCCGGACTGTCGCGTGACGCGCAGGTGCAGCCGACGGTGACCGAGGGGCCGGTGACGGCCGTGAAGAGCACCCGGGGCGGAATGCCGGTGATCCAGACCCAGGCGCCGGCCAGCCCGGGCAACTCCGGTGGCCCGGTGCTGACCGACAACGGATCATCGGTCGGCGTTCTGGTCGCCAGCGCGATCGGCAGCGACGGCGTGGCCGCGCAGGGACAGAACTTCGTCATCCCGGCCAGCGAGATCAAGGACATGCTCGAGCGCAACGGGGTGACTCCCCAGGAGAGTGACACCACCGCGGCCTACTCCAAGGCCATCGACGAGTTCTACCAGGAGCACTACAGCGCCGCGGTGCCGTTGTTCGAGAAGGTGGAGGTGCTCTATCCGGCGCACCCGTTCGCGAAGAAGTTCATCACCGACTCCAAGACGGCGATCGACGAGGGCCGGGACAAGACTCCGGAGCCGGAGTCGACGAACGTCGCCCTGCTGGTCGGCCTGATCTCCGCTGGTCTGTTGGTAGTGCTGTTGGGCGGTGGTGGGATCTGGCTGCTGGCTCGGCGTCGCAAGGCCGTTCCGGCTGGCGTCATGTCGCCGACGTACGCCACCACCGGAATGCCGTCGCCCTACGCAAGCGGTGGGATGCGCCCGGCCCACCCCGCAAGCGATCCGGCGGGTGCAACGGCGGCTCCACGAGTCGGGGCCCCGACCAGCCCACCCCCGCAGCCGGTGTGGGATCCCGAGCGTGGCTGGTACCTGCCAGAGCACGATGCCACCGCAGCGGGGGGCCAGCCGCCGGAGGGCAGACCGTAGCTCCCGGTCGCTCCCTCGGTCGGCCCGGCCGGCGATGACACGTGCCAGGTGCTCGGCGAGGACCGTGGGGGACGGATCCCGCTGACGCCGATCGCGCCGGCGGGGAGTGACGTGGGGGGTCTCACCCCGGTGAGGCCGGCGCGGGATCCAGGCACAGCGGCCTGTTGGCTGCCGCCTCGGGTCCCGCGCCTTCATCGACGATCTATCCGTTGGGCGCCGTCGGCAGGCTCCCGTAGCATGGATGAAGCAACAGCTGCCGACCGAAAGGCCGCCCGCCAGGGCATCCATGACCGACACGCACCAATCCGACACCACTCCGCAGACCAAGCACGTGGTCGTCGTCCCCAACAGCGTCGACATGGTCAGTGTCCTCGGCCCGGGCGACGAGCACTTGTCCCTCATCGAGGACGCCTTCGCCGCCGATGTCCACGTGCGAGGCAACCGGATCACGCTGCGCGGCGCTCCCGCCGAGGTGGCCCTCGCCGAGCGACTCCTCGACGAGATCGTCACCATCGTCCGCACCGGTCAGGGAGTGACCGGCGAGACCGTCGAGCGGATCATCGCCATGCTCCGAGCCGAGACCAGTGAGCGGCCGGCCGACGTGCTCTCGCTCAACATCCTCTCCAACCGCGGCCGCACGATCCGGCCCAAGACACTGAACCAGAAGCGCTACGTCGACTCCATCGACAAGCACACCATCACGTTCGGCATCGGCCCGGCCGGCACCGGCAAGACCTACCTAGCGATGGCCAAGGCCGTCCAGGCGCTGCAGGCCAAGGAAGTCAACCGGATCATCCTCACCCGTCCCGCCGTCGAGGCGGGGGAGCGGCTCGGCTTCCTGCCCGGGACGCTCAGCGAGAAGATCGATCCTTACCTGCGGCCGCTGTACGACGCCCTGCACGACATGATCGACCCCGAGACGATTCCGAAGCTTCTCGCCGCCGGCACCATCGAGGTCGCACCGCTGGCCTACATGCGTGGCCGCTCGCTTAACGATGCGTTCATCATCCTCGACGAGGCGCAGAACACCTCGCCCGAGCAGATGAAGATGTTCCTCACCCGGCTCGGCTTCGGCTCCAAGATCGTCGTCACCGGTGACGTCACCCAGATCGATCTTCCGGGGGGCACCAGGTCGGGGCTCAAGGTCGTCGAGGAGATCCTCGATGGAGTTCAAGACGTGGTGTTCAACAGACTGACCTCCCACGACGTGGTGCGACACAAGCTGGTCGGCCGGATCGTGGCGGCCTACGACGAGTACGACGCCCGCCTGGACCGCCGCAACGACCTGGACCGTCGGGGCGACCTGGACCGTCGGGGCGACCTGGACCGTCGGGGCGAGTCGGGGCGCGGACGACGCTCGTGAGCATCGAGATCATCGACGAGTCCGGCCACGAGATCGACGTGGCCGGACTGAGTCGACTGGCGCGCTTCGTGATGGACCGGATGCGCGTCCATCCGCTCGCTGAGCTGTGCATCAAGGCCGTCGACGAGGCGACCATCGCCGAGCTCAACCAGCGCTGGATGGACAAGGAGGGGCCGACCGACGTGCTGGCCTTCCCGATGGACGAGCTTCGGCCGGGTCTGGTCGGCGAGGAGCCGGAGGAGGGTGTGCTCGGCGACCTGATGTTGTGCCCGGCGGTCGCGGCTCGGCAGGCCGAGGGGGCCGGCCATCTCGAGGCCGCCGAGATCGAGCTGCTCACGGTGCACGGCATCTTGCATCTGCTCGGCTACGACCATGCCGAGCCCGAGGAGCATCGCGAGATGTTCGGCCTCCAGGCGCAGCTGCTGGAGCAGTGGCGCGCCGAAGCCACGTGACCGGAGACGATCTGGTGGTGCTCGTCGCCGCGGCCGCGCTAGTGCTGGCCGCGGGTGTCTTCTCCGCCGCGGACGCGGCGTTGGCGCCGTTCTCCCGAGCTCGCGCCGAAGAGCTCGCCGAGGAGAGACGCCCGGGGGCGCGAGCCCTGGTGCGGCTGCTCAACGACGGACCGCGCTACCTCAACACCGCGCTCTTCCTCCGCCTGCTCTGCGAGATCTCGGCGATCGTGCTGGTCGCCATGTTGACCGACGACCTGTGGGAGCACGCCTGGTGGCCGTCCGTGCTGACGGCTGTCGGCGCAATGCTGGTGATCTCGTTCGTGGTCATCGGCGTCGCGCCGCGCACCCTCGGTCGCCAGCACTCCGAACGAGTCGCCTTGATGTCGGCCGCCCCGCTGACCGCGATCACCGCGATCCTGGGTCCGCTGCCCAAGCTGCTCATCCTGGTCGGCAACGCGATCACGCCCGGCCGTGGCTTCCGCGAAGGCCCGTTCTCGACCGAGACCGAGCTGCGCGAGCTGGTCGACCTAGCCGAGGCGACTGCCGTCATCGAGGAGGGGGAGCGGAAGATGATCCACTCCGTCTTCGAGCTCGGCGACACCATCGCTCGCGAGGTGATGGTGCCCAACACCGACGTCGTCTACATCGAAGGCACCAAGAACCTCCGCCAGACGATGTCGCTCTTCTTGCGCAGCGGCTTCTCCCGGATCCCCGTGATCGGGGAGAACCTCGACGAGGTGCTCGGTTTCGCCTACCTCAAGGACCTGGTCCGCCGCGACTTCGAGGCTCCCGATGTCGAAACCACCCAGCGGGTCGAGGAGGTGATGCGGCCGGCGTACTACGTCCCCGACACCAAGCCGGTCGATGAGCTCCTTTCGGAGATGCAGGCGCGGCGCCAGCACATCGCGGTGGTGGTCGACGAGTACGGCGGCACCGCCGGCCTGATCACCATCGAAGACATTCTCGAGGAGATCGTCGGGGAGATCACCGACGAGTACGACCCCGAGGAGGTCGAGGTCGAGGTGCTCCCCGACGGCGTCTTCCGGGTCTCGTCCCGGTTCTCCGTCGACGACCTCGACGAGCTGGTGGGGATCAACGTCGTGGACGACGACGTGGACAGCGTGCTCGGATTGCTGGCCAAGCACCTCGGCAAGGTCCCTATCGCGGGCTCCACGGTCAAGGTGCACGGGCTGCGCTTCCAGGCCGAGGAGGCCACCGGGCGCCGCAACCAGATCGGCACCGTCCTGATCAGCAAACTCGACCCCCATCCAGCCGCTCCCACGCCCGCCCAGGGCACAGACGAGGGCTTAGCCTAGATCCGTGGAAGGCCACCTACCGCGCGACACCGGAGCACTGGACGACCTGTCGCCTGAGGACGCCAAGTTGGTCACCCTGGCCAGAGCGACCCGTGCCCGGGTGCGGGCGGCGGAGGGAGCGGCGGTGCGAGACACCGACGGCCGGACCTACGCCGCGGCCACGGTCGACCTTCCCTCGTTGCAGGTGAGCGCGGTGCAGGTCTGTGTGGCGATGGCGGTGTCGTCGGGCTCGCGGGGGCTCGAGGCGGCGGTCCTGCTCACCGAGGCCGACGACGTGTCACCCGCCGACCGGGCGGTTCTCCAGGACTTCGGCGGTGAGGGAGTCGTGATCCACCGCGGCCGTTGAGGACGTCACCCTCCCCGGTCGCCATCACGACCATTTCGTGCGCCGCCCCGCGGCCCCTCAGGCTCCCAGGAGCCGTGACCGGATCACGAACCGGACCCCCTCGGGGGCCTCGACGGAGAAGCCGGCACCGCGACCGGGGACCACGTCGATGGTCAGGTGGGTGTGCGACCAGTACTCGAACTGCGCGCGGGACATCCACACCGGAACGGCACGGTCCAACCCGACATCGAGGTCGCCGAGGTGGACATCGGCATTGCCGAGCCGGAACTCCCCGTCCGGATAGCACATGGGCGACGAGCCGTCGCAGCAGCCGCCGGACTGGTGGAACATCAGCGGGCCATGGAGGTCGGTGAGGCGACGGAGGAGCTCCGCCGCCTCACCGGTGACTGCGACCCGCTCGACGGTCTCGTCGAGCGCGGGCTCCATCAGAAGAAGCCGAGTGCGTTGGGGGAGTAGGACACCAGCAGGTTCTTGGTCTGCTGGTAGTGGTCGAGCATCATCTTGTGGGTCTCCCGACCGATGCCCGACCCCTTGTAGCCGCCGAAGGCCGCGTGCGCGGGATAGGCGTGGTAGCAGTTGGTCCACACCCGACCAGCCTGGATGCCGCGCCCGGCCCGGAACGCACGAGAGCCGTCTCGAGACCAGACCCCGGCGCCGAGGCCGTACAACGTGTCGTTGGCGATCTTGAGAGCGTCGGCCTCGTCGTCGAAGGAGGTCAGCGCGACCACGGGGCCGAAGATCTCCTCCTGGAAGATGCGCATCGAGTTGTCGCCCTCGAAGATGGTCGGCTCCACGTAGTAACCGCCGGCGAGGTCGCCCTCCAAGATGTTGCGGTGGCCGCCGGTCAACACCTTGGCGCCCTCCTGCTGACCGATATCGATGTAGGACAAGATCTTCTCCAGCTGGTCGTTGGAGGCCTGCGCACCCATCGTGGTGTCGGTGTCGAGCGGATTGCCCTGGACGATCTGCTCGACGCGGGCGATGGCAGCAGGCACGAACTCGTTGTAGATCGACCGCTGGACGAGGGCCCGCGACGGACAAGTGCACACCTCGCCCTGGTTGAGCGCGAACATCGCAAAGCCCTCGAGCGCCTTGTCGTAGAACGCGTCATGGGTCGCGCAGATGTCCTCGAAGAAGATGTTCGGGCTCTTCCCGCCCAGCTCGAGGGTGACCGGGATGATGTTCTCGCTGGCGTACTGCATGATCAGGCGACCCGTGGTGGTCTCGCCGGTGAACGCGATCTTGGCGATCCGCGGGCTGGAGGCGAGCGGCTTGCCGGCCTCGACGCCGAACCCGTTCACCACGTTGACCACACCCGGCGGCAGCAGGTGACCGACCAGCTCCATCAGCTTCAGGATCGACCAGGGAGTCTGCTCGGCGGGCTTGAGGACCACGGCGTTGCCGGCGGCGAGCGCGGGGGCGAGCTTCCAGACGGCCATCAGGATCGGGAAGTTCCACGGGATGATCTGGCCGACGACACCGAGCGGCTCGTGGAAGTGGTAGGCGATGGTGTCCTCGTCGATCTCGGAGATCGTGCCCTCCTGGCCGCGCAGCACACCCGCGAAGTAGCGGAAGTGGTCGACGGCCAGCGGCAGGTCGGCGGCGAGTGTCTCGCGGACGGCCTTGCCGTTGTCCCAGGCTTCGATCACGGCGAGGTCTTGGAGGTTCGCCTCCATCAGGTCGGCGATCTGGAGCAGGATGTTGGAGCGCTCGCTCGCGGCCGTGCGACCCCAGCCCGGGGCGGCGTTGTGGGCGGCGTCGAGGGCCGCGTCGATGTCCTCTGCCGTGCCGCGTGCGATCTCAGTGAACGCCAGACCGGTGACTGGCGAGACGTTCTCGAAGTAGTTGCCACGACGTGGCTCGACCCACTCCCCGCCGATGTAGTGGCCATAGCGGGGCTGGACGGCAATGGAGGATCCAGCAGATCCGGGAGGTGCGAAGACAGTCATAGGGTGACTCCGATCGGGTCGAAGGGGTGACTTCGACCACACGCTAGGTTCGACGACGTTGCAGCCACGTTGCACGGCGTACGACGACGCGCGGCGAGGAGTGCGGGCGAGGAGTGCGGTCAGCCGAACTCGCGGTCCAGTCGGGCGAGCTGACCGTCGACGAGGGCGCGCATCGGCGAGCCGGGAGTGAGTGACGCACGCTGCGCCACCCACATCTCGTAGTCGTCGGCACCCCAGGCCGACCGGGTCCAGGTGGACATCAGGTCGGCTGCGCCGGAGTTGAGGACCGCCTGACGGACCGTGCCGTGGACACCGTCGCGCAATGCCACGACCCCGGGGGCGATGGACTGCGGCAGCAACGGACCGCGATAGCCCCGCAGCGCGCGACGCACGTCACCGCTGGCCGCGCACGCTTCGACGGCCAGCCAGTCGGCCGCGAGGTCGGCGGCCAGTCGGTAGGGCCGAGAGAGCAGCAGTTCGCCACCGAGCAGGCCCCGGAGCCGGTTGACCTCGGCCCGGAGCGTGGAGGAGCCGCCGTCCTCGTCGTAGAGCAGCAGGGCCAGCTCGTCGCCGGTCAGCCCACGGTCGGCTCCGGCGAGGAGGACCAGGACCTCGCTGTGTCGGCGGGAGAGCCGCAGCGGGGGCGAGGAGACCCCTTCGGACCACACGGTGACCAGGGCCTCGGCCCGGCCGAGCGCCTCGATCTGGACGTGGGTCCCACGCATCGGGGCGTCGGTCCGCCGGCGGGCGCCCGCCTCGCGGGCCAGTTCGGCCTCGGCCATCCGGGCGGCGGCCCGCACCATCGCCATGGTCTGTGGCAGCGCGACCTCGCTCCCGCCGGTCACGTCGAGGACACCCAGCAACCCGGCCGTACTGGGGTCGTGGATGGGGGCGGCGGCGCAGCTCCAGGCCTGCACCGAGGAGCGGAAGTGCTCCGCGCCGAGGACGACTGCTGGGCGGTCGAGCTGCAGGGCGAGGCCCGGAGCGTTGGTGCCGGCGACCCGTTCGTCCCAGTTGCTGCCCTCCACGAAGCCGATCGATTCAGCTCCGCGTAGCGCGGCCGACGCCCCGCACACCCAGAGCAGCTGTCCGCCGGCGTCGGACACCGCCATCACTGCACCGGTGTCGCGCGCGGCCTGGCCGAGGATGTCGTCTAGGAGCGGGAATACCGCCGCCAGCGGATGCGCCGCGCGGTAGTCCTGAAGCTGGTCGGCGGGCAGCGTGATCGGGGCCTCGGAGACGTCGGCGCGCACGCCAGCGGCCGCCGACCGGTGCCAGCTCTCGGCAACCTCCGCTCGCAGACCGGCCAGCGAACCGTTCTCGCCCGCCGTCCCACCGGCGACGGGGCCCGTTGCCATAGCGAGAACCTTAGGTTCCCTCGTCCCGCTCTCACAAGAGAGTTGCCTAGGCAAACCTGTGCATGGCGACGGTCGTCGGGGCGGGCACTTCCCGATGTCGGAGCGGCGAGTAGATTATCCGGGTGACTTCTGTCGGCTGGGCAGAGCACGAGCGCGCCGTCGAGCGCCTGCGTGCGTCGTACGCCGCTATCCCGCCGGGCTCGCCCGTCCGGCTGGCCAAGCGCACCTCCAACCTCTTCCGGGCTCGCCAGGCCACCACGGCGCCTGGGCTCGACGTGGCTGGGCTGGAGGGCGTGATCGCCGTCGATCCCGTGGCCCGCACTGCTGACGTGCAGGGGATGTGCACCTACGAGCACCTCGTCGACGCCACCTTGCCGCACGGGCTGATCCCGTTGGTGGTGCCGCAGCTGCGGACCATCACGCTCGGTGGCGCGGTGACGGGGCTCGGCATCGAGTCGACCAGCTTCCGCAACGGCCTTCCGCACGAGTCTGTCCTCGAGATGGACGTGTTCACGGGCGCGGGCGAGGTGATCACCGCCACCGCGGACAACGAGCACGCCGACCTGTTCCGGACCTTCCCCAACTCGTACGGCTCGCTGGGCTACGCCACCCGGCTCAAGATCGAGCTCGAGCCGATCAAGCCCTTCGTCGCGCTGCGCCACCTCCGCTTCGACGACGCCGACCTGCTCGCCAAGCAGATCGCGGAGATCACCGAGACCCGGGAGTGGGACGGTCAGCGGGTCGATGGGTTGGACGGTGTTGCGTTCGAGCCGGGGGAGTACTACCTGACCCTGGCCCGTTGGACCGACCGGCCGGCCGGCACGCCCAGCGACTACGTCGGTCAGCAGATCTACTACCGCTCCATCCGCGAGCGGGAGACCGACCTGCTCACTGCCTACGACTACCTCTGGCGCTGGGACACCGACTGGTTCTGGTGTTCCGGCGCGTTCGGCGCCCAGCACCCCGTCGTACGCCGGATCTGGCCGCGCCGCCTGCGCCGCTCCGACGTCTACTACCGCCTGATCCGGCTGGACCGTCGCTTCGACGTCATGGAGCGGCTGGATCGCCGGGCGGGCCGGCCGCAGCGGGAACGGGTCATCCAAGACGTCGAGGTGCCGGTCGACCGGCTGCCCGAGTTCCTCGACTGGTTCGACGACGAGGTCGGCATGCGGCCGGTGTGGCTGTGCCCACTCCGGCTCCGTGAGGACACCGCGGACGGCGAGCGCTCCTGGCCGTCGTACCCCCTCGCTCGCGGCACCACCTACGTCAACATCGGCTTCTGGGGCACCGTCTTCGTCGGCCCCGAGGCACCGCAGTCACCGCGCAACCGGGCGGTGGAGGCGAAGGTGGCCGAGCTCGGCGGCCACAAATCGCTCTACTCCGAGGCGTTCTACGACGCCGAGACGTTCGACCGGCTCTACGACGGAGCCAACCTGGCGGCCGTCAAGGACCGCTACGACCCCCACGACCGACTCACCACGCTCTATGACAAGGCGGTGCGACGACAATGAGCAAGATGTCCATCGGCACGGCTCTCGAGACCCTGGCCACGGACCTCCCCGTTCGCTTCTCGGCCTACGACGGCAGCGCCGTCGGCCCGACCGACGCCGGCATCGAGCTGCGTCTGCTCAATCCCCGAGGGCTCTCCTACCTGCTCACCGCGCCGGGCGACCTCGGTCTGGCCCGTGCCTATGTGGCCGGTGACATGGACATCGAGGGCGTGCACCCCGGTGACCCCTACGAGGCACTGGTCCTGCTGCTGGACCGGATGCACATCCGCCGACCGACCCCGAGCGAGGCCGTCGCCCTGGTGCGCGGCCTCGGCCTCGGCAACCTGCGACCGCCGGCCCCGCCAGCGCAGGAGAAGCTGCCGCGCTGGCGGCGCACCCTGGAGGGGCTGCGGCACTCCCACCACCGTGACGCCTCGGCCATCTCGCACCACTACGACGTCTCGAACCGGTTCTACGAGATGGTGCTCGGCCCCTCGATGACCTACACCTGCGCGGTGTTCCCCACCATGGACGCCACCTTGGAGGAGGCACAGACCTACAAGTACGACCTGGTCGCTCGCAAGCTCGACCTCAAGTCGGGGGAGCGGCTGCTCGACGTCGGCTGCGGGTGGGGCGGCATGGTCCGTCACGCCGCCAAGGAGTACGGCGTTCGCGCGCTCGGCGTCACCCTCTCCCTCCAGCAGGCCCAGTGGGCCAAGGAGGCCATCGACCGGGAGGGCCTGGGCGACCTCGCCGAGGTGCGCCACCTGGACTACCGCGACGTGATGGAGTCCGGTTTCGACGCCGTCAGCTCGATCGGGCTCACCGAGCACATCGGCGTGCGCAACTACCCGTCGTACTTCGGCTTCCTGCGCGACCGCCTGCGCCCAGAGGGCCGGTTGCTCAACCACTGCATCACGCGGCCGCACAACCAGGACCAGGACACCGGAGCGTTCATCGACCGCTACGTCTTCCCCGACGGCGAGCTGACCGGATCGGGCCGGATCATCTCGGTCGCCCAGGACGTCGGCTTCGAGGTGATGCACGAGGAGAACTTCCGACGCCACTACGCGATGACGCTGGCCGGCTGGTGCCACAACCTCCAGGAGAACTGGGACGAGTGTGTCGCCGAGGTCGGCGAGGGCACCGCCCGGGTCTGGGGCCTCTACATGGCCGGCTCGCGACTCGGCTTCGAGCGCAACAACATCCAGCTGCACCACGTGCTGGCGACCAAGACCGACGAGCAGGGCAACGACGGCTTCCCGCTGCGACCCACCTGGTGAGCACGCCGGCGCGGAGGCACACCGCTGTCGTTGAGGGGCGCGAGCGGTTGTCCGATCACCTGCTCCGGCTCACCCTCGGTGGCGCCGAGCTGTCCGGCTTCACCAGCACCGGCGTGCCGGACGAGTGGGTCGGCCTGGTTGTTCCGGGCCAGTTCCAGAGCCGCTACTACACGGTGCGGGCCTGGGACGGTGCGCGGCTCACTCTCGATGTCGTCATCCACGACCATGGCCTGGTCACCGAGTGGGCCAGCCGTGACTGCGTCGGCGACGAGGTCACCGTCACCGCTCCGCGCGGCTCCTTTGCGCTGCCCGATGGCGCTCGCTGGCTGATCCTGGTCGGCGACCTGACCGGCCTGCCGGCCATGGCGCGGATCGCGGAGACCGTGCGGGACCTGCCGCTGCGGGTCTGGGCCGAGGTGCCGGACCAGCTGACCGGCTATCTTCCCGAGAGCGCCGAGACCACCTGGCTCGCTCCGCCGGTCGACGCCCACAGCGGGCTCGCGGACGTCGTCGAGGCGATCGACTGGCCGGACGGCGACGGCTACTTCTGGATGGCCGGCGAATCCGCTCAGATGCGCGCGATCCGCAAGCACCTGATGCGGGTCCGCGGCCTGCCGAGCACGGCGTACGACGTCATGGGCTACTGGCGCGGCGCCCTCCGTCGCCAGCCGCGCGCCGTCGACCCCGAGCCGATCTGGCGGCGTGGCAAGGCCGAGGGGCTCAGCGACGAGGAGATCTGGGAGCAGTACGACGCCGCGCGCGACCGGGTCGACGCCGGTCCAGCCGAGGAGGCGCAGTGAGCGAAACCGAGACCGACGGCGGTGAGGCGAGCGACTTCCGGAGCGGCTTCGTCTGCTTCGTGGGCCGCCCCAACACCGGCAAGTCGACCCTGACCAACGCCCTGGTCGGCAGCAAGATCGTGATCACCAGCTCCCGCCCGCAGACCACCCGGACCGTCGTCCGCGGCATCGTGCACCGGCCGGACGCCCAGCTGATCCTGGTCGACACTCCCGGCCTCCACCGACCCCGCACCCTGTTGGGGGAGCGGCTCAACGACCTGGTCAAGACGACCTGGGCCGAGGTCGACGTGGTTGCGGTCTGCTTCCCGGCCAACGAGAAGGTCGGTCCGGGCGACCGGTTCCTGGTGGGGGAGCTGGCCAAGGTCCGGCACACCACCAAGATCGCGGTGGCGACCAAGACCGACCTAGCAGGCCCGGAGCGGATCGCGGAGCATCTGCTCGACATCGCCGAGCTGGGTCGCGAGACGTCGACCACCTGGACCGAGATCGTGCCGGTCTCGGCGGTCTCGGGTGACCAGGTCGGGCTGCTGGCCGACCTGCTGGTCGGCCTGATGCCGGTCGGGCCGCAGCTCTACCCCGACGGCGACCTGACCGACGCCCCCGAGGAGGTGATCGCGGCCGACCTGGTGCGCGAGGCCGCCCTGGAGGGCCTGCACGACGAGCTGCCCCACTCGCTGGCCGTGGTCGTCGACGAGATGGAGCTGCGCGAGGGCCGCCCCGAGGACAAGCCGCTGCTCGACATCCACGCCAACGTCTACGTCGAGCGGGACTCCCAGAAGGGCATCATCATCGGTCGCAAGGCTGCTCACCTCAAGGAGATCGGCACCCGCGCCCGAGCCCAGCTCACCGCGTTCTTCGGCGTCCCCGTCCACCTCGACCTGCACGTCAAGGTCGCCAAGGACTGGCAACGGGACCCACGCCAGCTCCGCAAGCTCGGCTTCTGACCGCGACCCTCGAGCCTGACCACGCGACGTGCGAGAGGTGGACCCGTAGTCTGTGCCCCATGTCTGCGGGCGGGGCAGCGAGCGAACGACGAGGTCGTGACGAAAAGCCTCCGCGCGACGAGGAGCTGTTCGAGCGTCTGGAGCACAAGCTCGAGTCGCTCGGAGTGCTCACCGACTCCCGTCGGTTGCGCGGCGCAGCAGAGCGGTCGATGCTTCGCACCCTCGCCACCCGGGATCGGCCGCTGCTGGAGCCCGACGAGTTCGCACGAGCGCATCGCGGCCTGGCCCGTGCCTTCGAGGCCATCATGGTCAACGGGAAGGAGCCACCGACGCTGTCGCCTCGTCTCGGCCCGCTGCGTGTGGTGATGACGCCACTGGTCCAGCTGGTGGCGAGCTCGATCATCATTGGTCAGGCTCGCGCGGTGTTCAAGGACGTGCGCCGGATGTATGGGCTGCGCGAGGCCAACGCGGTGTGGAACAGCCCGGAGCACCAGTTGTTGCGACGAGCGCGGATGCAGATGCAGATGCTCTCGGAGGATCTCGGCGGAAGCACATTCGGCATCCCGCTCTTCTTGATCAGCGGCGCCTTCGTGTCCGGCCTGCTCAGCCTGGCCAGGGCGCTGGTCGAGCCCGCCCTGCACAACAGATGGCTGTCCGGCCTGCTGTTCGTGTTGATCATCGGTGCGCTGGTCGCCGTCGCCGTCGCCGCGATCGTGCTCCAGGGAGCCTCGATCGCCCGGATGCGTCTGCGGCTCGCCCTGACGAGTCCGATCGAGAAGGTCTACCGAACGATCGGGTCGACCGGTCAGCCGCCTCGCGACCGGTGCTTCCTGGTCGCCGTCGTTGCTCTCGCGCTCTTCGTGCTCGCCGTGATCGCGATCCCGAGCGGGGTGTACCTACTCCTGCACCTGTGAGTCTGGTTTCCCTCAAGGACTGGTTGCGCCCGGCCCGGCGAACGCGAACGGTGTCGCCTCGACGAAGTCACCGGACGCCTCGCCAGAGCGACCTTGTGCCTGCAGTGCGCTGACGTCGAGCCGACAGGCGGGGGCTCCTTCACTCAGGTCCATGTCCGTCAGCGCCACCCAGAACACGCCTGGTGACAACGCCGAGTCGAAGAAGTAGGTCAGGTCCTTGTGGTCGGCGACCGTGCGCCACTGGGTGGAGGAGATGTTCGGCTGATCCGGCGTGCTGATGCCGTAGGGCACAGAGACGCTGCGGATCACGCTGAGGACGCTGGCGAGGGACACCCTCCGGTCCTCGACCTGCGGGACGGCGTTGACGTAGAACCGAGCCCGAGCGAATCGGTCGGCGGCGCGGTTGGTTCCCGGCAGCATCACGGTCCCGCCGATCTCCTCCCAGTAGGCGGCGATCGCCAGTTGTTGGTCGAAGGTGGGTGAGTTGGTCATCACCTGGTAGGCACGGTCGTGGTGGATGACGAGCGCTCCGTCGATGTACTCGAAGATCGCGCTGTCACCCGAGGAGTCGGAGAGCGAGAGGTGCAGCGTGGTGAGCCGCTCCTCGCCCGGCACCGCATCCGTCACGATCACGAACGGCTCCGTGGCCAGCTCCTCGACCGCCTCGGCGACGGTGGCAAAGTTGTCGAGGACGTACTGCGTCCAGGCTGCGATCGACAGGAGTGGACGCTCGTCGTCGGTGGCTGGATAGCCGGACTCGACGAGCCACAACACGTTCGCCGCCAGGCCAGCCTCGTTGAGGCCGTCAGTGGTCGCGATGTCGTAGGCACTGGTGATGACGCTGCCGTAGCGTGAGGTCCACGTGATCGACCGATCCCCGGCAGCTCCGTCACGGACCAGTCCGCGCGGGAAGGCCCACAGGTTGGAGCCGGTATCGACCTTCCAGTCCATGGTCCTGGCAGTGATGGTGCGGTCTTCCGCGCCTCGGTAGAGGATCCTCGTGCACATGTCGCCAGGCCTCTCTAGCCGCGTGACTTCCGGGATCCGCGACCGAACCAGGGGAAGATGGAGCCGACCACCAGGCCGGCGACGAAGAGCCCCACGAACCAGAGCCAGGCCGGGGCGCTGAGCTCGAAGAAGAACAGCTTCACATGCCCGCGGCCGCGATTCTGCAGCACGAAGATGAGCGCGAGGACCGCAATCACCAGCGCGATGACCATCTTCGGTGACAGCGAGCGTGACTTCTCTTGGCTGGCCTGGTCCTTGCTCACGGGCACTCCCTTGTCGACGGATGGTGAGAGTCTAGGGGCGGATCCGGGACCTCGATCTATCCCTCCGGCGCCCAGCAGAGGCCGAAGTGCTGACCGGCCTGCCACTGCTCGCGGGTGGGCCAGTCGTAGCCCCACCGGAAGTCGAGGGGGTCGTCGGCCTGTGCCTTGACCGCTGGCTTGCATCTGCTCTGCGCCAGGACCTGGAGCTTCTCGGTGCCGGGAAAGGCGTCGCCGCGGACGTCGTACGACGAGATCGCGCGCCAGGTGTGGGGCGCCGAGCAGATGACCCGGGTGAACGTCGGGGCGCCCGGCTCGGCAGTCCCGCAGACCCCGACGGCACGACGACCGGCTTCGGTGGCGAGCACGCCGTGGAGTCGGTCGGGAAGAGTGGCGAGCCGCTGATCCCCACCGAGCGCGATGACGTCGCAGCGGAACCAGTTCTGGCCATGGTCGGCCTGCTTCAGGGTGGGGGAGAACCACACGGCATGCAGCGAGGTCAGCCGGAGCTGCTCCTCGGTGCCGCCGAGGAAGCGCAGCAGCCGACCTGGGCAGGCGGCCGCGACCTGGTCGCGCACGCGGGTGGCGTCCACGGCGAGCAGGTGCCCGTCGACGACCGTGTCGAGCTCGCCGACCGCATAGGTCACCGCGGTGTGCGGCGTGGCGCACGGTCGAGGGGCGCTGGTGTTGGTGGGCGCCAAGGCCTGGCGATAGGCGAGCCGGTAGCAGCTGCCGACCTTCGGCCGCGGCGGTTCTGGCGCGGCGGACGGACGCGTCGAGGAAGCTGACGACGAGCTGTCCGCGGCAGCCGACTCCTTGCTCGGGGAATCCGGGTCGCCCCCGCTGCAACCAGCGACCGCCCACAGCGTCACGACGGCGAGCAGCACTCGCACCAACGAGGCCACCAGGCTGTCCTGCCAGCACCTCACTGGTCGGTCGCCGCCCAGCAGACCGAACGGCGGTTGCCTGCCTCCCACTCCGCCTCGTGGAACCAGGTGTAGGCGAAGTCGTACTGCACCGGATAGCCGAGCCAGGCACCGACCGAGTCCGAGCAGTAGTCCTGGGTGCGGGCTCGGGCGACCTTGTCGCCGGGATAGGGGTCCTCAGGTTCACCGAGCTTGATGGTGGTCACGGCCCGCCAGTCGTGGTCGTCGGAACAGGGCACCTTCACCGAGCCGTCGAACGACTCACCTCGCGCGCAGGCGAGCCACTCGTCCTCGGGGCGCCCGGACAACAGCCCCTTGGCGTTGGTCGGCAGCGTGACGAACTTCTCGCTCTGTGGCCCGCCGCCGACCAGGTCGCAGCGGAACCAGCGCGCACCGTCCTTCCAGGCCTGTTCGGATGGCCCGAACCACACCCAGCTGACGACGCTCCGCATGACCAGGCTCTCGTCACCGCCGGTGAAGGTGGCGAACGCGTCGCGGCACTGAGGATAGGCATGGGCAGCCAACTCCGGGTCGTCGTGGGTCGTGTCCGTGAGCGAGCTCGGGAAGTTGTCGACGAGGAAGGTCTGCGCGGTGTGGGGCTCGGCGCACGGCACGGTCGCGGTCGCGTTGCTGGGCAGTGCCACGTCGTCGGGAGTCAGCATTCGGCAGGCGCCCGACTCGGGGGCGGTGGTGGTGTCGACCTGGCCGGGATCGGAGTTGCTGCCCTGGGCGGAGCCGCCGCAACCGGCCAGCGCGGCGATCACACCCAGCACGATGACGGCCGCCAGGGACCGTAGGAGGCCGTACGCCGAGGCGCCAGCGGTGGCGCTGGTCCGCACGTGCGACCTCCTCGCAGACCGGATCACCCGCTGAGGACGGGCTGGGCAGTGCCGCGATCGTACCGCCGCCCGCATGGCCTGCGGGCGCGATCCACGAGCATCGTTCCCGCGCAGATGCGGTAAGGTGTGCCGGTCATGTCGCACAGTCCGTTCGCCCGTCTCGCCGGGCTCCTTGGCTGCCGCAGCGAGGTCTGACCGCCGGACCCCTCGCTGCGGAGAGTGTGCTGCGCGCCGGCCCCCATCTGCGAGACCGCAACCAGCGAACGAGGACCCATGACTCTGCAACACTCTGGCTTCACCAACACCCAGCGCCCTAGCGGCATGCCGATCCAGCGCTATGCGCCCTTCCCGCCGATCGACCTGGCCGACCGGACCTGGCCCACCAACCAGATCACCAAGGCGCCGCGCTGGCTCTCCACCGACCTGCGCGACGGCAACCAGGCGCTCATCGACCCCATGACGCCGGCCCGCAAGATGAAGATGTTCGATCTGCTGGTCCGGATGGGCTACAAGGAGATCGAGGTCGGCTTCCCCGCGGCGAGCCAGACGGACTTCGACTTCGTCCGGCAGCTGATCGAGTCCGACAAGGTGCCCGAGGACGTCACCATCTCGGTGCTGACCCAGGCGCGCGAGGACCTCATCGAGCGGACCGTGCAGAGCCTGGTCGGCATCCACCACGCCAACATCCACCTCTACAACGCGCTGGCCCCGCTGTTCCGTCGGGTGGTCTTCCATGCCAGCAAGGACGAGATCAAGGACATCGCCGTGCGCGGGACGGCGCTGGTGATGAAGCACTCCGAGAGCTACCTCGACAAGACCGTGATCGGCTACGAATACTCCCCGGAGATCTTCACCGGCACCGAGCTGCCCTTCTCGGTCGAGGTCTGTGAGGCGGTCTCCGACGTGTGGCAGCCCGACGACGGTCGTGAGATCATCCTCAACCTGCCCGCCACGGTGGAGATGGCGACGCCGAATGTCTACGCCGACCAGATCGAGTGGTTCTCCCGGCAGCTGTCGCGGCGCGAGTTCACCACGATCAGCCTGCACCCGCACAACGACCGTGGCACGGCCGTCGCTGCCACCGAGCTGGCCATGATGGCCGGCGCCGATCGCGTCGAGGGCTGTCTGTTCGGCCACGGCGAGCGCACCGGCAACGTCTGCCTGGTGACGCTGGGCCTCAACCTGTTCAGCCAGGGCATCGACCCGCAGATCAACTTCTCCGACATCGACGAGATCCGTCGCACGGTGGAGTACTGCACCCAGTTGCCGGTCCACCCGCGCCATCCTTACGCGGGCGATCTGGTCTACACCGCCTTCTCCGGCTCCCACCAAGACGCCATCAAGAAGGGGTTGGAGGACCTCGACCGTCAGGCCGCGGAGCAGGGTGTCCCGGTGTCCCAGCTGCCCTGGGCGGCGCCGTACCTCCCTATCGACCCGCACGACGTCGGCCGCAGCTACGAGGCCGTCATCCGGGTCAACAGCCAGTCCGGCAAGGGTGGCGTGGCCTACGTCTTGAAGACCGAGCACAAGCTGGACCTGCCGCGGCGCGCGCAGATCGAGTTCAGCAGGGTCGTGCAGCACCACACCGACGTCGAGGGTGGCGAGATCACTCCGGAGGAGATCTGGGAGGTGTTCTCGGGTGAGTACCTCACCCGAGACGAGCCCCTGCGACTCAACTCCGTGCACACCTCCTCCGCGGCTGGCGAGAAGGACGCCCTCACCGTCAACGTGTACGTCGACGGTGAGCTGCGCACCCTCGAAGGCACCGGCAACGGCCCGATCGCCGCGTTCGTGAACGCGCTCAACGATCTGCTCGTCGAGAAGCAGGCCGAGGGCACCGACCCGGTCTGGCAGACCCGCAACGAGATCCGCGTCCTCGACTACGCCGAGCACGCGCTCTCCGCGGGCGGCGACGCCATCGCGGCGGCGTACGTCGAGTGCGGGATCGGCGACAAGATCCTGTGGGGTGTCGGGCTGGACGCCAACATCGTGACGGCCAGCCTCAAGGCGGTCATCAGCGCGGTGAACCGCTCCTAGCCGAGATCTGGCGGGGTGCGCGGGTTACCCTGCCGCCATGTTGGTCTCCGAACGCGTCGGTGAGTTGCACCTGGACGCTGCGCACGGTGGTGCGCGGCTGGAGTACACCGAGTACGGCGGCGGCGACCGCTGGGTCGTCCTCATGCACGGCCTGCTGATGCCGCGCCGCATGCAGCAGCCGCTGGCCAGGGCACTCGCGGCCGAGGGGATGCACGTGGTCACTCTCGACCTGCTCGGGCACGGCCGCTCGGACCGACCGGCGGACTCACAGGCCTACTCGATGGCCGCGTTCGCCGACCAGGTGGTGGCCCTGCTCGACCATCTCGGGGCCGAGCGGGCGGTGGTCGGCGGCCTCAGCCTGGGCGCCAACGTCGCCTTGGAGACCGCCGTGCTGGCTCCCGAGCGGGTCGCGGGCCTGCTGGTCGAGATGCCGGTCCTCGACCATGCCCTCGAGGCCACCATCGTGGCGTTCGTGCCGCTGCTGTTCGCCGCCACCTACGTGCCGTTCACGGTCAACACGGTGCGGCGGGTGAGTCGGCGGATCCCGCGCGGGCTGGTGCCGTTCTGGGCGGGCATCGGCCTGGACACCCTCAACCAGGAGGCCGACGCCGCGGCAGCGGTGCTGCACGGACTGATCTTCGGCCGGCTGGCGCCGCCGTCGGCCCAGCGGCGCGCCATCGAGATCCCGGCGCTGGTGATCGGGCACCCCAGTGACCCGATCCATCCGGACGTCGACGCCGAGATGGTCGCCGACGAGCTGCCGCAGGCGACCTACCTCCAGGCGCGCAGCATCTTGGAGTGGCGGGTCGCGCCGGAGCGGCTCAACCAGGCCGCCATCGAGTTCGCGCAGGCCTGCTGGGATGACGACACGCGCCGGTCGAAGCGTCGTCGGACGGGTTCTTGACGTCCTGCACGGCAGAATGGCCGGGTGCCCCTCTACCGTGACGAGGCGATCGTGCTGCGCACCCACAAGCTGGGTGAGGCCGACCGCATCATCACCCTGCTGACCCGCCACCACGGCCGGGTGCGCGCGGTGGCGCGCGGCGTGCGGCGTACGTCGTCGCGGTGGGGCTCACGGCTCGAACCGTTCACCCACGTCGACCTGATGATCGCCGAGGGTCGCACCCTGGATGTGGTCACCCAGGCGGACACACTGACGCCGTTCTCGGGCGCGCTGGGTGGTGACTACGAGCGCTATACCGCCGGCACGGTGATGCTGGAGACTGCGGAGCGACTGGCCACTGAGGACAAGCAGCCGGCGCTGCAACAGTTCCTGCTGCTCGTTGGCGGGCTGCGTGCGATGGTCGCGGGGGAGCGCAC
>JBDHZT010000045.1:0-28571 GCA_039811985.1 Nocardioidaceae bacterium | reverse complement strand
CACACGGGTTGCTGCTTTCACAAGGTATGTGGTGATGCCTGCACTTACCGTGCGTCGTTCACCGAGGTAAGCGGAGCGATCCCTACATACCTTGTGAAAACAGCGACAGGAGTGACCACCAGCGACCAGCACCCCGGGCACCGACCCGAAACGCCCCCCACCTCCCCGTCGCTGCCACGGGGCGAGCGGCCCCAGACCACCAGCAAGCCGAGGAGTCAAAGAAGTCGACAGGCCGACCCGTCGAAGAGAGGATGCGCGGGTGACCACCGCTGGCACAGGTCGTCTGGAGCCCCTGGCGACGCCGAACTTCCGCTACTTCTTCCTCGGCGAGGTGGTCAACACCGCCGGGTCGTCCATGTCTGGCGTGGCGTTGGCGTTCGCGGTGCTCGCGATCAGCGACTCGCCGACGGCGCTGGGCGTGGTGGTGGCCGCCTGGACGGTGCCGATGGTGGCGCTGATGCTGTTGGGTGGTGCGGTCTCCGATCGGCTGCCGCGGGCAATCGTGCTGCGGGGCTGCAACCTGATCCAGGGCGTCACCCAGGCGGCGTCTGCGGCTCTGGTGCTGACCGGGCATGCCCAGGTCTGGCAGCTGGTGGTGCTGCAGTTCATCAGCGGCACGGTGTTCGCGGTGAGCTACCCGGCCTTCCACGGCATGGTGCCGATCCTGTTGCCGCCACCCAAACGCAAGGCCGCCTTCCTCTTGCTGAGCCAGTCCGAGAGCGCGCTGAGCATTCTCGGCCCCGCCGTCGCCGGCATTCTGGTCGCCACTGTCGGGCCTGGGTGGGGGCTGGCGGTGGATGCGGCGACGTACGTCGTGGCTGCCGGCTTCCTGGCCGTCGTGCGGATCCCGGTGGGGGAGCGCCCCGACAAGCGGCCCAGCGTGATCGGTGACTTCGTGGCCGGCTGGTCGTTCGTCAGATCCTTGGGATGGGTGATCCCGGTGGCGTCCTGCTCCTTGATCTTCAACGCGCTGATCAGCGGCGCACTGGGGGTCCTCGGACCGACGATCGCCGAGGACACCATCGGGAGTGACGGATGGGGGCTGGCCAGGTCCGGTCAGGCGATCGGCATCTTCGTGGCGGCCTTCGTGCTCGCGAAGGTGACCATCGACCGACCGCTGCGCACCTGCGTGATCGGCTTCTCCCTCAGTGCGCTGCCGATGCTGGTGCTCGGCACCCGGGTGAGCACTCTCGCCCTCGCGCTGGCCTTCGTCGTCGCAGGCGTCGGGCTGAGCGCCCTGGGGCTGGCGTGGAACCTCACCGTGCAGGAGAAGGTCCCCGAGCAGATGCTCTCCCGGGTCATGTCGATCGACGGGTTCTTCTCCTTCGTGGCCATGCCGATCGGCCAGCTCGCGGTCGGTCCGCTCGCCGTCGCCTTCGGCACTCAGCGGGTCGAGCTCGGGGCCGCCGCTCTCTGCATCCTGGTCGCGCTGATCGGCGCGACCAGACCGGTGATCGCCGATGTGCGGCTTGAAGGAGCAGCCCGCTGATCCGACCGTCCGGGCTCCGGGTCGGCCGATTGGGTGCCGGGCGCACCCCGCGGCTAGACTGCTGCGGTTGCCTCGGCGAGGGGACGCCTCGGTGCTTGACGCCACCGGCGAACCGTGATCGACAGGGCAGGCCCCGCGCCGCGCCTTCGTCCCACGGAGCGCGGCGTGCGTCGTCTCCGGGCCCACTCACCAGGCAGTCATCCACCTCGAAGCCCCGCAGGAGTTGAAGATGTCGTCGGAGAAGATCGTCGCCGAGTTGCGCACCGAGTTCGGGAAGGGCGCCGCGCGTCGCATCCGTCGGGACCACAAGATCCCCGCGGTGATCTACGGTCACGGCAACGACCCTGTCCACGTGAGCCTGCCGGGCCACGACACGATGATGGCCATCAAGCACGGCGGTGCGAACGCCCTGCTCGAGCTCGAGATCGAGGGCTCCACCCAGTTGGCCCTCACCAAGCAGGTCCAGGTCGACCCGATCCGCCGGACCCTGGAGCACATCGATTTCGTCGCGGTCAAGCGCGGCGAGAAGGTGACCGTCGACGTCCCGGTCCACTTGGTCGGCGAAGCGGTGCGCGACTCCCTGGTGGTGACCGAGAACGCCACCATCGAGGTCGAGGCGGAGGCCACGCACATCCCGGAGTACATCGAGATCGACATCGAGGGCGCCGAGGTCGGCACCCAGATCCACGCCTCGGACTTGGTGCTCCCGAAGGGCACCACCTTGCTCACCGACGGCGAGATCCTCGTGGTCAACGTGACCGCTCCCGTCGCCGAGGCCGAGCCCGAGGCAGCCGAGGGTGAGGACGAGGGCGCCGAGGCCGCCGAAGGCGAGGCGGCAGAGACACCGGCCGAGGCCGGCGAGTCCGAGTGACCCTGACGCGGCCAGCGTGCCGCATCGCGGCGCGCAGCAGGCGGGACTGATCGGTGGTTTCCGAGGCCTGGCTCGTCGTCGGGCTGGGCAATCCCGGTGTGCGGTACGCCGGCCACAGGCACAACGTCGGTTATCGGGTCGTCGAAGTGATGGCCGAGCGGATGGGCGGCTCGTTGCGCCCGCACAAGCTCGGCCGGGCCGACGTCTTGGAAGGGCGGCTCGGGATGCCTGGCCTGCCCGGACCTCGCGTGGTGCTGGGACGCGCCCGGAGCTACATGAACGAGTCCGGAGGCCCAGTGGCGGGGCTCTCGAGGTTCTACGGCATCGCGGCTGACCGGCTCGTGGTGATCCACGACGAGCTTGACTTGCCGTTCGACCGGATCCGGGTGAAGTTCGGCGGCGGCGACAACGGCCACAACGGCCTGCGATCGCTGCGCGCCTCGCTCGGCACCGGAGACTTCTATCGGGTCAGGTGCGGCGTGGGACGACCCCCAGGACGCCAAGAGGTGGCGGACTACGTGCTCTCGGACTACTCCGTGGCCGAGCGGGTCGAGCTGCCGGTCCAGATCGCCGACGCGGCCGACGCGGTCGAGTGCCTGGTGACCGAAGGCCTGGCGCAGGCCCAGCAGCGATTCAACTCCTGAGCCGTCCGCCAGGGCGCGCATTGACGGCTGGCCGGAAAATGTCACGAAGATGGACACTCGGACGGACGATGTACACCACCCCGGGCCGCGGGTATCTGAAATAGTGCAGATTTTGCCCACGTCGCCGCGGTTATGAGTTGACCTTGTGGGCCACCGGGACAGAGACTTGTCCTGCGTCTGAGTCGTGGGGTCTCAGACGGTCCCGAGGAGGTTCCAGGTCGTGGCGACGCGAAGCCCTCGGGGGAGACAAGAGCAGAATCACCGCGTATGCGCGGGTCCTTTTTTTGGCCCCCTCCATCGCGTCGCCGACTCCCTGTGCTGTATCCACAGGCAGAGACCTGGCTCTCTCTAAGGGACAAGGGGCGGTCGCAGGTCGATCTCGGCGGCAAGCAGCGCTCTCTCGTTGTTGTGGGGAAACGAGTTGAGTGGGGGACGAATGAGTCAGGTGACGTCTCATGACGTCGTCGTGCCGCTGCCGAGGGCAGCGACACCGAACGAGTTTGCAGGGGGAATCGAGGCACCGCTCGCGCATTCGGCGGAGCAGGCGCGTAGCGCGCGTCGGCGCCTGCGGGAGTGGTACCTCCCCATCGAGTTGGGGCTGGCAGCCGCGCTCGCGTTGACCGTGCTGGTGATCAGCGACACGCCGCTGATCTTCGGCAGCGCGGTGGCTGCGCTGGCGCTGGTCGTCAACTATCACGCGGGCCGTGAGACGGTCCGGCCCGGATTGCCGCACATCGGCCGCATCCTGAAGGACCAGGGTGTGCCGGTGACGGCCGTCGCCGTGGGCATGGTGCTCGGGATCGTCCCGGGCGCACTCTTGTCGGACACGCTGTGGATCGTCGGCGCTGTTGCCGTCGTCGCGGTGGCTGGGACCGTCGCTCGCCGCGCGGTGAGCGGTCAGATGCGACTCCTGGTGGTCGGCAGCCCTGCCGACATCGCGAAGTCCGCGACGCGCTGGGCCGGCGACAACCGGGCGAAGGTGGTCGGCGCGCTGGCGCTCGGGGAGGACGGTGTCGATCTCAGCGACCTCGACTCCTTCGGAGTGCGCGCCATCGGCCAGCTCGACGAGGTTGAGCAGTGGGTGCAGCGCTGGGACGCCGACCTGGTCGTGCTGGTCCCCGGTGACGCGATCACCTCCGACGTGGTGCAGCGGCTTGCCTGGCACCTCGAGGACACGCATGCGTCCATGGCTGTGACCGGTCTCTTGGACAAGGTGGCTCCGCACCGCATCGACACTGCTCGGTTTGCCGACGGCACTCTGCTGCACGTGCGGTCGAGCAGGCGCTCGGTGTTCGTGCGCACCGTGAAGTACGCCGTGGACCGGCTCGCCGCCGTCGCGCTGCTCGCGGTGGCTGGGGTCCCGCTGCTGACCATGATGGCTCTGGTGCGCCTGGACTCGCGCGGTCCCGCCATCTTCAAGCAGACCCGGGTCGGCCTCGATGGCAAGACCTTCACGATGTACAAGCTGCGCACGATGCGAGTCGATGCCGAGAAGGTCAAGGCCGAGCTGGCCACCATGGACGAAGGCAACGGCGTGTTGTTCAAGATCCGCGACGACCCGCGCGTGACCAGGGTCGGCCGGCTGCTGCGCAAGACCTCACTCGACGAGCTTCCGCAGCTGATGAACGTCGTGCTCGGCCAGATGTCCTTGGTCGGCCCGCGCCCGGCGCTGCCGGAGGAGGTGGCGAAGTACACCCCGACGGAGCGTCGTCGCCTCGCCGTTCGTCCGGGCATCACCGGACTGTGGCAGGTCAGCGGCAGGTCCAACCTGTCGTGGGAGCGGTCGGTCGAGCTCGACCTGCACTACGCCGACAACTGGCGGCTGACCTCCGATGTCGTCATCGGACTACGCACCGCCGACGCGGTCGTGCGGTCCCGCGGCGCATACTGACGCAGCCCTCGGTCGGCTATCCACCGAGCTAGCCCCTGGTCCAGACGGCCAACCCGTCTAGACCAGGGGCTGCTGCGTTCTCGTTGACCGACGCGGGTTGTCCACCGGAGTCGACCATCGGCTCCGGCGATGCGTCGAAGGGCATTACCATTGCTCGCAATGCCAACGCCAGAGTTCAGCAATGCCGGTGCGCCGCCACGGGCGCTGCTCGTGGGGTCGAGCGGGGGTCACCTGACCCAGTTGCTCGCCCTCGAACCCTGGTGGCGCGATATCGAGCACGGGTGGGTGACCTTCGATACGCCCGATGCGATGCACGCGCTGCGCGACGAGGAACATGTCTGGTGGGCCCACCATCCGACCACCCGCAACCTGCCTAACCTGGTGCGCAACGGGAGGCTGGCTCGACGAGTGGTCGCCGCGTTCCGACCCACGATCGTGGTGTCGACCGGTGCTGCGGTCGCTTTGCCGTTCTTTGTCGCTGCGCGACAGCGAGGCATCCGCACGGTCTACGTCGAGGTCTACGACCGCATTGAGACGCCGACCTTGACGGGTCGACTGTGCCGCCCGGTGGCGGACCTGATGCTGGTCCAGTGGCCCGAGCAGGTCCCGCTCTACGACGACGCGCTCCCCATTGGACCACTGCTATGAGCCGTGACCAGGACTTGTCGGTGCGCCGCGGCAGGTCGATCGTCATCAGTGTCGGCACCGACCATCACCCGTTCGACCGGATCGTGCGGTGGGCCGATGACTGGCAGGCACGTCACGTTCAAGACAGGGTGGTGGTCCAACATGGTTGGACCAGAGGTCCCACCCGGGCCGAGGGCTTCGACTTCGGCCCGCATCGGGAGATCCTGACCGCGATGGCCGCCGCGGATGTCGTGATCACCCATGGTGGGCCGGGGACGATCAGTGACGCTCGCAGGTCGGATCATCGCCCGATCGTGGTGCCGCGCGATCCTGCGCTGGGTGAGCACGTGGACGACCATCAGCTGAGGTTCTCGGCATGGTGTGCTGAGCGCGGGGTCGTGGAGCTGGCCCGGAGCATCAGCGATCTGGAACGGCGACTTGCCGAAGGCACCGACAGTCGTCAGGCCGATCTCGCGTCGGCTTCGATGGAAGCCAGCGTCGCGGCCTTCGCGGAGATCGTGGGCAGACCCACGGTCGGTCGAGGCAGTGCTTTGGCCGGCTCTCCGCGGGTGGTGTGGCTGTCCGAGGCAGTCCCGGCCGCTCACGAGGAAACCCTGGCCGGCGCCGGTGCCGCGCTGGTGGGCCAGGCGCTCGACCTGCTCCCCGCCGTGGTGTCGGGATCGGCCTGGTGCGCTTGCGGGGGTCGCACGACGGATTGTGTGGTGTGGTCCAGTGCGATCGCCTCGGCGGCAGCCGAGCTTCACCTCGCTCCCACGGACCTGGTCTCGACCGCCCACGCTGCTCCGCGAGTCGTACGACGACGGCACCTGAGGCGCCTCGACAGGGTCGCCGTGCTTGCGGCGGCGGCCGCGCCGCGCGCGATCCTGTCGCAGTTGTCGAGGCTGCTAGGCGACCCCCTGGTCGTCATGCGCGGCAGCCTGGACCCTCTCCTGCTGCTCAGTCACGACCGCAGGATCGAGCTCGGCGCCGTGCCGAACACCCGCGCCGAACGCGCGACGCTGGATCGGCGCCACATCGCGAGCGAGGACCTGGCCTCGCTCAGGCGGTCGGCTCCTGCGGTGCAGTCGCCGTCGGTGACACACAGTCCCGACCTTCGGCCGAGCCTGCGCCGTTGACCTTGCGGTTGCGCCTGCGTCGAATGACGGCGGCGAGCTCACCGAGATGCAGCCGTCTGCGGAAACGCCAGGCCAGACCGAGATAGACCAGCCCGCCCGCCACGGTGGCAACGAACAAGGCCAAGGGTTGCTCCACGCCAACCAGGCGGAGCGCCGTCGCCGGCGTCGCGATCGAGACGACCGCGAGCGCCGCAACCAGCGCGGTGGTGCGGTCCGAGGCATTGCCAAGGATTGGCCTGATCTGCCACGTCGGCAGGGCGTTGGACACCAGGATCGAGGCCGTCCAGGCGAGCGCCGCACCGTTGATGCCGAGACCCGGGATCAACAAGATGTTGAGGATCAGATTGGTGATCAGAGCGGCCAGGTTGTTGCGGAGACTGAGCCCGCTGCGTCCGAGCATCAGCAGAGCGATGTCGACGGGCCCCGCGGCGATGCCCACCAACATGCCGAGGGCGAGGATCACCACGACCGAGGAGCCGGAGGAGTAGTCGCGTCCGAAGATCATCAAGATCACTGACGGGATCACGGCGCAGGTGACATAGACCGGCCAGGCGATCATCACGTTCCAGGTGGTCGCCGTCCGCAGTGCGAGGCCGGCCTGGTCGGGGCGGCCGGCGGCGTACAGCCGAGCGATCTGCGGCCCCACCATCTGCTGGATCCCCTTGATGGCCTGCAGCCCCGAGGCGACGAACCGTGACGCAGCGGTGTAGACGGCCGCCTGCGCGGGGCCGGCAAGGAGGGTGACCAGGGGGATATCGGCCCGGCGGATGCCGATCTGTGCAATCTGGGTAAGCGCTCGGGGAGCGTTGAAGGACCACACCTCCCGGCTCACCGCGCGGACCTGGGGCGCGAAGGGTGACAGCCACGCCTGGCGACCCTTGGCGGCGCAGAGGCGGGTGTAGCTGCGCAGTCCGACCAGGCACGCCACGGCGTAGGGAAAGACCCACGCCAGCGCCAACCACACCGCGCTGTTGGTCTGGAAGGCGGCGATCCCGGCGAGGATCGGCTGGAGGGCCTGCCGCAGCAGGCTCTCAACCATGATGGTCGGTCGCACCGAGCCGAGTCCTCGGGTGCCGGCAAGGACAAGGTTGGACGTCGCCGCCCACGGCAGGAACAGGCTGACCACCTGAGCACTGCGCACATACTCATGCTGGAACGGCAGGAACGGAAGGCAGAACCAGAGCAGCCCCGTCACGACGACGGAGAGGACCCACACGGGTGCGAGCGTGGCCATCAGCACGGCCGCGACATCGTCGCCCTGACCGCTGTGCATCCTGATGGCAGTGAAACGGACCACGCCGACATCCGAGCCGAGCGTGACGATGGCCAGGGCGATCAAGAAGAGCGAGGTCAAGGTGAAGACGATGCCCACCTCGGCCTTGGGGAAGCCCCACGCCGCGACGGTGATGAAGGCCAGCCCACCCAGGCCGCTCACCAAGGAGGCGAGCAGCCCGCCGATGCCTCCCCGAGCCAGGGTGCGCAGTTCGGCGCGATCACTCCCGGTGCTCGCTGGTGTCGACTGGGGAGCGTCGCTCATGCCTACTCGCTGCTGCTGGCGCCGCCGGCGTCCTGAGCGCCGCGCGCGGGGTGGTACGCCGGGTCGACGGCGACGGCGCCCAACGGGTGGGCGCCGGACGCGTGCGCCCACTGCAGGCCGTTCTCGAGGTCGTGGCGGGAGGTCGAGCCCAGGGTCACGATGGGCACCCAGTAGCCGCAGCCGCCCACCAACGCCCGCCCGTCGGTCTGGTCGGTCGCGGGCGCCTCGACAACCACCCAGTCGTAGGCCTCGGATGCCGAGGTGAGGACGGCGTCGAGACGGGGTGTGCCATAGAGCCGGCGACCCGCCTTCGGGTCCTGTCCCACCGACAGGCGGGCCAGCTCTCCGTCGGTCTGGGTCAGCGGACCGAGCTTGCCGGAGCGGAGCAGCGCATCGGAGAGGCCCTCGGCGCTGCTGGCCTCCTCGGAGTTGCCGTCGATGAGCAGCACCCGCTGCCGCCCCTGGGTGAGCGCCCAGGCGAGGTCGCTGGCGAAGCCGTTCGTCGAGGCGGAGGCCGAGGAGAGCTCGCCGACGGCCACCGCCGCCGGGGCTGCCACGCGTCGGGTGAGGAGTGCCGCGACCATCAGCGAGGCATCGGAGAGCTGATCCGGCGAGCCCGTGCTGTCCACGTGTCGACGGCTGCCGGCGAGGTGACCCAAGACAGGGACACCGAGGCTCTCGACGTCATCGACGGTGCGCAGCACATCGCGGCGCCGCTCGCGAGCGACCGCGATCACGGCGCCGATCAGCGCGCCCAAGAGCACGCCGCCCGTTGCGGCCGCCCAGACGGGCACGGCGATGCCAGACGCCTTGGCCCGCGGCTCGGAGATCACCTGGCCGGCGATCGAGTCCGTGGTCTCCAAGGTCGACAGCTGGAGACGGAGGTTCTGCATCTGGGCGGTGATGGCGGTGACCTCGGCGGTCCGATCGCCCTTCTCGCGCAGGTTGTCCAGCTTCTCGCTGAGGTTGTCCAGCTGCTCGTTGATCCCGGCCTCACGGTTGCGCACGTAGGTGTCGCGGCGCTCGGTGCGATAGTCCAGGTAGTTCGTCGCGAACTGGCTGGCGACGGCGGTCGCGGTGTCCGCATCGGGCGCGCGGAAGCCGATCTGGATGATCTGGGTGTTGGCCGGGATCGAGACGATGAGCCCTTGGGTGAGGTTCACCGCGTGGCCGCTCGGCAGGTCGTCGCGCACCGCGTCGACGATGACGTCGGAGGAGACGACCTGGGCCTCGGTCTCGAGTCGGGTGAGGTCGCTGCCGGCGGTGTCCGGGCTGTAGGGATTGCCGACCAACGGTTGGATGAGAACCTTGCCGGTGGCGACGTACTCTGCCGGGAGCAACGCCGCAGCGGTGCCCGCGAGCACACCGAAGAGCACGCCGAGGACGGCGATCAGCAGGAGGTGTGGGCGGAGGGCGGCGCCGAGGCCGAGGCGTGATCGGGCGATCGGCTCAGATGTGCTCATCGTGCTTCCCCCGGGTTTGCGTCATACGTCATTGCTGAGGTCTGCCGCGTCCCGAGACCCACCCAGAGCCACCTGCCGGTCGTCTGCACCGCAGCGGACCGCGACGAGATCATACCTGTCGGGGTCGGGTCGGTCCGACCGATGTGGAACCCTGGTCTAGCCCCCCGGGCGGCGGTGCCGGCTCGACGCCGTGGACGGCGTCGTCGGGGAAGCAGGGTGAGGCCGAGGCCCCCGAGAAGCCCGAGTGAGATGCCGCTGGCCACGAGGACCTCCAGCTGACCGGGGCGGTACTGCACGACATGGGCTCGCATGATGACCGCCGAGGTGGTGTTGTTGGTCTCGATCGCCTTGTCCAACCGGCCCTGCAGGATCCTGACGGTCTGCAAGAGGCTCTGCGCGGGTGCGCCCTGGTCGATCTGATCGAGCGCCTGCCGTCGCAGCACGTTGACTCGCTTCTTCAGCAGCCTGACCTGACTGCTGCTGAGCGCAAAGGTGTGGGACTGGAGCGAGAGCAGTTGCTCGGTGGCGGCATTCGCACCCGCCACTGCCTGCCGGCGAGAGTCGCCCTCGATCTGGAGGATCAGCACGCGTGAGCCCGGCTTGGCCGAGATGGTCAGGTTGTCGGAGGCCTGGTCGGGGCTCACCTCCATCGCCGTCGAGATCTTGTCCAGCGCGCCATCGGATCGCAGCAGCGCGGCGGTGGTGTCCAAGGTGACGAGCGACTGCTTCTCGTTCTGGGTGTTGAGGGAGAGGTAGGTGATCTGCGGTGACACCGCGACCCGGGAGGTCGCGAGGTAGCGCTGCGGCATGGAGAAGTAGATCGCCGATCCGATCAACGCGCCGAGGATGGTCATGACGAGCAGGATCAACCAGTGGCGGTGCAGATGGTCGACGTACGACGACAGCTGCGGCAGCGGCTTCTCCTCCGGGGCGGCAGGCATGGTCACCTCCTCCACACGGGCGGGTGTCCGATGATGTCGGCCAGAGCCGCGTCATGCGGCTCGAACCGCGTCCGGAGCTCGGCCGCCACTGCACGATCCAGGCCGGCACCGGGCCGAGCGTTGTAGCGGTCGAAGGACTCAGGCTCGAAGTCGGCGATGTCGAGGAAGTCGATGATGCGACGGTAGTCGGTCAGCGGATCGGCGAAGAACGACTCGGACTCCACCACGAGGACGTGGTCGGCGCCCAACCCGTCGATGAACGGAGCCAGTTGCGCGGCGTACTCCCCGCGGCGTCGGTAGGCATGGTGGCGGTGGTTGAAGCTCTGGTACGACGGGTCGGCCATCATCTGCTCGACCTCACCCTCGAGCCGGGCGTCCTCCAGCTCCAGGGCACGCCCGAAGGACTTCTCCCACTCGAACCCACGGGCCAGTTCGTGCTTGTAGGCGGAGTAGGCACGCTCGACCGGGTCACGGACCATGGCGATGACCTTGACTTCGGGGAGGTCGTGGATGATCCGGGCCGGCGCCTGCGGATGGAACATGTAGTAGCCGCTGGAGTCGAAGACCCGCAGGTCGTCTTCGGGCCGTCGCACCGGGAAGTGGCCGCGATACCAGGCCTCGCCACGGTCGTAGTCCAGGTCGAAGTAGTTGACCCCCTTGTGGAGCTGCGGCCGACGGATCTGCGGGTGGGCCATCAGTGCGCGGAACAACGAGGTGGTGCCGCATCGTTGGCCACCGACCACCAAGAAGTCGGGCGGCGGACGGCGGCTGGCCGTGCGCTCTCCCCACCACACCGCCGCCTTGCGGCCCCCGACGCGGAGGGATCTGGGTGCGCTCTTGCGTAGATTCACGCCACGGCTCCTAGCTCGACACGATCCGTCGCTGTGCGAAGCAGGCGCAGCACCCAGTCCAGTCGGCTGGCCACCGCGGCGACGGGCAGCGCGGTGAGGTCGGCGGCGTACCGCCGTGCGGTGGACAGAAGGTAGAGCGCCAGCACCTGGTCGGCCAGGGCCGGGTCGACGCCGCACGACTCGAGCGATGTCGGGAGCTCGGCGAGGAAGCGGGCCTCGGCCGCCGCCGGATCGTCGGCGCGCACCCGGGAGGCGGCGAAGTGCACCACGTCGAAGCCCTGTGGCACCGCCTCGGCGTAGCGCTCCCAATCCCAGACCTCGAGGACCTGGTCCTGCCAGGCCATGTTCCACGGCGTCCAGTCGCCGTGACTGGCGCCGAGGGGGATCCGTCGGTCACCGATCGTGGTGCGCAGCCGGTCGCCGAGGCGCGCGATCTCGTCACCCCAGCGGCCCCAGGCGAGCGGGTTGCCAGCCGCTAGGACGGTGGTCTGGCCGATCGCCAGGTCGGTGCGTGCTCCGGTCGCGGCGATCTCGCGAGTGGGGCCGATCGGGAGTGCGGTGGGTTGCCGCTCCTCGGCGTCACCCGCGAGCGCACTCGTCACGACGACTTCGCGGTCGCGCCACTCGCCGGCTCGCAGCAGTCTGGGGGGCCGCACCGACGACCAGCCCGCCTGGCCCACGAGCTCCAGGGCGGCAGCCTCTCGTCGGACCAGCTCGGCCGCGACCGGCGTGGTGCCGATCTTCGCGAACGCGGTGGTGGCGCCGGCTGCGGTGAGCAGACGCAGCACCGGTTTCCTGTTGGCCCGGGGCGGCCCGACCAGGATGCCGACCCTGCTGTCTGGTTCGCCGCCGAGCCACGAGATGAGCTCGGTCAGGGCCGGGTCGTCGACGCGTAGGCGGGTGACCGGCAGCAGCGGCAGGATGCGCGACCGCAGCCCGGTCGCCACCAGTTGCTTCAGCACCTTGGCCGGCAGGGTTCGGGACCGACGTTCGAGCACGAGGTCGGCGCCGCCCGCCGTGAGAGGAACCAGCACCTGCGGTCGGCTGTGAGACGGCAGGCAGAGGAACTCTCGGCTGCGCGCTCCTGGGAGGCGGTGCAGCCCCGACCGGGTCGGATCAAGCCCCAGCTCACCGAGCAGATCGGCGAGTGGGGGAGTCAACCGCTGGACACTGGTCATGTTGAAGTCTCGCCTCCGATCGGCCAGGTGTCGTCGAGGTGGTGGTCGGGGTCAGCCGCGTGTTCACGCGAGGACAACCCGATCGCCGCCATGGTGACCAGCATCGGCACGTCGAGGGCGTCGTAGAAGAGGAAGTAGAACATCGACGACAACAGCACCGTCGACGTGAGCAGCGCCAGGGTCGTGGTGCGTCGAGCGTTGAGAATCAGCTGCCAGGCCAAGAAGAGCAGCATCAGCGTTGCGCCGACGAAACCTGTCATGAAGACCAGGCCCCACAAGAACCCCTGTGTCCCCAGCGGTGGCGCCGCGCACTGGTGACAGCCGGGTGTGTCGCCGCCGGCGATGGAGTTGAAGTTGCCCACCATCTGACGCGTGCCGCCATAGCCGAGCACCGGCGAGGACGCCCACGTGGTGCGGAAGACCTCCACGACGGTGTCCTGGCGGCGTTCATCACTGTGAGGGGTGTCGATCCTGGTTTGGATGGTGGCGCCGAGCGGCGTGGCCACGTAGCCCACGACGAGCACGGCGGCGGCCAGCGCGACGCCGACCACGGCGCGTAGGTCGCCGGCGGCCAGACGCCGGACCACGATCCAGGCTGCCGAGACACCCAGCCCGAGCCACAGCCCCCGGTTGAGTGAATAGACCACCGGCACCAGAGAGACCAACAAGATGAGCGGACCGACCCATCGGCGCCACCCACCGTTGCGGCCCAGCCAGGAGTAGACGAAGAACGGCAGCAGCAGACCGTAGGCGTTGCCCCAGGTGTTGGGATAGGAGTACGGCGCCGTAACGCGCGGCTGGCTGTAGCCGAGGAACTCCGACTGCAGGGCGACCCGCGGGTGGAAGAGCGCGTTCATGAACTCCGCCCGCGTCGCCGACTTGGGCATCACGAGCTCGAGCACGGAGGGGAAGTCCAGGTGCGGCATCAGCACACCGAGCAGCCCACCGGCGGTCGTGAGCACGAACAGGAAACCGAAGGTCCGGGTCACCCGATCGACGGTGAGCTGGGTGCGGTCCGCGTTGAGGATGTAAAGACAGGTCACCGTCACGGCGAAGTACCACAACCCGCGGTAGGTGAAGGCGATCAGAGGTCCGAGCCCGGCCTTCTCCTCAGTGCCGGGTGCCTGGACCCAAAGCAGGGTGGCGCCGAGAGCGACCCAGACCAAGAAGACCACGTAGATGCCGAAGCCACGCGGGACCCGGATCTCGCGGTGGCGCAGCAGTGCCCACAACATGGGCACCGTCAACACGAACAGGATGACCTTGGAGACTCCGAGCACCCACCACAGCGGGTAGAGGTAGACGTAGACGGTGAGCGGCCAATAGGCATCCAGGTGACGAGTGAGGAGGCCTCGATGCTGCCGACGGGGGGCCGGCCAGGTCGAGACCGGATCCCAGCCGGACTCGCGAGGGGTGGTCGCGGTCTGGGTCACCTCCAGCCCCACCGCTCCCGCACCGCAACACCATAGACGTTCTCGATCCGGGTCACCTCGTCGTCGAGCTGCTCACGGATGTAGTCGACGCTGGCCTGATCGGGGCGGACGGTGCTCTTGTCGATGGGCTGGTAGAGGAGGCGGTGCGCCAGCCGAGAGCGCTTCACCGCACCGACGAGTCGGGCGCCGTCATGCTCGCGCACCCAGTCGGCGGTCCGTCGTGCCGCGTTCGCGACCATGAGCGAGCGCGCTTTCGCGGCTGGAAGCTTGGCGGCCAGGTCCTCCTCGGTCAGCGGCATCCTGGCGACACCGAGGAAGTCGGTGGTCGCGTCCAGGAACGCCTGTGGGTCGGCCACCAGGTCGTCGAAGACGGCGATGTGGATGCGGTCGCGGTCGTGATGCGTGGTGAACCGATCCAGACCAGTGGCGTATCGGCTGTGCCCCAGCAGCTCCTCGACGCTGCGCAACGCCTCACCGAAGTCGGCCGGCCAGACGCCGTGTTTGCGGGCGTAGAGCCACGACGACCAGGCTCGCTCGACCGGGTCTCGCAGTGACACCATCAGCTGTGGGTCCTCGAGCGTCTTGGCGATGCGCGCCGAGGCCTCGGGGTGGAACAAGTAGTCCTGGCAGATCTCGCCGACGATGGGCTGGCTGTCCGTCGCCCCGCGGAACTGGTCGGCGTACCACTCGGTGCCGCGGTCGTAGTAGCGGTCGAAGTAGTAGAGGTCCTTGGCCGGGGTCAGGTAGACCTCGGGATGCCTGATCAGGGTCTCGTGCAGCCAGGACGAACCCGCCTTGTCCGGCCCGATGTAGAGGAAGTTCGGCAGCCTGGTCACGACACTCCTCGACCGAAGACGCGTGCCACGCCCAGCACCTTCTGCGGATCGACGCCGGAGATGCTCACCAGGCCCAGCCAGCCGTGCGGGGCGAGCGGATAGGTCAGCAGCGCGCGGCCGGCGTACCTCGCCGCCGCCTTGCGTTCGCCTGCAGTGCCTCGGGCATAGGCGATCTGCCCCAGCACCCGCGAATAGGCCCGCCGATCGTCGGCGAAGTCAGGATGCTTGGCCAGCATGTATTCCAAGGCGTCGGCAGTGTTGAGCGCCCGCCCGCGGAACCAGGACGGCACGTCCTTGCGGATATTGGCCAAGACGTCGGTGACCACGCCGATCTCGCCGACCCGGGAGGCCCGCAGCAGCCAGTCGTAGTCCTCGCCATACCCATGCGGCAGGTCCTCGTCGTACTCGCCGGCCTTGGCGAAGGCGCTTCGGCGCATCGCGAGGGTGGAGCTGTGCAGCTCCTTGACCCGGTTGCGAAGCAGACGCTGGTGGGTGACCTGTTCGGACCGACCGGGCCAGTCCACGTCGCGGTCACCCATGAGCAGCCGGATGCCGGTGCCGACCGCAAGCATCCGTGGCTCCCGCTGCAGCAGGTCCACCTGCAAGCGGATCTTTTCCGGATGCCACAGGTCGTCGTCGTCGCAGCTGGCGACGATCTCACCGCTGGTGTTGCGGAGCCCGAAGTTGCGTGCCCCGGCGAGACCGGGCTTACCCTCGTTGGTGAGCGATCGCACCGAGCGCCGCTCCTGTCCGAGCTCGGCCAGGGACGGGTCCGCCTCTTCTTGATCGTGGACCACGAGCAGATCGATCTCGCCGGCATAGTCCTGCCCGACGATTGTCGCGATGGTCTCGCGCAACAGCTCGGGTCGGCCCCGGGTCGGGATGACGACGGAGACGAGAGGCAGTCCAGAAGTGGACTCGTCGGTGCTCAACGCATGCTCCTGAGATGATTTCGGGTTCATAGGCTCGGGTATCCATAGCGGCGCAGCCAGGGCAGGGTCACCGCAGTGACCAGGCGACGCTCCTTGGCCGGCAGCCCGCGGCGCCACTCGTCATCGGCGACCAGATCCAGGGTGCCGTGGCGGAATCGACCGGGGTTGCCGGAGAGACCGTGACTCGGGCCGAGGGTGACGGCGTGGTCAGCCACATGGTCTATCGCCGCATCGTCGTCGTCTTGCCCGAGGGTCGTGAGCAGATGGCGCAGGGTCGGTCGAGGATCGGCGACGAGGTCCTCGTAGCGGATCCGTGCCGACGGGATGCCGCTGAGTCTGCTGATCAGGGCCACCTCTGTCTGGAGTGCCGCCCACTGGGTGGCGGACCTGCCCACGCCGATCGACCACATCTGGCTCCGGCTGCCCGCCTGCGGGCGGTCCAGGGCGCGCCGCGACCAGGAGTAGGCGACCCCGCGTGGGTCGCGGACCAGATTGACCATGGTGAGCCGGTAGCCCGCCTCCGCACCCCCACCGGCGGTGAGGTCGAGCCCCAGGGCCAGTCCGTGCGCGGGGCCCTTGCTCGCGTCGACGATCGTGGTCGCTCCGCTGACCTCGGCGATCGCCTGGTAGACCCGGCCGTAGCCCTCCTGATACTCCGCCACGCGGCGACGCAGAGACGCCGAGCCGCCTCCACGGCGCAGGCGAAGCAGGCCAGGGACCAGGCGCTGTCGGGCCGCCGTCCGGCGCAGCTCGGCCAGCCGGCTGACCGGCGCGGACTGCCAGCCGCCGAACGCCTGATCGCCTACCTTGTCCCAGAACGGGCAGCTCGAGAACGGCTCGCCGCAGCCGCACTTCTCGTCATCGGGTTGGACGGACCGGGGCAGATCCACCAGCTCACCGACGTTGACCCACCCAGGCACGGCTCCCAGCATTCGCTCCAGCAAAGTGCTTCCGGAGCGTCCGAAGCCGCCGAGATAGATCACGCGGGGTCGCGCCCATGGCTGTTGGTGGCTCAGCACGCTTCCCCCGCCCACTCCCCATCAGTGACATTCCCTCACTCGGCATCGCCCCCCGCGCCGAGTTGCCCACCATCGTAGGTGCTCTGGTCGTTCCCTGGTCGTTTTGCGCCAGTCCTGCACCCGACCGGACTAGTCCATGTGGACTACGCCCGGGTCCGATCGGACAATTGCCGTAGCATGTCGGCGCGGTCACGTCGACGTGACCGCCGTCGAGCCTACGTGGGGGGCCTGGTGGCCAGAGGCGAGCGGTACGTGTTGCGCGCGGTCGCCGCAACGTTGAGTGTAGTCGCGTTGAGCGTCTCAGGTCTCAGCGTTGCAGGCGGATCCGCGCAGGCGGCTGGACTGGTGGCGCCAACACCGGGGAAGACACCCGCGGTCCTCGACGGCGGCATCTACGCGCTCACCCAGGTCGGCGACACGATCGTGGCGGGCGGGAGCTTCACCAAGGCCAGGTCGTGGAACGGCGACAAGACCGAAACACGGACTCGACTGTTGGCCTTCAAACCGGGCACTGGCACCCTGGTCGGCAGCTTTGCACCCAAGCTGAACGGGACCGTCTATGCACTGGTGCCAGGTCCCGTGGCCCACAGCGTGCTTGCGGCCGGCGCCTTCAAGAAGCTGAACGGCAAGAGCGTCGGTCGTCTGGTGCTCATCAACACCCTGACCGGCACCCGGATCAACTCCTTCAAGGCTGCCTCGGTCAACGGCCGGATCAGCTCGCTCGCCGTCCACGGCAATCGGCTGTACGTCGGGGGCAACTTCACCGAGGTCGGCGGAGTAGCCCACGCGGGCCTAGCGTCGCTGAACTTCACCACCGGTGCCCTCGATCCGTTCGTCGGCAACCAGGTGGCCCAGCGGCACAACGACACCGGGTCCGGAGCCAGGGGTGCGGTCGGGGTGACCGAGCTCGAGGTTACGCCGGCGGGGGACCGAGTCGTGGCGATCGGCAACTTCAAGAAGGTGGACGGACGACGACGCGACCAGGTCGTGGTGCTCAACACCGGTGGCTCCTCCTCGGTGGTGTCGCCCACCTGGGCGACCAACGCGTTCTCGTCCTACTGCCACAAGCGCTCATTCGACTCGTGGGTGCGAGACCTCAGCATCTCGCCGGACGGCAGCTACTTCGTCGTCGGATCGAGCGGCGGCGCCAGCAAAGGTGCCCTGTGCGACAGCGCGGCCCGTTTCGAGACCTATGCCAGCGGCACCAAGCTCGGCCCGACCTGGGTGGACTACACGGGCGGTGACACGGTGTGGGGCGTCCAGGCGACGGCTGACGCCGTCTATGTGGGTGGCCACATGCGCTGGATGAACAACATCAACGGTCGCGACCGGGCCGCCCAGGGAGCGGTGCCACGGCCGGGCATCGCCGCGCTGGACCCGGAGAACGGCATGCCGTTGGCGTGGAACCCTGGTCGCCACCCGCGCGGAGAAGCGGTCTACACGTTCTTGGCGACGAGCGCGGGGCTGTATCTCGGAAGCAACACCGACTGGATCGGCAACTTCACCTACAAGCGGCCACGGTTGGCCTTCTTCCCCCTCGCCGGCGGGCGCGCGGTCGCGGGCGACTATCGCGCCGGGCTGCCCGGTCGCATCCTGATCGGGTCGCCCGGAGCATCGGGTGACGGCCTCACGAGTCAGAGCTTCGACGGCACCACCGTGGGCGCCGCCACCGCCGTCACTGACACCGGGGTGCCGTGGGGGAAGACCCGCGGGGCCTTCTGGATCGGCGGCACGTTGTTCTACGGCCGCGCCAACGGATGGATCTACAGCCGCACCTACGCCAACAGCACGTTCGGTCCCGCCGTCAAGCTCGATCCCTACCACGACCCGCAGTGGGCAGGTGTTCGCACCGGCTCCGGCAACACGACCTACACCGGGGCGAACCCGTCGCTGTTCGCCAACCTCGGCTCGGTGTCCGGCATGGCCTACTACCGCGGCCGGGTCTACTACACCGTCGCCGGATCACCGGTGCTGCGCTACCGCTACTTCAGCGCCGACTCCGGCACGCTCGGGAGCCAGACCTTCAACGCCTCCAACGGCATCTCGTGGCGCAAGGCCCAGGTCGCCTTCACCTCCGGGGACTACCTCTACTTCGTGTCCCGCACCACCGGAAAGCTGCGGCGGATCTTGCTCTCGGCTGGGCTGCCCACTGGACCCTCCACGCTGGTCGACGGCAGCCGCGACTGGCGAGGCCGCGCTCTCTTCCTGGCGCCGTAAGGTTGCGCGCCGCCCTCCGGGCGTCCTGGACCTGGCGGTCGGCTTGCTGGCCGTGGACGGTGCTGACCGATAGGGCAACGACGGCGGGTGGACACCGCCGTGGCCGGGGTCTGCTGTCCGGCCCACCGGTCGGCCGGGTCACTGCGCGGGGGTGGCGTCTCCTGCGTTCCCCCAAGCCACATGGTTGCCGCTTTCTCAAGGTATGTGGTGATGCCTGCACTTACCGTGCGTCGTTCACCGAGGTAGGTGCAGGCATCTCGACATACCTTGTGAAAACGGTGACCAGAGTGACCACCAGCGACCAGCAACCCGGACGATGACCCGGACTGGCCACCACCTCCCGCGTAGGAGCCCTGTCGGTCGCAACCACAATCCCACCAGCACCCGGGAACACTCGCTAGTCGTCGTCCGAGTCTTCGGAGTCGTCGGAGTGATCTCGTAGCGTGAACACGACGTGAGCTAGGGCGCCGTTGAACTGGTCGGGCGCCTTGACGACCAGACCACCGTGGGGGTTGAGCTTGGCGCCGATGGAGATCGGGGTGGCGGGGTCGGCGAAGGTCACCGTGCCGGTGCTCTGAATCTTGGACCAGTGCTCCCACGATGCGACATCGCCCTCGTCGTCGGGGCGGCCGAGGTAGAGCGTGAGTCGATTGCCTTCTCGCTGGCAGCGGATCCGGAACCAGGTCTCCGTCGTCAGCTCCTCGCTGCCCGCCTTCACCGTGGCCACTCCTTGGTTGCCGGCTACTCGACAAGACGGGACGCCGTCGTCGACTTGGAGCTTCACCTGGCCGGTGTCGCCGAACAGCCCACGCTGCACCAGGTTGTCGCCGTTGTCCTCCTCGGACCGGCCCGAGGGCACCGGCAGCAACACGTCGACACCGAACACGAAGTCGCGGGCGCCGGGTGCGAAGGCTTCATCATCGTCCGGCGGGCTGATCGTGAGGGCAAGGAGCCTCCCGTCCACGGCCTCTTCCTCGCTCGGGAAGACCGCGGCGGTGCTGCCGGGCCGAGGCCCCGGGCGCTGTGACAATCGGGCTCCGCCCTCGGCGACCGTCTCCACCTCGGTGTCGGTCGGAGTCGTCACGATGCCGGGAACCGGTCCATCCGCGGACTGGGTGAAGTCGACGAGAAGGTCCGGGTCGTCGGGCCACGGCGCGGCCCGCTCGGTCGGGGGTTCGTCGTCAGGTGAGCAGGCACCTAGCAACACCACCGCACCGAGGAGCGCGGCCGCCAGCAGGCGTCGTGCCATGCGTCCCTCCCCCGTGCGGCTCAGCGATGCTCGCGATGGGACATTCCAATCTCGCGATGGGACAATCCAATCATGAGCGAGGAGACGCCGCCCTGGTCTTGGCGCGGCCCGGTGACCACGAGTCGCCGGGCCGCTCTGCTGGCCGTCGTCGGTGCCGCCGCCGCGCTCTCCGGGTGCCGCGGCGGTCCGTCCTCGACGCCGAGCCCATCGTCTGCGTCGCCGACCACCTCCTCACCGACCACGAGCCAGGCCCGTTTCTTCGGTGACCCCGGTCCGGGGCGTCTCTATCTCGGGATCAGCCTCGGCCTCGACCAGCTCGCGGCCAGCGCGCCGGAGCTCGGTGGAACCAACGCGACGTTGTCTCGGCGGTTCTACCGACCACATCAGATCGCTCTGATGGAGCAGATGCTGACCCAGGACGTCGCGGCCGGAATCGTGCCGTTCGTGTCCTTCAAGACCGAGGGCAGCTGGGCATCGGTGGCCGCGGGGGAGCACGACGCGTGGTTGGATCAGCTCATCGCCGCCTTGGATGGGCTGGGCTCGCCGGCCTTCTTGGCCCTGCACCACGAGCCGGAGAACGACGTCAGCGGCGACAACACCGCTTCTTCGTGGGTGGAGATGCAGCGCCGCCTGATTCGGCGTACCGCCGGGACACCCCACGTGATCGCGGTGCCGACCCTGATGAGCTACACGTTCCAGCCCCACTCCGGCCGCCAGCCGCATCGCTGGCTGGTCCCCGAGGCGTCGGTGATCGGGGTGGACATGTACAACCCCTGGCGGGAGGGCAGCGCCGGCAACTGGGTCGAGTTCGCCGATCTGTACGCCGACGTCGCGAACCTGGTCGGTGAGCAGCCGGTGATCGTGCCCGAAGCCGGCACCACGGCGGATCCGTTCGACCCGCTGCGCGCGGCGCAGTGGTTCGAGGGTGCCTTCGACACTGCGGTCCGCGAAGGGATCGCCGGGCTTGCTTGGTTCGACTATCGGCTGCTGGGTGGCCAACGACGCCAGCTCGACCGCGCCGCGCGCACCAAGCTGCGAGAGCTCAGCCGTCGGCCAGAGGTCTACCGGTTCCGCCCCTGAGGATCAATCACCAGCGGAAGCGCAGATTGTCGACCGCGGCGATGGTGGGGCCGGCGATCTGCTCGATCTGCTCGATCTCGTCGGCCTCGAGTCCGCGTCGCCATGACGAGGCGACCTCGGCGGGTGAGCGGTCCAGCTGATGCAGGCCGGTCGCCGAGGGCGACGGTGCGCGCGCATCACCGCGCATCTCCTCGACGGTCTCGGCGGTCGGACGCAGCCCGAGCGCGTCGAACAGCGCCGTGGCCGCGGCCGGCCCGCCGGCGGCGAGCTCATGGTGGGCGATGACCAAGGTGCCGGAGGTCTGCTCGAGGTCGATCATCATCAACGTCTGCAGCACACTCCAGAAGAAGCCCATCTGCGCGGCCGGACCCAGCGCGTGAGGTCCCCGCTCCCACACTTCGCTCAGGCCGGGCTCCACCCGGATCGCCTCCGGCACGAAGGGTGCGATCTCGTCGAGGTCGGGGCGCCAGCCCATTCGACGGTAGCTGCTCCAGACCGCAGCGGGGTGTCGATAGACCTGGAGGACCCGGGCGTTGGTGACCCGCGTGATCGCCGGGGTGGAGAGCATCGCGAAGGGATCCTTCACCACGAGCCGGCTCGTGGGCAGCGGTCCGCGCCACTGGTGGCGTCCGTAGCGACCGTAGGTGCGCGGGTTCCGGCCCCCATAGGTCGCTCGCAACACTCGGCGTTGACGGGAGCTGAGGGTGGCCAGTCGCGCCCACCCGGCGAGCGTTCCCCCGAGGGCATACTGCCCGTCCCTCGGGTTCATCGGCTCCCGCCCCGCCAGCGCCGTGCCCGCTGCGGTCGCAAGCAGCCGTGCGCACCACGTGGTTCCCGAGCGGGGCACACCCGTCACCAGCAGGGGACGTCGGTCTCGTGAGGTCACGGCCCCATTCTGTCCGTGCGCGGGCCGGTCTGTCTGCCAGGCTGCTTGTTTCTCCTCAGCCCGCGGGGACAGTGACGCTCCGGGTGACCGCGGACGACTTGCCCCAGCCATCGGTCACCGTGAGGGTCACCGTGTAGGTGCCCGGCGCGCTGTAGGTCTTCGTCGGCGAGGTCGCCGTGCTGGTGGCGCCTCCGTCTCCGAAGCTCCACAGCCGGGTGATCGCATCTCCATCAGGATCGGTGGAGTTGACGCTGGAGAAGGTGCAGGCCATCCCCGTGCAGGACGGGAGATCGAACACCGCCGATGGCGCGTGGTTCGTGGCGGGTTCGGCGATGACCACCTGACGGGTGACCGTGTTCGACTTGCCCCACCCGTCCGTCACGGTCAGAGACACCGTGTAGGTGCCGTCGGCGGAGTAGGTCTTCGTCGGCGAGGCGGCCGTGCTGGTGGTGCCGTCTCCGAAGTTCCACAGTCGGGTCATCGAGTCACCCGGGTTCGGGTCGGTCGACTGACTGCTGGTGAAACTGCACACTCGAGCCGAACAAGTCGGCGCCCCGATGATGGCGGTGGGCGCTTGGTTCCCCGGGGGCTCGGTGATCGTCAGCGTCTTCGTCGCCGTCGCGGTGAGGCCGTACTCGTCGGTCACGGTGAGGGTGACGGTGTAGGTGTTGGCACTGGTGTAGGTGCGGCTCACCACCGATCCGGTGCCGGTGCCGTTGCCGAAGTTCCAGCTGTAAGTCAACGCTGACGGATTCTCATCCGTGGAGGTCGTGCCGTCGAAACCGCAGACGTTCTGGTTGCAGTTCATCGTGAAGTTCGCCACCGGCGGGTTGTTCGCCGGGTGGGTGACGGTGACCGTCGCGTCGAGCGGCGGGTCGGTCGTGAAGCCGTGGTTGTCGACTCCGCGCACGCGCACCACGTAGCTGCCGTCAGGGATGACCGGCGTGGTGTAGGAGTAGTTGGAGCCCGGGGATCCCGGCGAGTTCAAGAACGCCGACCGCCAGCTCTCCGACGTGCTGGTGAACTGCCCGCTGGCATTCATGTACTGCCCAGCCGTGTTGCGCACGGCCACCTGAACCGCCGAGATCTGTCGGTCGTCCTCGACGCGACCCGTGACCGGGATCCGACCCTCGGTGTAGGTCTCTCCACCCTGCGGCAGGCGCAGCGCCTCGTTGAACGTCGGCGCGACGTCGCCGGGGTAGATCTCGTAGCGAGCCGTGGCCCCGGTGGTCGAGGTGTCGACCTGCCCGACGCTGTCGTAGGCGTACGCCGTCACCGACCAGTCGCCCTCGGTCGGCAGGTCCCGCGACAGCGAGAAGGTGGTGCTCGTCGCCCCTGGCGAGGCGAGGTTCGCCGTCAGTTCGGCGTACGTCGCCGACAGCGCGCCGCTGGGTTGCAGGTAGCGGCGGGAGTCGTTGTCGTAGATGGTGACGCCCACCTTGGCGACGCCCTTGTCGTCGGTTGCGGTGCCGGTGAGGTTCAGGTGCAAGACCTGGCCCCCAGTCTGCGTGCCGGTCACGTCGAGCAGGCCGTTCGGCGGTGCATCCCCTGGAATCTGGGCGTTGACCGTCAGCTTGCCCTGGTTGGCCGATGAGGTCGTCAGACCGATGTCGTCGGTCGCCCGCACCGAGAAGGTGTAGCTGCCCGGGGTGAGGTTGAACGGCGTCGTCCACGACCAGTTGAGCCGGTCGTTGTTCACATTGAGCGCCGTCACGCGATACCACCCTGCCGACAGGCCTACTCCCCAGGTGCCGTCGGAGGCGAGGGCCTCCCGGGTGGTGGTGTTGCGAATCTGGATCTCGACGTTCGCGAGGTTCTCGTCGTCGGTGGCGGTGCCAGCGAACGTCAATGGGTTGCCGGGCGTGGCACTGACCGGCGCGGTGGCGTTCGGCGGCACCATCAGGGCGGGTGCCGTGATCGTCACTGAGGGTGCGATGCCGGTCGAGCTCACCGTGAAGTCACGAGTCGTCTCGTCGAGTGAGGACTGCCCGCCCGTGTCGCGTGGTGTGACAGCGATCCGCCAGACGCCCTCGTAGGGCACCGTGACCTCGGTCGACCAGGTGGTGCTCACCGCGTCGACCACATCAGGCTGGATGGTGAAGGCGTTGTAGTTGGAGCTCACCGTGCCGTCGTCTTGGAGGAACAGCGACGAGCCGTTCTTGATGACGTAGCTGAGCGACCGGACCCCGATGTCGTCGGTGGCGGTGCCGGTGATCGTGAACGTCGTGGACGGCACGATGCCGGTAGGCCCAGTGACCCGCGCCGTCGGTGGCGCGTCCAGCACGCTGAACGTCTCGAACTTCTTGGTGGCCTTCGAGGCGTCACTGGTGCCGTTGGTGGCGAAGGTCTTGGCCAGCACCTTGAGGACGCGGTTCTCCTGAACGGTGACCGGGAGCGACCAATCCGTGGTGGTGGCGCCGGGGTTGGCCAGGTTGACGTTGATGGTGTTGGACGGACCCCAGCTGGTCAGGTTGTCCTGGAGGTACTGATTGGTGTTGCGGTCCTGCAGCTCGAGCTGCACCCGCTGGACACCGCTGGTGGCCTTCGCCGTGCCGTCGATGACGAACTCTTCGCCGCCGGGCTCCACGCGACCCTCGATCGGGTGGGTGATCGTGGTCTCGTTGGCGCCCGAGGCGGGAGCACTCGAGAAGAGGTACGCCGCCACGCGGCCGACGTTCTGTCCGCCCTGGGTGGTCGCGTCGCCTCCGGTGATCAACCCGAGTGGCGTGGCCAGCATCGCCTTGTTGCCCTCGAAGGAGTTGGAGCCGGGGTTCCACTCGACGGCCTTGCCGTCGACCGGGTTGAGCGCGCCCACGTGGTCTCGGCGCACGACCTCGTCACCGAGTCCGTAGCCTGAGAGGCCCTGCCCGGTGCCGTAGCCGACGTTGTCGAGCCCGGGCCAGGGGTCCTTGGCGGTCGGCGACTCGTTCCACGAGAAGTGGCCGCCGATGTAGACGGCCTTCTCCGTGATCGCCACGGAGTAGACGCTGTCGAAGGCGCGTGAGATCCACAGCGGCTCGACCCCGTCGTTGCCGGTCAGCGGAAGCGCCACCGCCGTGTCGTTGATGGGCGGCCGGTCGCCACCGGAGCCGCTGGTCACGACCATGAAGGAGTCGTCGGGGGAGATGTCACCGGCGAAGGCGCGCTGGATGCCGCCGACGTACTGCAGGTTGTCCTCCCACAGCCGGGTGCGCCAGGGGGAGAGCTGACCGGTGGCGGTGTTGATGATGCCGACGCCGTAGCGGTCTTGGCCGGCGATCTGTCGACCGGTGTGCACCACGACGAGCTTGGAGAGGTCGTGGGTGAGCTTGAGCTCCTGCACGTTGAGCGAGCCGTTGGGCCCGATCCCGCCGGTGATGTCGTTGTTCCAGGTGCCACGCGGGTTGGCGCTGGTGCGGCCGACCAGCTCCCCGGTGGTGGCGCTGACGGCGGCGAGGCCACGGTGATCGGCGCCGTTGATCTTGGTGAACTTACCACCGAGGTAGACGGTGGAGTTGGTGGCCTCGAGCTCGGTGCCGGCGGCGTTCCCGTTGGCCGTCCACCCGTTGATCGTGGCGCCGGTGGTCGGGTTGATGGACGCGAACTTCTTCTTCGCCACCCCGTTGACGGAGTTGAATGTGCCCGCGACGAAGAGCTTGGTGCCGTCGGGGCTCGCCTCGATGTCCGAGACGCCGCCGCCGCTGAAGGTGGGTCGGAAGTTGGCGTCGACCAGGCCGGTGTTCAGGTTGAACGCCGCCAGGAACCGCTGGTTGTAGCTGGTGGTGTTGCCGCTCGCGTTGTTGCGGATCGAGCTGAAGCCGCCGGCGACGTAGACGCGATTGCCGATGTACTCCAGGTCCTCGATCTCGCCGGAGGTGATCCGCGGCATGTTCGTCGAGACGATGTCGGGGACGACGGCGGTGTGGCCCGGGCCGCCGGTGGGCGCTTGCGGCGAGACCTGTCCCGTCGTCTGGCCGGTCGCTTGGCCGTCGCTGACGGTCAGGGTGACCGTGCGGGCGGTGCCGTTGCTGTAGGCGTGGGTCGGCGTGACCCCGGTCCCGGTCTGGCCATCGCCGAAGGCCCAACTGTAGGTCAGGGAGTCACCGTCGGCGTCAGTCGAGCCGGACGCGTCGAAGTTGCAGGTCAGCCCGGCGCACGACGAGGTGAAGCGCGCCACGGGCGGGGTGTTGGTCGGGCCGGTGGTGGTCTCACCTGGGCTGACCACGACGGAGTAGAGCACCGACCTGTTGACGTTGGCCGTGGTCGTCGCTGTGCGACCGGCGGCGGTGCCCACCGCTACCGCTCCGTTGGAGTCGGCAAAGACGGCACTGACCTTCCCGGCGCCGTTGGCCGACGCGGTTGCCCGTTGGGTCACGCTGCCTGGCAGTCGCCAGGTGGCCGCGTTGGGCGACTTCTCGCTCCAGGCGCTCACCAGCCAGGACTGCTGCTCTGCCACTGCGACCGACGGTGTGGTGTGGCTGGCGGCGGCACTGTCGTTGCCCCCGATGGCCGAGGCGGTGACCCTCGCAGTCCCGCCCGAGCTGCGGTAGGCAGCCACGACCATCGCGGACTTGGCGCTCGCGCTCGAGGTCACGGTGATAGTGCTGCCGGCGTCGCTGGCCGTCGCGGTCTTGCTCCACAGCCGGCCGCGGATCCCCTTGCCTTCCCGGCTCCGCAGGGCCGTCCACCCCGCAGGCGCGGTGATCGTGCCGTTGAGATTGTTGGCGGTGAGGACCAGCACCAGCGCGTCACCGGCTTGCACCGAGGCCGGGATGACTACCCGGTGGTTGGTCCTCGCCCCAGCGGTGCTTGCCGACGCCACGAACGACAGGTCCGCTGGCGCGGCAGCTGCCGGCGATGTGGTGACTGCTGCAGTGGTCGCTGCTGTTGCCAGAGCGATCAATGTTGCGATGACAATGCGGCACAGACGCCTGAAACCCATGATGAGCCCTTCACTTGTCACCGGAACCCGGCCGGTGACACCCCCACGAAGTCCAAAACAGTAGTCGTTGGAGACCCCTCTTCGTAAGGTCCGATTGGGTCAAATCTTCTGGCGAGGCCATGCTGACGCTCGACGCCTAGGTCTAGACATCCCTGGACATCGGAGAGCGCCAGTCTCGCCACAGATCGGAGGCGGCCGACGAGAGCGACGCGGGAGTTGAGAGACTGGGCCGGTGAGTGACTCAGTCGACGCCCTCCGCGAGGCAGCCCATCTCGACGACCATGCGCTGGCCGCTTGGCTCGCGACCACTGCGGGCGAGCGCCTGCTCGAGGTCCGTGAGGAGGGGTTGACCGGGCGCGAGCTCAAGGATGCCGGCGACCTGGCCGCCCACGAGCTGCTGATGCGGCTGCTGGCCGCCGTGCGTCCTGACGATGCGGTGCTCTCCGAGGAGGGCAAGGACGATCCGGTCCGGCTCACCGCGGATCGGGTGTGGATCGTGGACCCGCTGGACGGGACCCGAGAGTTCTCCGAGCCACCCCGTGACGACTGGGCCGTACACGTCGCGCTGTGGGAGCGCGGGGAGCTGGTGGCGGGCGCGGTCGCCCAGCCGGCGTTGGGTGAGACCTTCTCCACGGCTGCTCCCCCGAGCATTCCGCCGCGTACGTCTAGCCGGCCGCGGATCGCGGTCTCCCGGACTCGCCCGCCAGCCTTCGTCGAGGCGTTGGCCGCCGAGATCGACGCCGAGCTGGTGCCGATGGGTTCGGCCGGGGTCAAGGTCATCTCGGTGACCCGCGACATCACCGACGCCTATGTGCACGCCGGCGGCCAGTACGAATGGGACAACGCCGCCCCCGTGGCCGTTGCCCGTGCGGCTGGCCTGTTCTGCTCGCGGGTCGACGGTTCGGACCTGGTCTACAACCAGGAGAACGTCTCACTGCCCGACCTGATCGTCTGCCGCCCCGAGCTCGCTCAGCCGATCCTCGACTTCGTGCGTCGGCACGGCACCGACTGATCCTTTCCTGATCTCTTCTTCCTCGCCGGCTCTGAGGCTCGGCTGGGCAGACTCCATTGGCCTCGGTCCGCCCCCGCCGAGAGTGCCGTATCAGCACGGCCCGGGCCGGCTCCTCGAAGTCATGGTCGAACACGGCGCCGATTCCGCGTCATCGCTGTCGTGGTCGTCCGTCACATTCCCAAGAGACCTGGCAGCGAGCCGACGGAGAGGAGGGGTCGCCATGTGGGACGTCGCAGAAGAGCAGCACTCTTGGCTGTCGCACGACCGGCCGTGCCCCGACTGCGGGCACGCGCTGCACACGGTGTTGCCGTGCTCTGACAGCTGCGACTGCCGCCCCGAGGGGTTCCGCGTCGCCTAG
>JBDHZT010000044.1:0-28616 GCA_039811985.1 Nocardioidaceae bacterium | reverse complement strand
CTCGGCAGAGGGCAGGGTGGAGTCCGTCACAACCGTCACTGTACGCCGGGAGCGGGGTCGCGCTCGGTTAGGCTTCCAGCCATGCCAGGAGCACGGCGATCGGGGCTCGGCTTCACCATCGTGGTGACGGTGCTGACCGTGGTCGGGGCAGCGGCGATGATGGTGGTGCTGGGCCTCTCCTCGGCACCACGCAGCCTGTTCATCGCAACCCTGCTGGCGTCGCTTCCGGTCGGTCCGCTGGTGGGCTGCTACGTCTGGCTGGACCGTTATGAGCCCGAGCCACGCCTGCTGTTGGTGAGTGGACTGCTCTGGGGCGGCTTCGTGGCGACCGCGGCGGCGCTGGTGCTGCAAGGCATCGGTTTCGCCGCCGGCGTCGACAACCAACAGGCGCTGGCGATTCTGGCACCGGTGACCGAAGAGGCGTCCAAGGGCCTGTTCCTGTTCCTGCTGCTCTGGTGGCGGCGCCATGAGTTGGACGGCATCCTCGACGGGATCGTCTACGCCGGCATGGTCGGCATCGGCTTCGCGTTCGTGGAGAACATCCTCTATCTCGCGGCCGCCTACAACGGCACCGACGGGTTCGGTCCCGGCGGCACTCAGGCGCTGACCGCAACCTTCGTGATCCGCTGCCTGGCGAGCCCGTTCGCCCACCCGCTGTTCACCTCCTTCACCGGCATCGGGGTGGGCATCGCGGTGAGCAGTCGCAGCACGCTGCTGCGTTGGGTTGCGCCGATCGGGGGCTACCTGGTGGCGGTGTTCGCCCACGCGGCCTGGAACGCCTCGACCGTCTTCGGAGCCGAGAAGTTCATCGGGATCTACCTGGTGATCATGGCGCCGGCGTTCTTGTCGATGGTCGGCTTCGCGGTCTGGTGTCGCCGCTCGGAGCGGAGGATGCTCACGGCCGCACTCGGCGATGCCGCCAACCGGGGTCTGTTGCCGGCCACGGACATCGGCTGGCTGGTCGACCTGGGCGCCCGTCGCCGCAGCCGTCGGTTCGCCCGCCAGATGGGTGGACGCCCCGGCGAACAGGCCATGCGGGCCTATCAGCAGGCGGCCATCGAGCTGGGCTTCCTGCACTACCGATATCTTCGAGGCACCCCGCCCCCCGACTTCGCTGCGCGCGGCCAGGAGTACGTCGCTCGCATCGCGGCCGCCCGCCCCTACATCTCGTTCCCCGGACAGGTGGTGCCCATCCGATGACGCTCGCTTCCTCCGAGCCCGGCATGGACGGCACCCGCATGCTCACCGCGCTGGTGCGGCTGCGGGGCGCACTCCAGAAGGTGCGGCTGCCGCTGGCCGTGCCAGGCGTCGACGAGCAGCGCCAGGCGCAGGTCGAGATGGTCGATCAGCTCGAGGACTACGTGATCCCTCGCCTGATGACCATCGATGCCCCGATGCTGACGGTGGTCGGTGGCTCGACCGGCGCCGGCAAGTCGACCTTGGTCAACTCGCTGGTCGGACACAAGGTCACCCAGCCGGGTCTGCTGCGGCCGACGACCAGGTCACCGGTGCTGGTGCACCACCCCGAGGACGCCAAGTGGTTCGGACAGGACCGACTGCTGCCCGATCTCGAGCGGGTCGCCCGCGCCACCAGCGACCCCGGCGCGCTGCAGCTCGTTCCCGCCGACAGCGTGCCGGAGGGACTGGCAATCCTGGATGCCCCAGACATCGACTCGGTCGAGGAGCAGAACCGCACCCTGGCCGCCCAGCTCCTCGCGGCCGCCGACCTGTGGCTCTTCGTCACCTCGGCTGCCCGCTATGCCGATCAGGTTCCCTGGGACTTCCTGCGCAAGGCCGCCGACCGCTCGGCCGCCGTTGCGATCGTCCTCGACCGCACCCCAGAGGAGGCCGTCGAGACCGTCTCCACCCATCTGGCCCGGATGCTGGCGAGCCGCGGGCTGAAGGACTCCCCGCTCTTCATCGTCCGCGAGGGGCCGGTGAGCGAGGACGGTGTGTTGCCGCCTGATTCAGTGGCCGAGATCCGCAGCTGGCTGGAGTCGCTGGCCGCCGACGCCGTCGCCCGCACCGCGGTCGTTCGGCAGACCCTCGACGGGGCGATCCGGACGCTGTCCCTACGAACCCATGCCGTGGCCGATGCCGCCGAGGAGCAGACCGAGGCGGAGCGTCGTCTGCGCGAGGACGCGACCCGTGCCTACGACGAGGCCAGCAAGCGCATCGCCGAAGCGTCCGCAGACGGGACCCTCCTGCGTGGGGAGGTGCTTGCCCGCTGGCAGGAGTTCGTCGGCACCGGCGAACTGCTCCGTTCGCTGGAGACCCGGATCGGTCTGATCCGCGACCGAATCGTCAACGCCATCAAGGGCCGTCCGGCGCAGGCCGAGCGGGTCACCGTGGCCGTCGAGTCCGGCCTCGAGACGCTGCTGCTGGAGAACGCGGAGGCGGCGGCCGAGCGCGCCGAGGCCTCCTGGCAGTCGCTCGCATCAGGGCAGGTGCTGCTGGCGGATGCGGGGGAGGACCTCGGCCGCGCCTCCCGGGACTTCCGACGCCGCGCGGAGCGGGCCGTGCGCGACTGGCAGCAGGGCGTCTTGGAGATGGTCCGCGCCGAGGGAGCCGACAAGCGCACCAGCGCGCGCTTCATGGCGTACGGCGTCAACGGCCTCTCCGTCGCCTTGATGATCGTCGTCTTCGCCCACACCGGCGGCGTCACCGGCGCGGAGGCGGGCATCGCCGGTGGCTCCGCGGTGCTTGGGCAGAAGCTGCTCGAAGCCATCTTCGGAGACCAGGCCGTGCGCACTCTCGCCGAGCGGGCTCGTGCCGATCTCGACCGGCATGTCAGTGAGCTGCTCGACGCCGAGAGCGCGCGCTATCTCGATCTCCTCGACAGCCTGCGGATCGAGGCGAACGGCGCCGAGCAGTTGCGCGAGGCCGCCCGGCGGGTGGACGACGTCCGATTCGCTCCGCATGCCGGTCCCGATTCGAGTGGTCCCGACCAACTAGGCTGAGGCCCGAGAAGGTATAGCCGGACACTTCGCCGGTCGAGGGAGAACATGACTTCGTTGCTCGAGGGAGCGAAGCGACTCGTCACCCGCAGCGCCGATATCGACGGCCGGGTGGGCGGGCTCGCTGCTGCCGTCGAGGCCTCCCGCGGCCGCCTCGACGATGGCCTGCTCGACGAGGCCAGTGCGGTCGTCGACCGTGCTTCCGGGCGGCTGCGGCTCTCCGCCGATCACACGGTGGTCGCGATCGGAGGAGCCACCGGCTCGGGCAAGTCCTCGACCTTCAACTCCCTGACCGGATTGGACCTCTCCTCGGTGGGGGTGCGGCGGCCTACGACCTCCTGGGCCACTGCCTGCGTGTGGGGCCAGCAGGGTGCCGACGAGCTGCTGGAGTGGCTGGGCATCCCGCCTCGTCACCAGACCATGCGTGACTCGATGCTGGACTCCGGTCAGGTCGACGCCGCGATGCAGGGTGTGGTCCTCCTCGACCTGCCCGACCATGACTCGACCGAGGTCTCCCACCACCTCGAGGTGGACCGGCTCATCGTGCTGGCCGACCTGATGGTGTGGGTCCTGGACCCGCAGAAGTACGCCGACGCGGCGATCCACGAGCGCTATCTCGCGCCGCACTCCGAGCACCAGGACGTCATGTTGGTCGTGCTCAACCACATCGACACGGTGCCGGTCGAGAAACGTGCCGCGATGGTCGACGACGTACGCCGCCTGCTCGCCGACGACGGTCTCAACAGAGTGCCGGTCCTCCCAGTCAGCGCGAGGACCGGCGACGGCATCGAGGAGCTGCGCCGCGAGATCACCTCGCGCGTCGCAGCCAAGAAGGCCGCTCGGCAACGAGTCGAGGCCGACGTCCGCAACGCCGCCGCGCGACTCGAGGCCGTCACCGGCACCGCCAAGCCCCGTCGCCTCGACAAGGAGCGGGTGGCTGCCTTGGACGACGCGCTCGCTGATGCGGCCGGGGTGCCGACGGTGGTCGCCGCGGTCCGAGACTCCACCCGGCTGCGGGCCAACCGAGCGACAGGCTGGCCGATCGTGGCCTGGTTGAGCAAGCTCAAGCCCGACCCGCTCAAACGCCTGCATCTCGACCTCGGCGCCGCCGGCAAGCAGTTGACCGGTGCCGCTCGGACCTCGGTGCCCGAGGCGACGCCCGTGCAGCGCGCCCGAGTCGACTCCGAGGTGCGCGAGTTGGTGGAGGACGTCACCCGCGATCTCTCCCAGCCATGGGCCAGCTCGGTGCGCCGCGCGTCGGTCTCTCGTTTCGACGAGCTCGGCGACCGGTTGGACGGTGCCTTGGCGCGCACCGATCTGGGCGTCGCCCGGCTCCCCGCCTGGGCGGGCGTGGTGCGGATGTTGCAGTGGCTGCTCACCCTGGCCGCGGTGGTGGGACTGGTCTGGCTCGGGGTCGTCTTCGTCTTCGACTACCTCAAGCTGCCGGCGTTGCCGCTCCCGGCCTGGCACGGCTTCCCGCTTCCGACGCTGCTCCTGCTCGGTGGGGTCGTGCTCGGCATCCTGCTTGCACTCGTGTGTCGACTGCTGGTCGCGGGCACGGCCTCGCGCCGCGCGAAGGCTGCCGACCACCGCCTGCGTGCCGTCATCGGCGAGGTCTCCCAGGACCTGGTCGTCACTCCGATCGACGCCGAGCTGGCCGCCTACGCCCAGGCCCGAGACGGGCTCGCGAAGGCGCTCGGCTAACAACCACACCCGGCCCGGCCCGCGAAACATGCACAGGCGGCCCCCAAAGGTCGCTCTCCACAACCAGCCGCTCTACCCGTCCGCTTCGTCGGTGGTGATGTCCAGCCTGGATCTCGGCGGGCACCGGCCCGCCCCGACAGGAGGACACCATGAACGACACACACATCAGCTTCTGCGGCTGGGTGGGCAGCGACGTCACCCTCACCGAGATCGGCAACGGCGCCTCCGTGGCCAGCTTCCGGGTGGGCAGCACGCCGAGACGCTTCCGCAACGGCTCCTGGGAGGATGGCACCACGGCGTGGTACACCGTCAAAGCCTGGCGCGCCCTCGCCGAGCACGTGCACGACTCGGTCCGGCAGGGCGACGCAGTGATGGTCCAGGGCCGGCTGGAGGCCGACGTGTGGGACAAGGGCGATGGCACCAAGTCCGTGCGCTACGTCGTCGTGGCCACCGCGATCGGGCACGATCTCAATCGGGGCACCAGTTCCTTCACCAAGACGGCGCGCAAGGAGGATGCCGCGGACCGCGAGGACCCGCGCGTGCGCGAGGTCATCCACTCCTACGACGAGTCCGGTCCTCGGCTGAACCACAACGGTGAGGAGTTGACGCCCGCAGAGCCGGCCGCCTGATCACCGACGCCTGATCACTGGCCGGGCGACCAGGACGTCCAGATCGGATCCTGGGCGAGCTCGAGCAGCTGCTCGGTGGTCAGCGGTGGCTGTGGAGCGCTGGCCGGGGCCGTGAACTTCGGCTGGGTGGAGTTGGCGGCGTCCACCAAGATCAGCCCGCCGTCGTTGGTGCGCACCCGAGCGCCGACGGTGGTCACTCCTGCCTCGGTGTTCCGATAGGACAGCGTCCGCGGCGTGCCGTCGGGGCTGTCGGTCGTGGCGCAGTCGTCCGGCACGACGCTCCAGGCTGCGCCGGAGCAGCTGAGCCGGTCATCGTTGCTCGGCTCGCCCGAGGTCGGCTGGGACTGGTCGGTTCCCTCCGTCGAGTCGTGGGTCGGCGCGTAGAGGACGATGTTCACCTGCCCGGACCCATCGTCACCGGTCACCGTGACGACCAGGTAGCCGCGCAGCTCCCGGGTGGGCTCCCCGGCTGCCTTGTCGATGTTGGTCAGCTCGTAGCCGGTGATCCGGAGGTTGTCGGGCAAACGCCTCTGGAGGGCGTCGAGCATCTCGCCCGCCGGCATCCGCCACCAGCCCTTAGCTGCTGGAGCCCCGGTGGATGTCTGCTGGCCGGCGATCGGCAGATCGATGGCCACCTCCCGTGGAGTCAGCTGGCCCAGGCCCCATCCGGCGGTGAGCAGAGCCGCCGCCGTGAAGGCTCCGGTGCCTGCCGCCATCCAGCGGCGACGGCGGCGAGCACGGCGGCCGCCGGTCAGCGCCGCCTGCTCGGGGTGCGGGGGACCGGTCACGTCGAGAAGGGCATGCTCCATCAGCTCACGCACAGCGCGAGCGTCGTCGGACGTCGTGGTCATCGGATGCTCCCATCGTCGGCGGGGGTGAGGTGGTCGGCGAGCAGATCGCGCAGGGTGCGCAACGACCGCAGGCTGCGGTTCTTGACCGCTGCCTCGCTGAGGCCGAGCTGGGCCGCAGTCTGCTCGACACTGCGGTCCTCCCAGTGCCGCAGCACCACCACGGCCCGGTCCAGCGGGCTGAGCTCGCGCAACGCCGTCAGCAGCGCGAGTCGCAGCGCCGGATCCGGTTCGACGGAGCCGTCGGCCAGGCGGGTGCTGATCTCCGGGTCGAGGGGTCGCTCCTGGGCCGATCGGCGGCGCAGCTGGGACTGGAAGGTCTTGATCAAGATCCCGTGCAGGTAGGCGACCGGATCCGCTGCCGAGCACACCCTGGCCCAGCCGACGTAGGCCTTGACCCAGGTGCTCTGCACCAGGTCCTCGGCTCCGGGTCGGTCGGTGGTCAGCAACATCGCGCTGCGGAACAGCCCTGGTGTGCGGACGCGCACGAACTCAGTGAACTCGGCGTCCCTGCGCTCCGCCCCTCGCATGCGACGTGGCCCCTCTCAATGGTGTAGCTGCCTCACCTACCTTGACGCGGTGGCGGCGTTTCGGGTCTCACGGTGTCTCGACCGTAGGCTTGCTGACCATGGCGGACTACATCTTCACCCTGCGCAACGTGCGCAAGGCCCACGGGGACAAGGTCGTCCTCGACAACGTCACCTTGTCGTTCCTGCACGGCGCCAAGATCGGCGTCGTCGGACCCAACGGCACCGGCAAGTCCACCCTGCTCAAGATCATGGCGGGGCTGGAGCAACCCAACAACGGTGACGCGATTCTCGATCCCGACGCGACCGTCGGGATGCTCCAGCAGGAGCCGCCGCTCACCGAGGGCAAGACGGTTCAGGAGAACGTCGAGGAGGCCGTGCACGACATCAAGGCGAAGCTGGACCGCTTCAACGAGATCTCGGAGGCACTGGCCGATCCGGATGCTGACTACGACACCTTGCTGGCCGAGATGGGTGACCTGCAGACCGACCTCGACCATGCCGGGGCCTGGGACCTGGACAGCAGGCTCGACCAGGCCATGGACGCGCTGCGCTGCCCGCCCGGCGACGCCCTGGTCGACAACCTCTCCGGTGGTGAGCGGCGCCGCGTCGCGCTCTGCAAGCTCCTGCTCCAGCAGCCCGACCTGCTCCTGCTGGACGAGCCCACCAACCACCTCGACGCCGAGTCGGTGCAGTGGCTGGAGGGCCACCTGGCGGCGTACCCCGGCTGCGTGCTGGCCGTCACCCACGACCGCTACTTCCTCGACAACGTCGCTCAGTGGATCCTCGAGCTGGACCGCGGCAAGGCCCACCCCTACGAGGGCAACTACTCCACCTACCTGGAGACCAAGCAGGAGCGCCTGAAGATCGAGGGCGCCAAGGACGCCAAGCGCGCCAAGATGCTCGAGCGAGAGCTGGACTGGGTGCGGTCCAACCCCAAGGCACGACAGGCCAAGAGCAAGTCCCGCCTGCAGCGCTACGAGGAGCTCGCGGCCGAGGCCGAGCGCTCCCGCAAGATCGACACCGCCGAGATCAACATTCCCTCCGGTCCGCGGCTCGGCGACGTCGTGCTGGAGGCGCATGGTGTCGCCAAGAGCTTCGGCGACCGGCAGCTCATGCACGACCTGACCTTCAAGCTGCCGCGCGCGGGCATCGTCGGTGTGATCGGCCCCAACGGCGTCGGCAAGACCACGCTGTTCCGGATGATCGTGGACGAGGAGCAGCCGGACGCGGGCGACCTCAAGGTCGGACAGACCGTCAAGATCTCCTACGTCGACCAGAGCCGCGGCGGCATCGATCCGCAGAAGAACGTCTGGGAGGTCGTCTCCGACGGCCTGGACCACATCAAGGTCGCCAACTTCGAGATGCCCTCGCGCGCCTATGTCGCGTCGTTCGGCTTCAAGGGGCCCGACCAGCAGAAGCGGGCCGGCGTGCTGTCCGGCGGCGAGCGGAACCGACTCAATCTCGCCCTCACCCTCAAGATGGGTGGCAACCTGCTGCTGCTGGACGAGCCGACCAACGACCTGGACGTGGAGACCCTGCAGTCCCTGGAGGATGCGTTGCTGGAGTTCCCCGGCTGCGCCGTGGTCACCTCCCACGATCGGTGGTTCCTCGACCGCGTCGCGACCCACATCCTCGCTTGGGAGGGCGACGACGAGGACGACGCCAAGTGGTTCTGGTTCGAGGGGAACTTCGCGGCCTATGAGGACAACAAGGTGAAGCGGCTCGGCGCCGAGGCGGCCCGACCGCACCGGGTCACCCACCGGCGGCTCACCCGAGACTGAACAGTCGCGGTTTGGCTCAGGTCCGCAGGTCCATCGCCGGGTGGGCCTCGACCAGGGTGTCGGTCACGGCGTCCATCACCCGGCCGACCGCTGCGAAGTCACCGGCCGAAGCGAGGTCGACCAAGTAGTGACGAACGCCCTCGACGTGGGTCACGGCAGCTCGCTCGAGCACCTCCAAGCCGTGGTCGGTGAGGATCGCCAGCCGGCCGCGGCCGTCGTCGGGTGAGTCGCAGCGCCTCACGAGATCGGCTCTCTCGAGTCGCTTGACGGTGTGCGTGACCCGACTCCGACTGTGCGCGAGGGCATCGGCGAGCCGCGCCATCCGCATCTGTCGATCGGGTGATTCCGAGAGACGGACCAGGATTTCATACTCGGTCAGGGACAGGTCGTGCGCTTTCTGTAGATCCTCGTCGAGCCGGTCGAGCAGGAGGGTCATCCCCACGATGAGCGCACGCCACGAATGCTGTTGTCGGGTGTTGAGCCATCGGGTCGCCATGGTCTGACACTATCGTCGGGTGCGGCACCTCTATCGATGTCCGATGCGCTGGGCCGACCTGGATCTGCTGGGTCACGTCAACAATGTGGTCTACGTCGACTACCTGCAGGAGGCCCGCGTCGACCTGATGAGATCGCAGGTCAGCGGTGCGCGTTCGGCCGGTCTGGCCGAGGGGATCGTCGTGGTCCGGCACGAGGTCGGCTATCGGGCGCCGCTGCTCTTGGACCAGGGGACCGTCGACATCGAATGTTGGGTCACCGAGGTCCGACCGGCCTCGTTCACGATGGCCTACGAGGTCTTCCACGCAGACGCCGCAGACGACACGGATGACGGCCGGCGGGTCTATCTGCGCGCCAAGACGCTGCTCACGCCGTACGTCTTCGCTACGGAACGGCCGCGTCGGATCACCTCGGACGAACGAGCCGGCCTCGAGCTGTTCCTCGAGCCGGACGCCCGGGTCCGACCACGACCGGCACCCGAGATCCGACGCACCGAGATCGGGCACTGGCCGGTGCACGTCCGCTTCTCCGACGTCGATGCCTATGGCCACGTCAACAACGTGAAGTACTTCGAGTACTTCCAAGAGGGCCGGATCTCCTACGTGTCCCGGCTCTGGAGCGGACCCAGCCCGCACGTCACCGGCATGGTCGTCGCGCAGGTGGACGTGGACTATCGGGTGCCGCTCGTCTTCCGCGCCGAGCCCTACGATCTGTGGTCCCAGATCAGTCGGGTCGGCAGCCGGTCGATCACCCTCGAGGCCGCGGTCTGTGACGGGGACACCGTGTGCGCCGCGGCCACGGTGGTGCTGGTCTTCTGGGACCCGGCCACCGGACGATCGGTCGAGCCGGATCCGGAGGTGCGTGCGCTGGCCGAGGCCCAGCTCAGGCCAGTTGGTTGACCATCGACTCGGCGGCGTAGGTGAGGTAGGTCCAGAACCGCTCGTCCTGTTCCGGCGTGAGCCCGGCTGCGTCCAGTCCGTCGCGCATGTGCCGCAGCCAGCGGTCACGCTGGTCGGGTGTGACGGCGTACGGCGCGTGCCGCATCCGCAGCCGCGGGTGCCCACGCCGCTCGGAGTAGGTGGTCGGACCACCCCAGTACTGCGCGAGGAAGAGGGTGAGTCGCTCCTCGGCCGGGCCGAGGTCCTCCTCTGGGTAGAGCGCCCGGAGGGGATCGTCGGTGGCGACGCCCTCGTAGAACCGGTGGACGATGGTGCGGATGGTGTCCATGCCGCCGATCTCGTCGTAGAAGGTGCTCACCCCGCCATTGTGCCGAGCCCGGTCGCCCCGGGCGGCATCGGTGTCGTTGACAGGGCGTGGAAGACTCGACTCGACCATCACCCGATCAGCCAAGGAGCCTCGATGAGCACGACTCGCACCGCGACCACTCGCTGGGAAGGCAGCCTGATGGAGGGCTCGGGTCAGGTGACCCTGGTCTCCTCTGGTCTGGGAACCTTCGACGTCTCGTGGCCGTCCCGTGCCGAGGAGCCTGGAGGTCAGACCAGCCCCGAGGAGCTGATCGCCGCCGCCCACTCGGCCTGCTTCTCGATGGCGCTGTCTCACGGCCTCGCCCAGGCCGGCACCCCGCCGACGTCGCTCGACACCAGCGCTGCGGTGACCTTCCAGCCCGGCACCGGCATCACCGGCATCCACCTCACGGTGGTGGGCGTGGTCCCGGGCCTGACGGCTGAGGACTTCCAGGCCGCCGCGGAGGGCGCGAAGGCCAACTGCCCGGTGAGCGCGGCGCTGACCGGCACCACGATCACGCTGGCGGCATCCCTGGGGTAGCCCCGCCGGCGGGCGGGATCACCGGCGGAGGCACCTTGATCCCTTCGTCGTCGAAGGTGGTCTTGATCCTGGCGCGCAGCTCGCGCGCTACCCGCCACTGCTCCATCGGCGCGGTCTTGAGCACCACGCGCATCGTCACGCGGTCGGCGCCCAGGTCCTCCACCCAGACCTGCGGTTCCGCGATGACGAGCGACTTGTACTCAGGGTCGTGCCACAGGTCGTCGGCCACCTGTTCGAGCACGGCTTTCGCTCGGTCGATGTCCTCGGTGTAGGACACCGCGATGTCCAGCACGGTGCGCGCCCAGCTCTGGCTCATGTTGCCGACCCGCAGGATCTCGCCATTGCGGACATACCAGACCGTGCCGTTGCCGTCGCGCAGTCGGGTCACTCGCAGTCCGACCGCCTCCACGGTCCCAGTCGCCTCGCCGGCGTCGACCACGTCGCCGACGCCGTACTGGTCCTCGAAGATCATGAAGATCCCCGACAAGAAGTCCTTGACCAGACTCTGCGCACCGAAGCCGAGGGCGACGCCGGCGATGCCGGCGCTGGCGATGATCGGCGCGATGTTGACGAACTCGCTGAGGATCATCGTCCCGACCACGGCGAAGGTGACCCCACTGATGATGCTCTTCAACAGGCTGCCCATGGTGCGTGCGCGCTGTACCCGGCGAGAGGGGTCCGTGGTGGACAGAGCCGCCATCCGGTCCGGCAGAACGCCGTCCTCGGTGCGGCGTACGATCCGGTCGATGACTCGGAACAGCAGCCACCGCACCACCAATCCGCCGACGATCAGACCGACGACGGCCAGCGGCCAGCCGAGCAGTCGTTGGCCCACCTCGCGCCAGTCCATGTCGCTTAGTATGTCGGGCTCGTTATCCTAAGGCGCGTGACCATCCAGGCTGCCGTTCGTCGTACCGTCCGTCTGAGCATCGTTGTCGCCACCGTCGGGCTGGTGCTGATGGCCTTGCCGGCCCAGGCGGCGCCGGTGGGGTGGAGCGATCCTGCCCCGGTGTCCTGGCAGGAGGTGGTCCTGGTCTTCGTGGTCGGCCCACTCGTCCTCGGGGGAGCCACCGTCCTGCTGGCCTCGCTGCCCAGCCTGATCCGCGGCGCCCAGGATGCGCCCGCGGTCACCGAGCTGGAGCCCGTCGAGAGCAACCTCGACGCGATCCTCGGCGGCCACGAGGAGCCGGCCGCCTTGGAGTCGGGCGACTAGGGAAGGGCTATTCGGCGTCCCTCGCCTGCGCGGCCAGCGCGCGGGTCATGTCCGACAACCCCTCACGCACGTAGCGCTTGGCGGCCGGATTGGCCGAGGAGCTCTCCAGCCACTGCTCGATGCGTTGCGCCGCCTCGGGGGAGACCAGCGGCATCGGGAACATGCACTCCAGCGCGGTCGAGGCGCGCTGGGTGCCCTTCTCCTCCCAGATGGTGTCGGCCACCTCGAGATAGCGCTCAAGGTACGGCGCCAGCAGCTCGGCCTGGTCGGGGACCGGGAAAGCGATCGCGATCTGGCGCTGGGTCTCGTTGGGCACGTCGTCTCGCTCGATCGCGTCGCGCCAGGCCTGGGCCTTGGCGTCCTCGGACGGTCGGACCGTCCGTGCCCGCGCTGCGTGCTCCTGCCCGGAGATGGTGTTGTCGCGGGTCAGCTCGGCAGCGATCTGGTCCTCGTCGACGCGGCCCGCGCGGGCCAGCGCCGTCAGCAACGTCCAACGCAGGTCCGCGTCGACCTCCAGGCCCGGAAGTCGGCGGCTGCCGTCGAGCAGGCCGGCGACGACCTCCAGCGCCTCGTCCGACCGGGCGGCAGTGGCCAGGGCACGGACGAAGGCGAGCTGGTGGTCCGAGCCCGCGTCCGCCCCGTCGAGCAGCCGCAGCAGGCCGGACTCCCAGCGTGCCCGGAGCTCGGCGCGCCGAGCCGGGTCGGAGTAGTAGTTCGTGGCGATGTTGACGTAGGCAGGTAGTCGGCTCACGGCGGTCGTGTCGGTCTCCGAGGCGATGCCCCGCAGCACCAGCTCCACAAAGTCCGTGGTGGACATCTCCGCATCACGGGTCATGTCCCAGGCTGCGCCCCAGAGCAATGCCCGGGCCAGGGAGTCGTCGACCTTGTCGATCGAGGACACCGCGGTGGCCAAGGATCGCTGGTCGAGCCTGATCTTGGCGTAGGTGAGGTCACCGTCGTTGAGAAGCAGCAGGTCCGGCTGTCGCACGCCGACCAGCTTCGATACGTCGGTGGACTCCCCGGAGATGTCGATCTCGAGCGACGAGCGTCGTGACAGGCGACCGTCGACGAGGTCGTAGAGCCCGATCCCGATCCGGTGCCGGCGCAGCGTCGGGAAGGCGGGGATCGCCGACTGCGCGACGGAGAAGGAGGTGTAGGTGCCGTCCTCGCCGACCTCGAAGACGGGGGCCAGCGTGTTGACCCCTGACGTCTGTAGCCACTCCTGCGCCCAGGAGGTCAGCTCGCGGCCAGAGGACCGCTCGAGCGCGCTGAGCAGGTCGGAGAACTCCGAGTTCCCGAACTGGTGAGCCTTGAAGTACTCCCTCAGGCCGGCCAGGAACTCCTCGATGCCAACCCAGGCGACCAGTTGCTTGAGGGTGGAGGCTCCCTTGGCGTAGGTGATGCCGTCGAAGTTGACCTCGACGGCTTGGAGGTCGTAGTTGTCGGCCGCGATCGGGTGCGTCGACGGCAGCTGGTCCTGCCGGTAGGCCCAGTTCTTCCGTGCGTTGGCGAAGCCGGTCCACGCCTCGTTGAAGGCGGTTGCCTCCACCATGGCATGGTGGCTGGCCCACTCCGCGAACGACTCGTTGAGCCAGAGGTCGTCCCACCACTTCATGGTGACCAGGTCGCCGAACCACATGTGCGCCATCTCGTGCAGCACCGTGTTGGCACGCTGCTCGTAGAACGCGTGCACCTGGCGGGAACGGGGGAGGTACTCGTCGCGGAAGGTGATGCAGCCAGCGTTCTCCATCGCGCCCATGTTGTATTCCGGCACGTAGAGCTGGTCGTACTTGCCGAACGGGTAGGGGAAGTCGAAGGCGTCCTCGAAGAAGGCGAAGCCCTGCTTGGTGACCAGGTTGAGGTCTTCGTGGTCGAGGTGGTCGGCCAACGACTGTCGGCAGAAGTGGCCGAGTCGGATGGTGCCGTGGCGGCCGACGTACTCGTCGTAGACGGCGTGATACTCACCCGCCACCAGCGCGGTGATGTAGGTCGAGATGCGCTCGGTCGGCGCGAATCGCCACACGGCGGTCTCGCCCGACAGCTGCTCGGGCTCCGGCGTGGGGGAGTTTGAGACGACTGTCCAGTGCGCCGGCGCGGTGATGTTGAAGGTGAACGTGGCCTTCAGGTCCGGCTGCTCGAAGGTGGTGTAGACGCGGCGCGCGTCCGGCACCTCGAACTGCGTGTAGAGATAGACCCGCCCGTCAGCCGGATCCACGAAGCGGTGCAACCCCTCGCCGGTGTGGCTGTAGGGCAGCTCACAGAAGACCCGCAGCTCGTTGTCCTCGGCGAGGTCGTCGAGGCGGATCCGCTGGTCGCGGTAGACGTCGAACGGGTCGAGAGTGCGGCCGTTGAGGGTGACCTCGTGGACGGTCGCACCGTTCAGGTCCGCGAAGCTGGCGGCCCCTGGCTGTGAGCACGAGAACCTGATCACGGTCGTGCTCTCGAAGACCTTGTCGGACACGGTGAGGTCCAGGTCGATGGTGTAGGACTCGACGGTCAGGAGCGAGCTGCGGGTAGCGGCTTCGTCCCGGGTCAGGTTGGTTCCAGGCATGCGAGGCATCATGTCACCCCGGCCCGTCGGCGGGGCAAACTCGCCGGCGCCCACCCCCGGGGTCAGTGTCGAGCCAAGCTGACCTCGGAGGCGTTGAGAAGTAGCGGACCGCGCCACAGTCGGCTGGTCTCCACCTCCCACGCCACCACGCCAACGTGTCGCGGGTCCCCGGTGATGGGCATCGAGAACAACAGGACCGAGTCGGTGAGCCAACCGATCAGCTGTCCACCCCCGCCGTTGTTCTCGGTGCCGACGACGGGCAGGAGGGACCGCGATCGCCCCGTGGCGTCGTACGCCGCTAACCCGCTGGCATCCCAGGGACGGCGGCCATCCAGCAAGGCCAACTCACGGAGTGCCGCCCACACTTGGCCATGCCCTTCGGGTTGGCTGAGCACGGCGGAGTGGTCCAGCCCACCGAGGTCGGTCACCGCACCGAGGGGCGAGATCACCGACCACTGGTGGCCGGAGACTTCGCTCCAGTGATCGGCAATCACGGTGCCGTCGTCCAGCGCCGCGGCGTACTCGGGGTCGTAGTCCAGGCGCGTCACGGCAGCGGTGCGGAGGTCGATCCGCCAGCCGTCACGGTAGGCCAGTGGCTTACGGGCGTAGAGCCAGTCGCGCGACAACAGCAGTGCGGTCCCGTCCAGCGTCCATTGCACCGCTCGTCCGGTCCAAGGCTTGGTCAGCCCGGCTACCGGGTAACTGCGACGGGACTGGTCGGCGAGATCGATCACCACGACGTGGTCCGCCTGCCGTAGCGCCAGGTCGGTGCCGTCGGGGGAGAGCGAGCCGCGGTCCAGACCGATGTAGTACTCGCCTCCGAACTCGAACTTCAGATCATCGACGTCGACGGTGCGCCAGTGTTCGTCGACGCCTCGCACATAGAGGACCTGTCGGTCACCACCGTGTCGGATCTGGAGGGCCATCGTCGCCCGATCGATCGGTGAATCTTCGAGGGGTTGGACGCCCCGCGGGGCGGCCCAGTCGCCGAGGTCGGCGGGGTAGGGAGCCAACGACTCCCAGTCCGCGGGGTCGTAGGTCGGCAGCACCTGATCCTCGCGGATCGCCCCAGGCTCGATCACCACTGGCGTCGGCGACGAGCCTGCCGCGCTCGGCGTCGTCTCCGCGGGGAGTGCCTGACCAGAGTGGGAGCGGTCGCACGATGTCCCGCCGGCTATGACAGCGATGGTCAAGCCGGTGGCAACCGAGCCGCTGGCGAGTCTGGTCACGGATGGTGCCCCCTTCGATGGCCTCCTCCCTAGGAACGCCGCCGCGGTCCCGAAAGGTTGGCCGAAACTCGCGTCGATGGGAATGGCGCTGGGTCGGGCGTGGTTGTCTTGGACCATGACCGAGAGGAATGTGGCCGACTTCTGGTTCGACCCCCTGTGCCCGTTTGCGTGGATCACCTCACGGTGGATCCTCGAAGTCGAGCAGGTGCGCGACATCGAGGTGCGCTGGCACGTGATGAGCCTGGCCTACCTCAACCAGGACAAGGACATCACCGAGGAGTATCGCGAGATTCTCCGTCCGGCGTGGGGCCCCGTGCGGGTGTGTATCGCAGCCGAGGAGAGACACGGCAACGACGTGCTGCTGCCGCTCTACACCGCGTTGGGCAACCGGATCCATCTCGGTGATCAGCCGATCACCCGTGAGTTGATCGCCGAGGCCGTGGCGGAGGCCGGACTCGAGGCCGATCTGGTGGACGCGATGGACGACGGCTCGCTCGACGCTGCCGTCGCGAAGTCGCACCACGAGGGGATGGACGCGGTCGGCGACGATGTCGGGACGCCCACCATCCACGTCAACGGATCGGCGTTCTTCGGACCTGTCCTCTCGAAGATCCCCCGCGGTGAGGACGCGGGGACCCTCTGGGACGGCTGTGTCGCGGTGGCAAAGTTCCCGTACTTCTACGAGCTCAAACGCACCCGCACCGGCGAGCTCGACTTCAGCTGAGCATGGGAGGCCTGAGCCGAAGGGGGATGGGCCGCCGCCACTTCGTCGCTGGCGCGGCCGCGGCACTCACCGCGGCCACGACTCGGGTGGCGGTGGCGGCCGACCACCTGCCCGCGCTCGGTCGAGTCGCCGAGCGCTCGCGCGCACTGCGGCCGGGGCTGACGACGATCGAGGCGTCCTTCGCCCAGGTGGCAGTGGTCTGGCACACCGGCGAGCCGAGTTGTCAGGTTCGCGCCCACGGCGCCGCGGGCTGGTCCCGGTGGCACCACCTGCACCGATTCACCGAGGGCGTCGGTCGGGTGCAGGGCAGCGACTTGGTCTGGTTCGGCGACTCAGACCGGGTGCAGGTGCGGCGGGCCGACTCGGCCGCGACCGGCGTGCGGCTGGTGCTGCTCGACCCCGCGGGGAGACCGGGCGACGCGGTGCGTCGTACGCCGAACAAGGCGGCCGCGACCCGGAGCAAGAAGCCCAAGCCGCCGACCAGCGCTCCCAAGCCAGCGCTCTTCAGCCGGAAGCGCTGGGGTGCCAACGAGAAGTGGCGCAACGGCGGACCGCGCTACAACAAGACGATCAAGCAGGTGCACGTCCACCACACCGCGACCGGCAACGACTACAGCCGCCGCGACGTGCCGCGGCTGCTGCGGGGCATCTACCGCTACCACACCAAGACCCTGGGCTGGTCCGACATCGGCTACAACTTCCTGATCGACCGGTTCGGTCGGATCTGGGTCGGTCGGGCGGGAGGGCCGGGGCGACCGGTGCGTGGCGCCCACACCCTGGGCTTCAACAACACCTCGGTCGGCATCGCCCTGATCGGCACGTTCACGGACGAGGTGCCGACCGATGCAGCGGTCGGCAGGCTGGTCCGGCTGGCGGCCTGGAAGCTGGACAAGTACGACCGCGACCCGCGCCGCAAGATCCGGGTGCGGTCGCAAGGCAGCGATCTCTACCGCGAGGGCAAGGTGGTGCGCCTGCCGGTCATCGACGGGCATCGCGACACCAACCAGACCGAGTGCCCCGGCGAGGAGCTCTACGACCTGCTCCCGCGCATCCGCAAGCGGGTCGGGAAGCGGATGGACCGCTTCCACGACTGAGCGGGTCAGCCTCCTAGGATTCACGCCATGACCAACGTCTTGTCCGCCGTCGCCTGGCCGTATGCCAACGGCCCACGCCATATCGGCCACGTGGCCGGTTTTGGCGTGCCCTCCGACGTCTTCAGTCGCTACATGCGGATGGCCGGACACGACGTGCTGATGGTCAGCGGCTCCGACGAGCACGGGACACCGATCCTGGTGCTGGCCGACGCGGCCGGACAGCCGGCGCTCGACTTCGTCAACCTCAACCACGAGATCATCGCCCACGAGCTGGCCGACCTGGGCTGCTCCTACGACCTCTACACGCGCACCACGACCGGCAACCACTACCTCGTGGTCCAAGAGCTGTTCCGGCGCTGCCTGGCCAACGGCTACTTCGTCCAGCAGGGGCAGGCCGTCGCACTCGACCCGGTCACCGGCCGCACCCTGCCCGACCGTTACATCGAGGGCACCTGCCCCATCTGCGGGTACGCCGAGGCGCGCGGCGACCAGTGCGACAACTGCGGCAACCAGCTCGATCCCACCGACCTGATCAACCCGCGGAGCAAGATCGACGGGAAGACACCGGAGTTCGTGGAGACCCAGCACTGGTTCCTCGACCTGCCGGCGCTCGCCGACGGGCTGGAGGAGTGGCTGGACGAGCGGGAGGCCTCGGGCACCTGGCGGCCCAACGTCATCAGATTCACCCGGAACATCTTGAAGGAGATCCGGACCCGGTCGATGACCCGCGACATCGACTGGGGCATCCCGGTGCCGGGCTGGGAGAACCAGCCCACCAAGCGCTTCTACGTCTGGTTCGACGCGGTGATCGGCTATCTCTCGGCGGCGATCGAGTGGGCCCGTCGGAGCGGGGATCCCGAGGCGTGGCGACGCTGGTGGAACGACCCGTCGGCGTTGTCCTACTACTTCATGGGCAAGGACAACATCGTCTTCCACGCCCAGATCTGGCCGGCCGAGCTGCTGGCCTACAACGGCGAGGGGGCGCGCGGCGGCGAGCCTGGCGAGTTCGGTCGGCTCAACCTGCCGACCGAGGTGGTCAGCTCGGAGTTCCTGACCATGGGCGACCAGCAGTTCTCCTCCTCGCGTGGCCACGTCCTCTACGTCCGTGACGTGTTGGAGCGCTACGGCCCCGACCCGCTGCGCTACTTCATCTGTGCAGCCGGACCGGAGAGCTCTGACGCGGCGTTCACCTGGGCCGAGTTTGTCCAGCGCAACAACTCCGAGCTGGTCGCCGGGTGGGGCAACCTGGTGAACCGCACCGCGACCATGCTCTCGAAGAACTTCGGCGAGATTCCGCCTCGTGCCGACCTGGAACCGGTCGACGAGGCGGTGTTGGCCGCCTGCCGGGCCGGTTTCGACACCGTCGGCGACCTGCTGGCGCACCACAAGCTGCGGGCGGCGATCGCCGAGGCGATGCGGGTCGTGGGCGAGGTGAACAAGTACCTCACCGCCACCGAACCCTACAAGATGAAGGATCCTGCCCAGCGCGAGCGGCTGGCGACGGTCCTCCATGTGGCCGCGCAGTGCGTGAGTGACTGCAACACGATCCTGGCGCCGTTCTTGCCCCACTCGGCCAACAAGGTCCACCAGGTGCTCGGCGGCGAGGGTGAGTTGATGCCGATGCCGCGGATCGAGCAGGTCGACGAGCTCGACCCTGGTGCAGGCGCGGGTCTGCAGAGCTATCCGGTCATCACCGGCGACTACACCGGCACGCCACCGTGGGCATCCCGTCCGATCACGGTGGGCGCCCCTGTGGCCAAGCCGACCCCGGTCTTCACCAAGCTCGACCCGGCGGTCATCGAAGAGGAGTTGGGTCGGATCGGCTAGTGGCGCTCACCAAGGTCGCCGATCGCACACTCGTAGTCGGCAGCGAGCCGGATCAGGTCGGCCCGGAAGTCCTTGATCCGACAGCCGCGGCCGTTGGGCTTCCAGGTGATGCCCTCCTCCGCCCACTGCGGCCGGACCTCGTCGTGGAGGTGCGGCGGTAGGTCGCCGGAGGCATTGGTGACCCGCCACCAGGTCACGTTGCCGCCGTAGAGCGACATGACCCGGCCCACCAGGCGGGGGCCGATGCCGACCAACTCCGCCAGGTCGCCGTAGGAGACCACGCGCCCGCGCGGGACCTGCTCCACGGCGACCAGGACGCGCTCGACGACCAGATCGTCCATGTCGGGAGTCTGACAGCCGCGACGCCACTACCCTCAACCGCATGACCTTGCACCCCCAGGCCGCAGCCGCGATCAAGGCATGGGCCAGCGAGCCCAGCGTGGTCGGCGCCGACCCGGTCGAGATCGAGCGACGCCGGGTGGCAGCGCAGGTGGAGGCGGCCCAGGAGAGGCGCGAGCCGGTGGCCCAGACAACCGATCTCGACGCAGACGGGGTTGCGTGCCGGCTGTTCCGTCCGACGGGGGAGTCGGGCGGCGCGATCGTCTTCGCCCACGGTGGTGGCTTTGTGTTCGGTGACCTGGAGACCCACGACGCCCAGGCCCGACGGCTTGCGAACCGGACCGGTCTGGCAGTGCTCGCCGTCGACTACCGCCGACCACCGGAGCACGTCTTTCCGGCCGCCCACGACGATGTCTCCGCCGCCGCCCGGTGGCTGGCCGGCTCGGCGGAGGAGCTGGGCCTCGACGCGACCAGACTGGTAGCGCTCGGCGACTCCGCAGGTGGCAGCCTGGCCCTGGTGGCCGCGCTGCGCGATCCCGGCCTGTTCGCCGCCACCGTGCTGGTCTACCCCTTCATCGATCCGCAGCAACGCGGCGCCTCGATGGGCACCCAGGGTGAGCACGGCTTCGACTCCGCCGAGGCGGAGTGGTACTGGCAGAGCTATGCGGGAGGGCCGGAACGGGTCGCGGTGGTGCGCGACGATCCCGACTTCTGCCCGCTGGACGCCGCCGGGTTGGGTGACCTGCCGCCGACCCAGGTGCTGATCGCCGAGCACGACATCCTGCGCGACGAGGACCTGCTGCTCGTCCGCCGGATCGAGTTGTCCGGCGGTCGCGTCAGTCCGACGGCGTACTCCGGCATGATCCATGGCTTCTGGCGCCACCCCGACGTCTTCGACGCCGCGGAGCTCGCCCTCGCCGACACGGTGGTGTTCCTCAACGGCGTCCTCGCCCGGTGATCCGCTAGAAGATGGCGCACGGCGCCGGCGCGAGCGCCGTACGCAACGCACGATCCAGCTCGACGACGGCATCGGGCCGGTGCTCGGCGAGCACGCCGGCTCGATGCCGGGCGACCAGGTTGATCGCGCCGAGCCAGGCCGCGCCCAGGTCGGTAACGTGCAGGCCGACCTCGGCGGGATCGGTGGTGCGGGTGGCTGTTGCCTCACCGCCCCGCACGACCAGCCGCCACCGTCCGGCGTTGTCGGGCAACAATTCGTCGGTGACCTCGACGACGAGGTCACAGCTGCCCTCGTATCCGCGCATGGCCAGCGCGGCAGGCAGGTCGATCAGCCGGATCCAGACGTTGTCGCAGACGAAGCTGTTCGTGACGCTCCGCGGTCCGGACAACCACGACCACAGGGGATCATCGACCCCCACCACCTCGATGGTCACCTCGCCGACGAGGTCGAAGTCGAGCAGGCGGCGCAAGAGGGCGAGCCTGACCGCAGGGTCACCGGCCAGATAGCGCACCGTCAGCGAACCGTTCGGCTGGCCGCGCTCCCACTTGTGCTTGCGGCGGAAGACCGCCTGGCCGACGTCGACCCCGTCACGCTGCGCGAACAGCACCCGCGGCGGCTCTTGGTCCCGCAGCTGTGCCGGGGTCAGCTGCGCGACGCGGCGGTAGAAGCCCTCGGTCAGGATCAGCGTCCCGGGCTCGGTCCGGGCGACGGTGAGGTCACAGGCACGCATCCGTTCGGCCAGGCCGGGCTCCGTGATGGTGACCGTCCGGGTCCGTACGGCGGCCGCCGCCTCGTCGAGATGCGGTGCGGTCAGCGTCGTGCCGCGGCCCAGGGCAACCTCGGTCTCCGTCAGAGCGATGCCGTAGCCGTAGCGCCCGTAGATCGCCTGCTCGCTGGCGTGTAGGGCCGACACCGCGTAGCCCTCGACCCGGGCCCGGTCGAGGTGGTCGCGCATCATGGCGCTGAGCACGCCACGGCGCCGATGGTCCGGATGGACGCCGACCCAGGTCAGACCGGCGATCTCGACCAGGCGCGGCGGGGTCGGGCCACCCGGCACGCTGAGCAGGAGCGGGTAGGCGCCATAGATGCCCGGGTAGCTCCCAGGGTCCGCGCCCTCCACGATGGCCGCGAAGCGCTGATCCTCGGGCAGTGGCTCGAGCGCGACCGCCGCAGGCAACGAGCTGGGCTCGCCGGACCACACCAGTTCATCAGTCGCCATGAACCGTTCGGGGTCGTCGGCTCGGACGATCTGGATGGAGTGCTGGTCGGTCATGCCCACCATCTTGGCCAACGGTCACGGTCACGGGCCATCGGATATCTGGTTTGATCGACTCATGCGCGTTCACCTCGGTTGCGACCATGCCGGCTTGGAGCTCAAGGACCACCTGATCAGTTGGCTCACCGAGCATGGCTACGAGCCGGTCGACCACGGACCGTTCGTCTACGACGCCGAGGACGACTATCCCGTGTTCTGCCTCCGCGCAGCCGAGGGAGTCGCGACCGATCAGGCCGGTGGCGTCGACGCACTGGGAGTGGTGATCGGTGGGTCGGGCAACGGTGAGCAGATCGCCGCCAACAAGGTGGTGGGCATCCGCAGCGCGCTGGCCTGGTCCGAGCAGACGGCTTCGTTGGCTCGCGAGCACAACGACGCCAACGTGCTCTCCGTCGGTGGGCGGATGCACACCGTGGAGGAGATGACCCGCTTCGTCGAGGTCTTCTTGACCACGCCGTTCAGCGAGGGTGAGCGGCACATTCGGCGGATCGCCCAGCTCGCGGAGTACGAAGCGACCAAGGAGTTGCCACCGCTGCCCGAGTCGGCTGCCGGGGGTGCCGCAGGCGGCGATGCCTGAGGGGCACACCCTCCGGCGTCTGGCGACCCAGCTGACCGAGGCATTCGTCGGCCATCGGACCCGGGTCAGCTCGCCCCAGGGGCGGTTCGCCGCGGAGGCCGAGGAGCTCGACGGATCGGTGGTCGAAGGCGCGGACTCCGCCGGCAAGCACCTCTTCATCGACTTCACCGGCGATCGGGTCGTGCACATCCACCTGGGCCTGATCGGCGGGCTTGACGTGCACCGTGACGTCGCGGAGGTGCCGGCGCCGGTCGGCGCGGTCCGGTTGCGGTTGGTGACCGTGGACCGCCCGGCCGCGTACGCCGATCTGCGTGGCGCGACCGTGTGTGAACTCGTGACCCCGGCCGCGCGCGAGAGCGTGCTGGCGCGACTCGGCCCCGACCCTCTCCGGGCGGACGCGGACCCGATGCGGGCGTGGGCGAAGATCTCTCGCTCGGATCGGCCCATCGGTGAGCTGTTGATGGATCAGGCGGTGCTGGCCGGGGTCGGCAACGTCTATCGCGCCGAGGTGCTCTTCCGGCACCGGATGCACCCGCTTCGCCCGGGCCGCACCCTGCGCCGCGGACAGTTCCTTGCTATCTGGACCGATCTGATGGCGCTGATGGCGGAGGGAGTGCGGATCGGCCGCATCGACACCGTCCGGCCCGAGCACACGCCCGAGGCGATGGGCCGGGCGCCTCGGATCGACGACCACGGCGGCGAGGTCTACGTCTACCGGAGGGACGGGCAGCCCTGCCTGGTGTGCGGCAGCCTGGTCCGGACCGGAGTGCTGGCTGGCAGGAACTCCTTCTGGTGTCCCCAATGTCAACGTGCGTTTCGCTCGCGGGCTCTACAGTGAAGACAACCATGCAGACCGCCGGAGGAACGACGATGAGCGTCGACCGAGCGCCCGCGCCCGCCGTTCCGGTGCGCCGCGGCCGGGTTCGCGCTGCGCTCACGCGGAGCCGGCGCGCCGGCGACACCAACCTCCTGGTGCTTCTGGCGGTGACGACCCTGGCCGCGATCGTCGCTCTGGCGGTGTGGCCGGAGCACATCCCGGTGGCGATCGTGGCGGTGCCCCTGCTGATCGGCCACCTGGCGCTGGGCCCGCGGGAGCTGCCGTGGTTCGTGGTCGCCACCATGATGGGGCTCGCGGTGGTCTCACCGCTCCAACCCAGCTTGTCGCTGCGGGTCGTGCTCGAGGTCGTCGTCGTCTTCGTCCTCGGGTTCATCATCCTGCTCTCCTCCTTCCGCCGTTCCCGCCTGGGCGTGGCCGGGGCGCGGGGGGAGTCGATGCTGGTGGACCTCCGCGACCGGATCAACCGCCACGGTGGACTGCCCGACCTGCCCGCGGACTGGGAGGCCGAGAGCGCGTTGCGATCGGCCAGTGGCTCGCCGTTCGCCGGAGACTTCGTGGTTGCCTCACGCCCCCACCACGGCGACCGCTTCGACGTCGTCCTCGTCGACGTGTCCGGCAAGGGTGACGAGGCCGGCACTCGGTCCCTGTTGTTGTCCGGCGCGTTCGGCGGCTTGCTCGGTGCCCTGCGACCCGAGGACTTCCTCCCGGCAGCCAACGAGTTCTTGATCCAGCAGGACTGGGAGGAGGGCTTCGCCACTGCGGTCCACCTGTCCTTGAACCTGAAGACGGGCGAGGCCCGGGTCTGGACTGCGGGCCACCCACCGGCCGTCCAGCTCACCGCGGGCAGCGGCCGCTGGTCGGTGCACGACACCGAGGGCCCCCTGCTCGGGCTGATTCCCAACGCCGAGTTCACCGGCACCCGGAGCATCGTCCGACCAGGTGACGTGATCCTGCTCTACACCGACGGCATGGTCGAGACACCGACCCGGGACATCAACTTGGGCATCGACCGGCTGGTGGGTCAGGCCGAGCGGGACCTGCGCGGCAACTTCGAGAAGGGCGCCGATCGCCTCGTGGACGGATTGGGCTCGCGCAACGACGACCGCGCATTGATCATGATCCATCGGCGCTGAACCGGCCCGGTGGGAGCAGCGCCGGTTGGGGGCTGAACCCTCGGGTGTGGCACCATGACACCCGCGGATTTCCCTCGGTGTAGCGACGCCGGGTGACCGACTGCGGATGTAGCTCAATGGTAGAGCCCCAGTCTTCCAAACTGGCTACGCGGGTTCGATTCCCGTCATCCGCTCGCGGCATGTTCGGACCCCGGTCCGGGCCTGTCGGCGGGGCGTAGCGTAGTGGCTAGCGCGCCTGCTTTGGGAGCAGGAGATCGCAGGTTCGAGTCCTGTCGCCCCGACCCTTTGACCAGCACGACCAACGATCGGAGACCACCTGTGAAGAGCGCCGTCGAGACCTTGAGCCCGACCCGGGCCAAGCTGACCGTCGAGGTGCCCTTCGAGGAGCTCAAGCCGAGCCTCGACGCGGCGTACCAGCAGATCGCGAAGCAGATCAACGTCCCGGGCTTCCGGCGCGGGAAGGTGCCCCCGCTGATGATCGACCGGCACGTCGGTCGTGGTGCGGTGCTCGACCAGGCCATCAACGAAGTGGTCCCGCAGAAGTACGTCGAGGCGCTCCAAGAGAACTCCCTGGTCCCGCTGGCGCAACCCGAGATCGAGGTGACCCGCTTCGAGGACAACGAGACCCTCGAGTTCACCGCCGAGGTGGACATCAAGCCGGAGATCACCGTGCCCGACTACGCCGGCCTCGAGGCGAGTGTCGAGGACGCCACGGTGACCGACGCCGACGTCGAGGAGCAGCTGCAGGTGCTCCGCGAGCGGTTCGCGACCCTCAAGGACGTGGAGCGCTCGGTCGAGGACGGCGACTTTGTGGTCATCGACCTCAAGGCGACCAAGGACGGGGAAGGTGTCGAGGGCGCCGAGCTGACCGGCATGTCCTACCAGGTCGGCCGCGGCGGCATGCTCGACGGACTCGACGAGGCCCTGGTCGGCATGTCGGCCGGCGAGGAGAAGACCTTCACCTCCCAGCTGGTCGGTGGCGACCTGGTCGGCGAGGAGGTCGAGGTGACCGTCGCCGTCACCCAGGTGCAGGAGCAGGAGCTGCCCGAGGTCGACGACGACTTCGCGCAGCTGGCGAGCGAGTTCGACACGGTCGCCGAGCTCACCGAGGACGTCCGTGAGCGGCTCGGCCGTGGCGCCCGCCTGGAGCAGGCAGCCGCCGCTCGCGACGCCGTGCTGGACGCGTTGCTGGAGCGGGTCGAGATCCCCCTTCCCGACGCGCTGGTCACCGACGAGCTCAACGCCCGCCGGTCCAGCGTCGAGCAGCAGCTCGCCTACGCCGGGATGACTATGGAGCAGTACCTCGAGGACGAGGGCCAGACCGTCGAGGAGTTCGAGGCGGACCTGGAGCGTCGCGTCCGCGACGCCGTCACGGCACAGTTCCTGCTCGACGAGGTCGCTACCACCGAGAAGTTCGGGGTCGACCAGGCGGAGTTGAGCGAGCACCTGGTGCGTCGTGCCCAGCAGTCCGGCGAGGACCCGCAGCAGTTCGCCAACCACATGTTCGAGCACAACCACATCCCCGAGCTGGTGCAGGAGATCCTGCGCGGCAAGGCGCTCGCCTCGATCGTGGAGTCGGCCGTGGTGACCGACGCCTCGGGTGAGCACGTCGAGCTGGCCAACCTGCGTCCCGACGGCACCATCGGTGAGCCCGAGGCAGAGGCCGAGACGGACAGCGGGGCAGAAGTTCCGGCCGAGGAGACCACCGCGGAGTGAAAATCCGCCCTGGGCGAACAGGGCGGTCTTCACCATGGAACCGTCCGCGGTTCCGGCTAGGGTCGCTGTCGTGTACCCGAATCCCACGATGAACGGCCCGACCATGGACGGCGGCGTCCCGACGTACGGCCTTGACGACCACATCTATCAGCGCCTGCTGCGCGAGCGCATCGTGTTCCTCGGCTCCGAGGTGCGCGACCAGAACGCCAACGCCATCTGCGCCCAGCTCCTGCTGCTCTCGGCGGAGGACCCCGAGGCAGACATCTTCTTGCACATCAACAGCCCCGGCGGCTCGGTCGACGCCGGCATGGCGATCTACGACACCATGAACTACATCCCCAACGACGTGGCGACGGTGGGCATGGGCCTGGCCGCGTCGATGGGGCAGTTCCTGCTCTGCGCCGGCACCAAGGGCAAGCGCTATGCGCTGCCGCACGCACGGATCATGATGCACCAGCCGTCCTCGGGCATGGGTGGTTCGGCCTCCGACATCAAGATCCAGGCACAGCAGTCGCTGCACATCAAGCAGGTCCTACTCGACCTGATCGCCGAGCACACCGGCCAGTCGCGTGAGCAGGTCGAGACCGATGCCGACCGCGACCGTTGGTTCACCGCCGACCAGGCGCTGGAGTACGGCTTCATCGACCAGGTGATCACCAGTGCGCGGGAGGCCGCCGATCAGGGCCGCCCGGCGCACCAGAGCGAGGAGGGCCAGGCGTGAACTACTACATCCCGCAGTGGGAGGAGCGGACGTCCTACGGCTTCCGCCGCATCGACCCCTACGCCAAGCTGTTCGAGGACCGCATCATCTACCTCGGCACGCCGATCTCCGACGACGTGGCCAACGCCGTCATCGCCCAGCTGCTCTGCCTGCAGTCGATGAACCCCGACCAGGACATCAGTATCTACATCAACTCACCCGGTGGCTCCTTCACCGCGTTGACCGCGATCTACGACACGATGCGGTTCATCAAGCCAGATGTCCAGACCGTTTGCATCGGCCAAGCCGCGTCCGCGGCGGCGATCCTGCTGGCGGCGGGCACCGCCGGCAAGCGGCTCGCCTTGCCGAACAGCCGGATCCTGATCCACCAGCCCTATACCGAGGGCACCTTCGGGCAGACCTCCGACATCGAGATCCAGGCCAACGAGATCCTGCGGATGCGTGAATTGCTGGAGAAGATGATCTCCGAGCACTCCGGCCGGTCGATCGAGGAGGTCAGTCACGACATCGAGCGTGACAAGATCCTCACCGCGGATCAGGCCGTCGAATACGGCCTGATCGACTCCGTGCTGGAGTCCCTCAAGACGACTCCGGCGCTGGCCTGAGAGCGGCTTGGCGGCGACATGACGCGCCCGGTTTCCCGTGTCCAGGGCCCCGATGGGGCCCCGGTCGGGGTACCGTGGCGGGGTTTGCAGCTTGGTTCGAGGCTCCCGTCCTCGCACGATCCGAAAGGGACCACACGTGGCACGCATCGGTGACGGAGGGGACCTGCTGAAGTGCTCCTTCTGCGGGAAGAGCCAGAAACAGGTGAAGAAGCTGATCGCCGGTCCCGGCGTCTACATCTGTGACGAGTGCATCGAGCTGTGCAACGAGATCATCGAGGAGGAGCTCAGCGAGGGCGCCGAGGTCAGCCTCGAGGAGCTGCCCAAGCCGCGCGAGATCTTCGAGTTCCTCAACGCCTACGTCATCGGTCAGGAGCACGCCAAGAAGTCGTTGGCCGTCGCCGTCTACAACCACTACAAGCGGGTTCAGGCAGGCCTGCAGCCGTTGAGCGGCAAGCACTCCAAGGACGAGACCGTCGAGGTCGCCAAGTCCAACATCTTGGTGATCGGCCCGACCGGCTGCGGCAAGACCTACCTCGCCCAGACCTTGGCGCGGATGCTCAACGTGCCGTTCGCGATCGCCGACGCCACCGCTCTGACGGAGGCGGGATACGTCGGTGAGGACGTCGAGAACATCCTGCTCAAACTGATCCAGGCCGCCGACTACGACGTCAAGAAGGCCGAGACCGGGATCATCTACATCGACGAGATCGACAAGGTCGCCCGCAAGGCGGAGAACCCGTCGATCACCCGCGACGTCTCCGGAGAGGGCGTCCAACAGGCACTGCTCAAGATCTTGGAGGGGACCACCGCCTCGGTGCCGCCGCAGGGCGGCCGCAAGCACCCCCACCAGGAGTTCATCCAGATCGACACCACCAACATCTTGTTCGTGGTGGGCGGCGCGTTCTCCGGCCTCGAGCACATCATCGAGCAGCGGGTCGGCAAGAAGACGCTCGGGTTCACCGCCGAGGTGCGGGGGGCCGCCGAGCGGGAGGCGGACGACCTGCTCGTCCAGGTGCGCCCCGAGGACCTCACCAAGTTCGGTCTGATCCCCGAGTTCATCGGCCGCCTGCCGCTGATCGCCAGCGTGAG
>JBDHZT010000043.1:0-28832 GCA_039811985.1 Nocardioidaceae bacterium | reverse complement strand
GACCGACTCCTACAACTATGAGTCCGGCGGTGGGGCGGATGTGGCTTCGCCGGGGAGCAGGTTGGTGGTGGCCGCGCGTAGCCGACCGGCCCCAGCGAAGGGCTCCGCGCGCGCCGGTTGCGCGCGGCGCCCCTACGGGCGTCCTTGACCGCGGGCCCCTGACGGTCGGCTCCACGGCGCGGTTGTCGGCACGGGCTCCGCCCGCGCCGCCGCCAAGCGGCCACCCCCAGGTGAGGCCCACCAGCTCCCTTGTCGGTTCCGGTGACCCATCTCCCGCGGGGCTGCGGCTGGGCTGCGGCGTCTCCTGCTCCCCTATGGGTACCGAGTTCCTCCTCTACCAGGCCCTCAGCACCCACAACCACGCACCAGACGGGTGGTTCTGCCGTTTCAGCACAATCGCCGATGCCGTTTCGGAACAAACGGTGCACTTCAGCCCGGAGGGGCCGTCGTGACCCCACCGATTGGGCGCAAACTGCAAGGATCCGAGTGGATTTCGTGCAGTTTCGGAACAATCGACGACCCTCCAGACGACACGGAGCCGAGATCACGCCGATTGGACCGAAACGACAACACCGATGGGGCCCAAACGACACCCCAGCCACCCCCGAGAGCAGGCGGGATGCAGTATCAGCACAAACGGTGAACCGCCCACCACCCCCCGAGCGACCGTGAGCCGGAAGCCAGCCGAAACGGAAGGACCGCCTCTCCCGGTAGCTGCCCTGTCGGGAGCAACCACAGCAGACAGTGAGCCGGAAACCAGCCGACCCGAAGCAAACCTCCCGAACACCGGCCCATCGACAGCAAAGCCGGGGGCCTGCTAGCGCCGGATGAGGGCGTCGTACACCCGCTCGAAGTCGGCGAGCCGCTCCGCGTAGTACTGCTCGCGGCCAGCGACCGGCTCACAGGTGTGACCGGGTGAGAACTGGTACCGCTCGCGGCCAGGCGCAAGCGTGTCGAGCGCGAGGTGGGCAGTGCCCAGCAGCGTGGACCGCTTGGCGTCGACGATCTTGATCGGCACCCCGACCACATCGCTGACGATCTGGAACAACTCTGGTCTAGCCACGGCGACCCGTCCACCGGCGGCAACTCCCTCCGCACGAGGCGAGGCAGCTCGAAGCTCGGCGGCAACGCGGGCAAAGCTCAGCGCGATCCCCTCGGCCATCCCACGATAGAGCTCGATCGCACCAGTCGCGGCAGTCACTCCGACCAGGATCCCGCGCGCGTCGCTTGCCCAACCCGTACTGCGCTCACCGGTCAGGAAAGGCAGCACCAGGGGCGTGCCCGGCACTGGATCGGCGAGCAACGCCGCGCTCACCCGCTCATCAGCGAGCCGCGCCGGGTCGAGGTTGGCGTCCAGCCAGTCGGTGGCCCGGCCCACGTCGTTGAGCGCTCCCCCGAGCAGCCATCGGTCCCGGGAGACCGCGTAGCACCACAGCCCCGTCGGCAGGTCGGCCGGCAACCGGTCGACGAGCACCCGCAGGGCGCCGCTGGTGGCACCGCTCGCCCCAATCATGGTGGCGTCGCTGGCGCCGAGGCCGACGTTGGCCGAGAGCCCGTCCGCGACGGGTGCGAACCACTGGGCGCCGGCAAGCGCCGGCCACCGCTGGGCGACCTGCCGAGCGCTCTCGCCGGTCGGCTCGAACGGTTCGTCGAGGTGCCGGATGGGTGGCAGCTGATCCACCTCGATGCCGCTGAGCCGGACCATTTCTGGTGACCAGTCACAGCTGCGCCGGTCGATCAGCCCCGTCCACGCCGCCGTGGAGGTGCCGGTGAAAGTCTCACCGAGGACACGCCGGTAGACGTAGTCACCGAGCGACAGGTACTGCCGAGCGCGCAGGCCCGGCTCCGTGCGGGTCAGCCAACGCAGCCGGGCCGGCCAGTAGCTGCTGTGGATGCGAGTCCCGGTGCGCTGCTGGAGCTCCAGCTCGTCGACCTCCTCGCGAAGCCCGTCGACCTCGGCGGCGCAGCGACCGTCGGCGTAGGTGAAGCACGGCGTGAGTGCCCGGCCGTTGTCATCGACCGCGACCAGCGACGAGGCAAAGGTGTCGAAAGCGATCCCACCCACCGTCCCGGGCTCAACCCGAGCAGCGAGCTGGTCGAGCAACCCGATGATCTCGCTCGCCACCTGGTCCGGATCGATGACCGACGTGCCGTCGGGCGCGGAGGTGAACGCGTGCGGCGTCTTCACCCGCTTGTCCACCGGCCTGCCGACGGCGTCGTACAACGCTCCCCGACAGGCGGTCGAGCCGACGTCGAGGGCGATCACCAGCGGAGGTACGGCGTCCTCCAGCGCGATCCCGCGTGCCATGTGCTCGACGGCTCCTCTCTGACGGCTCTTGCTCCGGTCCTCACGGAGCTAGAGCTAGGTGACCAGGCTCAGCAGCATCACCAGCACGAAGCCGACGACCGAGATCGCGGTCTCCATCAGCGACCACGACTTGATCGTCTGACCCACGGTCATCCCGAAGTACTCCTTCACCAGCCAGAAGCCGGCGTCGTTGACGTGGGAGAAGAACAGCGATCCGCAACCGATCGCCAAAACCAGCAGCGCGAGGTGGTTGGCCGAGAGGTCGGCGCCCAGGCCGCTGACGATGCCGGCTGCGGTCACCGTGGCGACCGTTGCCGAGCCGGTGGCCAGCCGGATGCCGACGGCGACTAGCCAGCCCAGCACCAACACGCTGATGTTCTGGTCGGTGGCCCAGTCCGCGATCACGTTCCCGACGCCCGCGTCGACCAGCACCTGCTTGAACCCGCCGCCAGCGCAGACGATCAGCATGATGCCGGCGATGCCGGGAAGGCCGCGGCCCAGCGCGTCGCTGGCCTGGCCGCTGGTCATGCCGCTACCAAGGCCGAGCACGAAGTAGGCCACGCACACGGTGATCAGCAGGGCGACCGACGGGGTGCCGATCACGTCGAGGATCTGCCGGACCTGGTTCTCGGGGTCATGGACGGACAGGTTGATGATCGCCGCCGGGAGCATCAGAGCGACCGGCAGCAGGAGCATCGCCACCGAGCGGCCGAACCCGGGACGACGGGTCGCCCCGGTGTGCAGCTCGGCGTTGTCCTCGGCGCCTTCCGGCAGCGGTGGCGCCTCCAGCGGCACCAACTGGTCGATGAAGCGCGCCAGCAGCGGTCCGCAGATGATCAGCGTCGGTACGGCGATGACCAGGCCGAAGAGCAGGGTGCGTCCCTGGTCGGCGTTCAACGACGAGATCGCTACCTCGGGGCCGGGGTGCGGGGGCACCAGACCGTGCAGCACCGAGAGACCGGCCAGGGCGGGGATGCCGATCAGCATGAGCCGCTGCCCCGACCGACGGGCGACCATCAGCACGATCGGCACCAAGATGACCACACCGATCTCGAAGAACATCGGTAGGCCGATGAGGGCGGCCATCAGCGCCATCCCCCACGGCAGCACCGAGCCGCTGAGCCGGTCGCTGATCGTGTCGACGACCCGGTTGGCGCCGCCGGAGTCGATCAGGATCTGGCCGAGCATGGCGCCCAGTGCGATCAGCAGCGCGACTGAGCCCGCCGTACCGGCGAAGCCGCCGTTGGGGTTGATCGCCCCGAAGGTGAAGCTCTGCACCGCCAGCGCACCCGGGATCCAAGCAACCAGGGCGACCACCGCAGAGCCGAGGATCAGCGAGATGAACGGATGCAGCTTGACCACCGTGATCAAGACGACCACGGCGGCGATGCCTGCCAGCGCAGCCAGGGTGAGCTGCAGGTTGGAAGCGTCGGAAAGCTGGGGCGTTGCAGCGAGAGGCAGGACCGAGATCATGTTCGGACGTTAGCGGGGTTCGGCCCGGACCGGAACCACCATCCGTGGCAGCGGGATCGAGCGGCGGGTCATCCGATCTCGAAAGCACGCAGCAGATAGCGTGCTGCGATGACCTGGCGGGACGGCTTCGCACCGCTGCGGTCGGCCAACTTCGCGTGGTACTTCGGGTCACGCTTCGTCAACATGCTCGGCGGGACGATGGCGAGCATCGCGTTGACGTTCGCGGTGCTCGATCTACACGACTCAGCCGTCGTCTTGGGGCAGGTGCTGGCGGCGCACTCCATCCCGATGGTGGTGCTGCTCCTCTATGGCGGCGTGATCTCCGATCGGTTCCCTCGCACGCTCGTGCTGCAGGTCTCCAATCTCGCCTCGGCGGCCACCCAAGGTCTGATCGCACTCCTCGTGCTGACTGGCAGCGCTCAGCTGTGGCAGCTGCTGGTGCTGACGGCTGTGAACGGTGCGGTGTCGTCGATGGCGTGGCCAGCGATGCTGGCCATCCTGCCGCAGCTGGTGCCGCGCGAGCAGTTGCAGGCGGCCAACGCACTGAGCTCGTTGTCGCGCAACGCGTTGACGATCCTGGGGCCGACGCTGGGCGCATTGATCGTGGTGACCATCGGATCGGGATGGGCGCTGGCCATCGATGCGGCGACCTGGCTGGTGGCGGCATTGATGCTGCTCCCCGTCACCATCCCGCCGCGAACCTCCACGGGCAGAACGAGCAACACCATTGCCGAGCTCAAGGAGGGATGGGCGTTCTTCCGAACCACCACTTGGCTCTGGGTCGTGGTCCTCGCGTTCGGGGTCATCAACGCCCTGCACTCGGGCGCCTGGGCCACGTTGGGGCCACTGGTCGCCCAGGACACCATCGGTCGCCAGGGCTGGGGCTACGTGCTGTCGGCCGAGGCCGTCGGGTTGTTGTTGACCAGCATCGTCATGTTGCGCATGCCGATCCGACGACCGCTGTTGGCGGGCATGCTGTGCACCGCTCTCTACGGCATCCCGGTCTTGGTGATCGGGTCACGACCCGAGCTGGGCCTGCTGGTGCTGGCCGCCTTCATCGCCGGCGCTGGGATCGAGATCTTCGGGATCGGTTGGAGCCTGGCCATGCAGGAGAACATCGACGAGACGATGCTGTCGCGGGCCTTCTCCTACGACATGCTGGGCTCCCTGATCGCCGTGCCCGTGGGCCAGTTGGCCGCTGGGCCGGTCGGCACGGCATTCGGCTACCAGTCCGTTCAGGTCGCGTCCGGGCTCGCCATCGTGGCCGTGTCACTGCTCACCCTGCTGTCGGGCTCGGTGCGGCGGCTGCCCCGACGTCCCACACCAGTGCCGCGCCCCGCTCGCTAGAGTCCGCACCATGATCAGTGATCTGTTCAGACTCGACGACAAGGTAGCCATCGTGACCGGCGCCTCAAGCGGTCTGGGAGTGGCCTTTGCCCAGGCGCTCGCCGAGGCCGGCGCCGATGTGGCCCTGGGCGCCCGTCGGGCGGACCGGCTCGCCGACACCCAGGAACTGGTCAGGGCGGCCGGCCGGGAGGCGATCGCCGTCGCCACCGACGTCGCCGACCCCGCGCAGTGTCAGGCGCTGGTGGACGCGACGATGGAGCGTTTCGGCAGGGTGGACATCCTGGTCAACAACGCCGGCATCGGCACCGCCGTCCCGGCCACTCGTGAGACGCCCGAACAGTTCCGCCAAGTCATCGACGTCAACCTGAACGGCTGCTACTGGATGGCGCAGGCCTGCGGCCGGGTGATGGGTGAGGGCGCCAGCATCGTCAACATCTCCTCGATCCTCGGGATCACCACAGCGGGACTGCCGCAGGCGGCGTACGCCGCCAGCAAGGCGGCTCTGATCGGACTGACCCGCGACCTCGCTCAGCAGTGGACCGGCCGCAAAGGCATCCGCGTCAACGCGCTGGCGCCTGGCTTCTTCGCCTCCGAGATGACCGATCAGTACCCCGCTGGCTATCTGGACGCGATGGGCGCTCGGATTCCGGCCGGGCGCAAAGGCGAGGCGCAGGAGCTCGCCGCCACCTTGGTGTGGTTGGTCTCGCCCGCAGGCGGCTACGTCACCGGTCAGACCATCCCGGTCGACGGTGGGCTGACCATCACCTGACGGGACCCACCGTTGAGCTCAGACCGGCTCGAGAAGGGCGTCTGCGATCCCGGCGATCTGCTCGGGTCCAACCCGGCAGCAGCCGCCGACCAGGCGCGCACCGTCACGCACCCAGTCTCGCGCCGCCGTGGGCTTGAAGTCGCCCTCGCCGATCCAGGATCGCGTCGAGTCGTCCCAGCCCTCGCCACTGTTGGGGTAGACGACCACAGGCTTCCCGGACAGTCGAGCAGCCTGTGATACCAACGCCCGTGCGGCGATCGCCTCACAGCAGTTGACTCCCACAGCAATGACCTCGGGCACGTCGCCGGCCATCGCGAACGCCTCGGCGATCGGCTCGCCCCGACGCGTGGTGTCCTCGTCGGCCGTCATGGACAGCCAACAGGGGACGCCCGTGCCAGCGATCTCGGTCAGCAGAGCCTCCGCCTCTGCCAGCGATGGCAGAGTCTCCAGCGCGAGCACGTCCGCTCCGCCCTCGGCAAGCACCGCCAGTCGCGGCCGGTGCCAGGCCCGCAGCTGCTGCACCGTCAGCCCGTAGTCACCGGTGTACTCCGAACCGTCCGCCAGCGCCGCGCCGTACGGCCCTACCGAAGCGGCCACCCATCGCGGCCTGTCGTCGTCGAACGTCAGCGCTGCCTCTCTGGCGAGGGCGATGCTGCGTTGCAGCAGACGGTTGGTCCCGGCTCGATCAACGCCGTGCTGGGACATCCCCTCGTAGGAGACCTGGTACGACGCCGTCGTCGCGACCTGAGCACCAGCGGCGAAGTAGTCGAGATGGGCGGCCACGATCTCGGCTGGGTCGTCGACCAACAGCCGGGCCGACCACAGATCGTCGGTCAACTCGTGGCCGCGCTCCTCGAGCCTGGTCGCCAGCCCCCCGTCGAGGATCACCGGGCCGGCTCGCATGACCTCGAGCAGGCTGGCGCACATCCGACCATCATCAACCCGGAGCGCGGCGGAGGCAATGTCGCGATATCCCCGGATGCGGCGGAGGTTCGTGGGTACTGGTCACGCGACAAGCCGCAAGGCGCCCTGCAGACCGCAGGGGCCTTGCCAACCGCACGCATGAAGGGAGCACCCCATGGGATTCGTCCTCTGGTTGATCGCCGTCATCTTGGTGATCGGCGGGATCGTCGCACTGGTCCGCCGAGAGATCCTCTGGGGCATCGCCCTCATCGTCGTCGGACTGGCCGTCGGGCCTGGCGGATACAGCATCTTCCGCTGACCCGCCCTACCGGACTCAAACAGTGGAGTGGGGTGACCCCTGGGTGCTCCGCTCTTGCAGCAGATTCGCGGAAAGGGGACGCGATGGCAGCGGAAGCGGAGATGGGTCGCGTCACCACCCAGATCCCGGCCCGACTCGATCGACTGCCGTGGGCACGGTGGCACTGGATGGTCGTGTTCGGCCTTGGCCTGGTGTGGATCCTCGACGGGCTCGAGGTGACCATCGTGGGGTCGATGTCCAATGCCTTGAAGCCGACCGACACCGGGCTCGGGATGTCCAGCTTCCAGGTGGGCCTTGCCGGTTCGGCGTACGTCGCCGGCGCCTGCATCGGGGCGCTCTTCTTCGGTCAACTCACCGACCGCTTCGGCCGGAAGCGGCTGTTCTTGATCACGTTGGGCGTCTACTCCGTCGCCACGGTGCTCACCGCGTTCTCGATGAACCCGACCTGGTACCTGTGCTGTCGCTTCTTCACCGGCTGTGGCATCGGCGGTGAGTACGCCGCGATCAACTCTGCGATCGACGAGCTGATCCCGAAGGCCTACCGCGGCCGGATCGACGTCGCCATCAACGGGTCGTTCTGGGTCGGCGCTGCGCTCGGCTCCCTGCTGACGATCCCCCTCCTCGATCCCACCTTGATCCCAGCACAGATCGGCTGGCGGCTTGCCTTCGGCATCGGCGCGGTGCTCGCCGTTGGCATCCTGATCGTCCGCAGACATGTGCCGGAGAGCCCTCGGTGGCTGTTCATCCACGGCCGCGAGGACGCCGCGGGCGAGATCGCCGACGACATCGAGCACACCGTCCGGGAGCAGACCGGGCAGGAGCTCAGCGAGCCGGGCAAGTCGATCACCGTGCGACAGCGCAGAACGATCGGACTCGCGCTGATCGCCCGCACCGTGGTCACCGAGTATCCACGCCGCACCGGGCTCTGCTTCGCGCTGTTCGTGGGCCAGGCCTTCCTCTACAACGCGTTCTTCTTCACCTACGGCGACACGCTGAGCACCTTCTTGGACGTCTCCCAGACCGGGTGGTACCTCGCTGTCTTCGCGGTGAGCAACTTCGCCGGCGCGCTGCTCCTCAGTCGCCTCTTCGACACGATCGGGCGAGTGCCGCTGATCGCCGGCACCTATCTGATCTCCGGGGTGTTGCTGGCGGTGACCGGTGTGATGCTGGGCGGGTTGTCGGCCATCACGCTGACCCTGATGGGATCGGTGGTGTTCTTCTTCGCCTCGGCCGGCGCCAGCGCCGCCTACCTGACTGCGAGCGAGATCTTCCCGATGGAGACCCGCGCACTGTGCATCGCGTTCTTCTACGCGGTCGGGACCGCCGCCGGAGGCATCACCGGTCCTCTGCTCTTCGGCACTCTGATCGATCGGGCGTCCGCGTCTGGGGATATCACCCAGATCGGGATCGGCTACTTCATCGGGGCAGCCCTGATGGTCGTCGGTGGCCTCGCCGAGGCGGTGCTCGGAGTCCGGGCTGAGGGCGAGTCGCTGGAGGACATCGCCACACCCCTGACCGCCGAGAGTAGCTAGCGTTGGCCCGCTGGGTGAGTGCGCTCCGGATCGGGTCGGTGGCCAGGTTGCTGGTCGCCGGTGGTGGCGACCGACATGGCAGCTACGCCGGAAAGCGCGACCGTGGTCGAGGTTGCTGGCTGGGTCGCCGGCATCCCGGTAGTCGGCGATCTGCTGCGGTCCCGCCAGTCACACGTGTCGCTGGTTCGTCAAGATAGGTAGGGAAGACGTCACCTCTCACGACGCATACGGTTACACGCCGCCACACGGGGTACCGCCCAGGCATGACCGAAGACGCACGCACGACCGAGAACGACGACGAACAGGTCCACCCGACCCGAGCAAGCAACGCGAACGCGGGTGGCAAGCATGGCCTTGCAGGCGGGATGGGCGTCAGCAGCGAACGCGTCGGGCACTCCGGGCCAGGCCAGGTGGGTGCTGACGGGGTAGCTGACACCAGCCCGGTCGAGCCGCCCTCGGATCCACCACCCGAGCAACGGCCGGGCGCTCCCGAGGAGAACCCTGTCGGCATCCCGCCCAAGGCGTCCAAGACGAGCTAGCCCGCCCAAGAGGTGCGGAGGCGGACGCCCGGTAGCGCTCGGGGTCGGGTCATCCGGCAGGATGCCCGGGTAGACCCGACCCGAGAGGACGACCTCCATGTCCGAGCAGACGCTGCCCGCCGATCCGGTGACCCTGGCGAACTGGCAGCAGCCCGGGCAGTTGCGGTGGTCCTTCCAGCACCTTGACGAGGTGCTCCCGGTCGCGACCATCCCGCGGGCAGCCAGCCCGGTCGGCCTCGTCGACGCCGTCGGTGAGCTGGGTGACCTCGGGGCGGTCGAGGTGACCCTCGCCGACGGTGCGGTGCGCTCGGTGACGGAGATCGTCGAGGCGACCGACACCGATGCGTGGATGGTGCTCCACGGGGACCGGATTCTCGCGGAGTCCTACCTCGGCGGGATGACTCCCCGCACCCGACACCTCCTGATGTCGGTGAGCAAGTCCCTGGTCTCCAGCGTGCTCGGCGTGCTCGTGGACCGAGGGGTGATCGACGTCGAGGCACCCGTGACTGACTACGTCCCCGAGCTGGCGCCGAGCGGGTACGCCGGTGCCGGCGTGCGCACCGTTCTCGACATGCGCAGCGGCATCCACTTCTCCGAGGAGTATCTCGACCCGCAGGCCGAGGTCCGCCAGCTCGACGCCGCCGTCGGCTGGGCTCCCTCCCTGGGTCCGACCAGCCCGCGCACCCTGCGCGAGTTCCTGATCTCCTTGTGGGCGGAGCGGCCGCACGGAGGGCCGTTCGACTATCGCAGCTGCGAAGCGGACGTCCTAGGCTGGGTTATCGAGGGCGCCACCGGCCGCCCCTTCCCCGAGGTGGCCAGCGAGCTGCTCTGGGGTCCGCTCGGCACGGAGGCTGACGCGTTCATCACCGTCGACGCCGAGGGCACCGGCATGTTCGACGGCGGCATCTGCGCGACCCTGCGTGACCTCGCCCGGTTCGGGGCGATGGTCGTCTCCGGGGGTGTGTCCCTCACCGGACAGCGGGTGCTGTCCCAGGCCTGGGTCGACGACATCTACGCCGGCGGCCCGGATTCAGCCGAGGCTTGCGCGGCAGGTCCGCATGCCGATCTGATGCCGGGCGGCATGTATCGCAGTCAGTTCTGGTTTCCCTCGGCCAGCCGCGACGTGGCCCACTGCCGCGGGATCCACGGTCAGTTCGTCTACCTCAACCGAGTGACGGGCGTCGTCGGCGTCAAGTTCTCCGGCTGGCCGCTCCCCCTCGATGACGACAAGGGCAACGCCGCAATGGCGATGTTCGACGCCATCAGCGACCATGTCGCCAGCCAGGCATCGTCCGGCGGACCAGAGACGAAGGAGTGAGCGTGGCCGACATTCTCGGACCTGAGGACTCCTCCCGGGTCCCCCGCTTCGCAGGCACACCGACCTTCGCCCGGTTGCCTCGCCTGGACCAGGTCTCGCACGCAGACATCGCAGTGGTCGGTGTCCCCTTCGACAGTGGGGTCAGCTATCGACCAGGCGCCCGGTTCGGCCCGGCCCACATCCGTGCAGCCTCCAAGTTGCTACGCCCCTTCAACCCCGCGCTGGAGCTGGCCCCCTTTGCCCACCAGCAAGTCGCCGACGCCGGCGACATCGCGGTGAACCCCTTCGACATCGACGCCGCGATCACCGAGGTGCAAGCGGGCGCAGGCGACCTCTCCTCGGGAGGAACGCGACTGCTCACCCTGGGCGGTGACCACACCATCGCGCTGCCGCTCCTGCGTGTTGCGGCCGCGGCACACGGCCCGATCGGCGTGCTTCACTTCGATGCCCACCTGGACACCTGGGACACCTACTTCGGGGCGCCGTACACCCACGGGACGCCGTTCCGCAGGGCAAGCGAGGAGGGCCTCCTCGACCCTGAGCGGTGCCTGCACGTGGGCATTCGCGGTCCCCTGTACGCCGCTGACGACCTGGTCCAAGACGGTGCCCTGGGCTTCCAGATCATCACCGCCGATAGCCTGCTCACCCTGCCGGTATCGACGCTGGTCGAGCGGATGCGAGCGCGGCTCGGATCGGGACCGATCTACGTGTCGGTTGACATCGACGTGCTCGATCCCGGCTTCGCGCCCGGCACGGGCACGCCAGAGGCGGGCGGGCTCGCCTCACGCGAGTTGCTCGCCTTCCTGCGCGGCTTGGCAGGGCTGCACCTGGTGGGTGCCGACATCGTCGAGGTCGCGCCGGCGTACGACCATGCCGAGATCACCGGCATCGCTGCCGCACACGTGGCCTACGAGTTGATCTCGGTGATGGCACCCCAGCTGACGGCCCCTTCGTGACACCAAGGTCGTCCACCGGGGACGCCAGGGAGGGCCGGATTCAGCGATGGGCGCCGGTGATCGCTGCCCTGGTCTTCCTGGTGACCCTGAATCTGCGGCCCTCGCTCACCGTGGTCGGACCGCTGCTGCCGCAGATCGGCGATGACGAGGGACTCAGCGAGGGGATGCTGGGTCTGCTCGGGGCGCTGCCACTGGTCGCGTTCGCCGTGGTCTCCCCGCTCGTGCACCAGCTCTCCACTAGATGGGGCGCCGACCGCGCCATGTTGGCCGGGCTGCTGGTCCTCGCCGGCGGCATCGGACTCCGCTCCTACACCGGCCAGGTCGGCCTGTGGCTCGGCACCTTGGTCATCGGATCCGCGATCGCCGTCGGCAATGTGCTGGTGCCGGCGATCGTGAAACAGGACTACGCCTCGAACGTCTCCCGCGCCACCGGCATCTACTCGGCCTGCATGGGAGTCGGCGCGGCCGTCGCTTCCGCGGTGGCGGTGCCGCTGGCCGCTGCGACGGACTGGCGGGGGGCGCTCGGCTTCTGGGCGCTACCGGCCCTCGTCGTCGCAGTGCTGTGGTTGCCCCGCGCCCGTTCCAAGGCCCGCGTGGTGGAGTCCGAGCCGAGTCATGGCCGCCCGCCGGTGAGCGTGTGGCGACAGCCGATGGCGTGGCTTCTCACGGCGTTCATGGGTCTGCAGTCCACGATCTTCTACGTGATGGTGACCTGGCTGCCCACCATCGAGACCTCGGCCGGCCTCTCCGCGGGAGAGGCCGGGCTGCACCTGTTCAGCTATCAGCTTGTCGGACTGCTGGCGGGCCTGGCGATCCCCCGGCTGATGCGGCGCCCTGACAACCAGGTCGTGGCTGCCGTGACATCGAGTGTCCCGGTTGTCATCGCCGCGCTGGGTCTAGTGTTCGTGCCCGACCTGGCGCTGCTGTGGGTGGTCGTCGCCGGATTCGGCAGCGGGTCCTCACTGGTGGTGGCGCTCTCCTTGATCAGTCTCCGCGGGCGCAACCACCAGGAGACCACCCAGCTGTCCGGCATGACCCAGTCTCTGGGCTACCTGTTCGCCGCGGCGGGGCCGGTCGTCGCTGGCTACCTCGGTCAGCGCACCGGGAGCTGGCAGGCCACCTTGATCTTGGTCGCCGCGCTGGCCGCCGCTCAGACCGCGGTCGCGATCCCCGCCGGTCGGGACCGAATGGTCCGTTCGGCCATGACGCCCTGAGACGCTTCTATGGGTTGTCAACCCGGATCAAGCGTCTTGACGAGGTCGGATGAAACTCGCCGGTTGGCAGGCCATGGATGGTGCTGACCGATATCGGCAACTACGACAGATCAGCACCGCGCACGGTCCCGGGGTCGCCTTCGGGGTCGCTGGTGCTCCTCGGTCCTCGCGTGCGGGTGGCGTGTCTGCCGCGGTGTTCGTGGGTCTGCAGCGGTCTTGTGGTGGCAAAGTGGCCGGTCTACCGGGGTCCTCAGCCACCACAGCACCGCGGCAGACGGGCCGGGATGCCGTTTCGGCCCAATCGATGACCACAGGCCACCAGCAACCCGGACTGGCACCTCGCGCAACCCGACTGGCACCTCGCGCAACCCGACTGGCACCTCGCGCAACCCGACTGGCACCTCGCGCGAACTGAACAGCCTGGATCCACGCTACGTTCCCTGAAGATCGCGCGTTCTCCTCACCACGATGACCGGGCAGGAGCTCAGCCGGACGACCTTGTCCGCCACCGAGCCGAGGAGAAGGCCCTCAAGGCGGCCCTGACCACGGGCGCCGACGACCAGCACGGTAGCGGTGTCACCGGCGGAGATCAGCGTCTGGGCGGCGGGCGCTGCGACGGCATGCACCTCGACGCTGGGTGCGGTCAGGCCCGCCCACTGCTTCTCGAGGTGAGCTCGGAGCGACTCTCCGAGCTCGGCCTCGGAAGGGACGTAGCCGAACGGCAGGTCGTCGGGCCGCGGCGCGGTCAGCAGGGAGTAGCACCGGATGACATGCAGAGGCAGGCCGCGCCTGGTTGCCTCCTCTGCCGCGAACTCGACGGCCGCTCGCGCGTTGGCCGACCCGTCGTCTCCCACCACCACGCCCGACGGCGCGAGCTCCGCTGCCTCACTCATGCCTCGATCATGTCATCGACACGACCCATCACCGCACCCGAGGTGCGCCGGCGCGAGCCGGTGAAGCGCGATCGCTAGGCACGGGCGACCGAGATGCCGTTGAGGCTTCTCGAGAGCCCCTGGGCCGCCTCCGCGACGGCGGCCTTCCAGAGTGCGACCCGCTCAGGAGTCGCCCGAGACGTCGGCGCAGTCACCGAGACAGCCGCTGGCGGATCAGGCACGCCCAGGACGCGAGTCACCACGGCCGTCACCTCGTCCTGCGGTGAGGACAGCACGTGCACGCCCCCTCGGCTACGCAGTGCGGCGCCCGAGGCGGTGCCCTCGAGGGGGACCGACCGTCCCGCCCAACCCGAGATGCGCAAGAGTCGGGTGCTGTCAATCTGCTCTACGTAGAACGCCGAGTCGCGATCCTCGATCAGCAAGTTGGAGGTCTCGTCCGTCTGGTCACGCAGGTAGAAGAGGAAGGGGCGGGCCGTCTCTCGAAGCCTCTCGATACGCTCGACGCGAGACGCAATGCGCACGACTCCCAGGCCCAGGCTGAAGTGCCCCGCCGACCCGGTCAGGTAGCCGGCCTCCTCCAAGTCCGCGACGGCGCGCTCCAGCCGGGCTGGGCTGATCCCGGTCGCGGCATGGAGTTGGTCAAGGCTCAGCGAAACGCGCCGGCGGTCGAACTGCTCAAGAACCTCGAGCCCTTCTCGGATCGAGGAAGCGCTGGAGTGGGACGGATTCACCCAGTCGCCGAGCGACCAGGTCCGGCTCGACAACGAATAGCTCGCGAAGCCCCAGTCCCGAAGAACGTTGAGCAGGTTGTGGATGCTGGACTTGGGAATTCCGGTCCGGCGGGCGATCGCCTTGGCGGTCAACCCCGGCTCGGCGTCGAGCAGGGTCAGCACGGCGAGCGGCCGCGCCGATCCGCGAGGCGGCTTGTCCGAATCGCTCGCAATCCTCATCTGTCCAGCATATCGGACAGAGGCCACGCTATTGAAGAGATCAGCCCGGTGGCGTCTGAAGTCCTGAATTCTTTGTGGTTACTGGCTCTTGCTGACATCGTGGAACTCCTGAAACCCTGAGAGGAAGTCGTCGTCTCATAATTGAGACACCTGATGAGAGCAGGAGTGACTCCAGATGCTTAACCAGTCAACGCAACGCCGCCGCGCCCCGCTCCGCATCCGAGCCGCTCTGCTCACCGCTTCGTGTGTGGCGATCGCCGGAGCCTGCTCGGTGGAGTCAGAGGATCCTGCCAAGGAGGCGGACTCCACCAACGGAGCGACGAGCACCGAGAGCCAGATCGCGCTACCCGACAACATCCGCGAAGCTGGCGTCTTGGTGCTGGGCACGGACCCGTCCTATGCACCCTGCGAGTTCGTGAAGCCAGGCGAGACCGAGATCATCGGCTTCGAACCCGACCTCTGGAATGCGATCGGGGAAGAGCTGGGTGTCAAAGTCGAAGTGAAGCCCACCCAGTTCGCGGGCCTGATCCCGGGCGTGCAGTCGGGTCGCTTCGACGTCGCGATGGAGTGCATCAGCGATACGTCCGAGCGGGAGAAGGTGGTGAGCTTCGTTGACTACGCCTATGGCATGGGTGGCGTGGTCACCCTCGAGTCCAACGAGGCAGGCGTCACTGACGATCCCCTGTCCCTGTGCGGGCTGCGCACCGCCTACCAGACCGGAACGGTCTATGAGGATTGGATCAACGACATCCTCAACCCCAATTGCACCGACAATGGCAAGCCCGAGATCGAGGCCAAGGCGCTGCCCGGCGTGGGCGAAATCCAGTTGAGCCTCCGGTCGAAGCGCATCGACTTCATCCTCACCGACGCGGCGGCCGCCGCCTACGAGGCGCAGGAGAGCAAAGTCAAGCTAGCGCTGTTCACTCCTGAGATCCTTCCCCGCGTCTACATGGGCATCGTGGTCGACAAGGAGAACACGCAACTTCAAGAGGCGCTGCTCGAGGCGCTGCAGCGCGTGTTCGACGGCGGCGAGTACCAGCAGATCATGTCCCACTGGAACCTCGACGATCTGATCCTTGAGGCACCCGGCGTCAACCTGCAGGAGTCAGACCCGCTGCCGAACGTCGGCTGAGTTCACAGCGCTGAAGGACGTACGCCACCGCACGAGCAGTTCCCCGCGCCGGAAAGATCCGGGAGCGGTTTCGAGAGACCCCATGGGAGGAGACCCAGATGACCGAGAAGACAACCTGGATCGAGATCGAGTTCCCCGACCTCGACGCCAAGCTGCAAGCGCAGATGCAGTGGGATCACAACGAGGAGATGTGCGAGGCCTTCGTCAACCAGCTCCCGTTGGAGACCCTGATGCTGCATGCGATGTCCTCGGGTGAAGAGATGTATGCGCCGACGACGGTGGTCGGCTGCTTCGCGGCTGACCAGCGCCCGTTGACCCGATACGAGCGCGGCAGCGTCACCTTGATGACCGACAACTACAAGACCATGGACATCTACTACGGGGAGATCTCCGAGCCGCTGCCCGGACCGGAGCCCGTCGCCGTGGTGCGCGCGGAGGACCTCGACGTGTTGACGAAGGTCGGTCGCGAGGTCTGGTACGCGAACTACCTCACTCACGAGGGCGTCCGCGTGACGGTCTCGGAGACGCCCGCCGGATCCAACTAGGACAGCCAACAGACTCACCCCGACCCTCAGCCGGGGACCCAACGAACGCACTGAGAGCAGGAGCAGATGAAGGACACGATTAGCGAGCTGATCGCACGACTGGACGCCGAGACTGAGAGAGTCTGGCTCACCGAACCCCCCGAGGTCCGCGCGCTGCGACTGGGGGTGTTCCCTTCGGGCGCGGGCACCCACGGGCAGTACTTCTCCAACATGGTCTTCGTCAACGGAGACATGCGAGCGCTCTCGAGCTGGATCACTCCGGCCGTGATCCTTCGCACGATGGACGACGAGCGCTTCACGCTCGACCAGTGCAAGGACCTGTTCGCCTGGACCAACATGATCAACGCCGACTTCCTTGCCTACTGCGGCTTCGTCCGGTACGCCGAACTCGTGCACGCGATCGTCGCCTCCTTCGACGACGTGACGTCCAAGGATGAACTCGTCGCGCTACTCTCCTCGTGGTACCGCTACGCGAGCAGGATGTACTTCTGGGTGCACCAGGTGTTCCCCTGGGCGCTGGGCTCGGCATTTCCCCGCCCCTCGGAAGACGACATCGAGTTCATGCTCGAGCACTCCAAGTCCACCGAGGTCCACGACCATTTCGACCGGGTAGGCGGCACACTTGCCGAGTTCGCCCAGGGGGCTGACGTGTCCAGCTGAGCGTTCGACCATCCCACACTCGATGCCGCTGGCAGGTCGGAGGAACGCGTGCAGGCTCAACCTCACAACCCGGAAGCGACGATTCCGCACGTCGTTCGCGCCGAATCGGTCGAGGAACCCGGCGAGCCGCCTCGGATTCGGGCCTACCAGCGGCGAGCGTGGCTCTCGCGGGTGTTGTCGACGTTGGTGGCCGTGGTTGCCGCCGCCAGCACCGTGTGGATCCTCACCAACCCGAACCTGCGCTGGAGCGTCGTCTGGGACTACCTCTTCTCACCGACGATCCTGGCCGGTCTCGTCGCGACGCTCGAGCTGAGCATCATCTCGATGATCATCGGTATCGTCCTCGGCGTTCTCTTCGCGCTCGCAGGTAGAAGCAGGTATCTCGCCCTACGGTCGATCGCTGGGTTCTATGTCTGGCTCTTCCGAGGCGTGCCGCTCCTGGTCCAGCTGCTGTTCTGGTACAACGTCGGGATCCTGATCCCGGGCATCAACTTCTACCTCCCGTTCACCGATCAGTCCCACTACGTGTCAGCCAATGCCGTGATCTCGGGATTCACGGCCGCGATCCTCGGGCTCGGGCTGAACGAGGGCGCCTACATGACCGAGATCGTCCGGGCCGGGATCATCTCGGTGCCTCGCGGCCAACTCGACGCCGCGCTCAGCATCGGCTTCACTCCCGCGCGGGCAATGCGGACCATGATCCTGCCGCAGACGGTGCGCGTGATCATCCCGCCCACGGGCAACGAGTTCATCGGGATGGTGAAGAGCAGCGCACTCGTCGCCGTCATCGGAGGGGGCGACCTGTTGTACAAGGCCCAGATCATCTACGGCCAGAACTTCGAGGTCATCCCGCTGCTCCTGGTGGTGAGCATCTGGTATCTCGTGATCACGAGCCTGGCCACCCTCGGCCAAGGATTCATAGAACGACGACTGGCCGGTGACGAGGCGCGACGAACCATTCGGTGGTCGATAGCGCGGGGTATCCGATGAGCGATCACACGCTGCTCTCCGTGCAGGGAGTACACAAGTGGCTCGGGCACAATCACGTACTGCGCGGAGTCGACCTCACCGTCGACCGCGGCCAGGTGCTGTGCATTCTTGGCCCGTCCGGCTCAGGCAAGACGACACTGCTGCGCTGCATGAACCACCTCGAGACGATCGATGCCGGGACGATCGAGCTCGACGGTGCACTGATCGGCTACGAGAAGCGCGGGACACGCCTGATCGAGCTGGCACCCACCGACGTCGCGCGACAGCGCCAACGGATCGGAATGGTGTTCCAGCAGTTCAATCTGTTCCCCCACCTCACTGCCTTGGAGAACGTCATGGTCGGTCCGACCAGGGTGCGGCGGATGGCCACCGCCGAGGCACGAGAGGCAGCGGCAGAGCTGCTCAGCAGAGTCGGCCTGGCCGATCGGGTCGACGCTCGCCCACGCCAGCTCTCCGGCGGGCAACAGCAACGGGTTGCCATCGCGAGAGCCCTGGCCATGGATCCCGAGCTCATCTTGTTCGACGAGCCCACAAGCGCGCTGGATCCCGAACTCGTCGGCGACGTCTTGACCACGATGAAGAAGCTCGCCGAGGACGGTATGACCATGGTCGTGGTCACCCACGAGGTCAAGTTCGCCGAAGAAGTGGCCGATGTCGCCGTGATCATGGACCGCGGGGTGATCGTCGAGTCAGGACCCGCCGGGGCGGTGTTGGGAGCGCCTCGCCACCCACGCACGGCCAAGTTCCTCGGCCACCTGCAACTCGACGACGCGACGGGGGGCCACGATGCCTGAGCCCGGGCCCAGGCCATCAGACGCCGACTGGGGTCTGTCGCGCCGCAACGTGATCGTCTGCGGAGCTACCGGTCAGCTCGGCGCCGGAATCGCCCGGAGGCTCTCCGGGGTGGGCGCCCAGGTCGTCCTCCACTACCACCGCTCGGCCGATCGGGCCCACCTGCTTGCCGACGAGCTCGGCCTATCTGAGGACCGTGTGTTGGCCGCCGATCTCGCCGACCCCGGGGAGGCCGCCCGGCTGGTCGACGCCGCCGTGACCGCTCTCGGGCGGATCGATGGGGTGGTGAACTGCGCACACGCCCCAGCGGTGCCTCGCCGCGTCTCCGAGATGACCTGGTCGGACTGGGAGGTCCACCTCGATGCGCTCCGGACTCACGTGAACATCTGCTCGACCAGCCTCTCCGCACTGAGAGCGAGCGGCGACGGGCGGATCGTCTTTGTCTCAGGAGCCTTGGCGGTGCGCTACTACCCGGGATGCTCCGCCTACTCGACGGTCAAGGCCGGGCTGGAGGCCTTCTGTCGAACCCTCGCCCTCGAGGAGGGCGCACATGGCGTGAAGGTGAACATGATCAGCCCCGGCCTAGTGCGCGAGGACGACGGCGTGCAGGTCGATGTCGAGGGCTTCTCCGAGCTCGACCGGATGAGCCGCGAGCGGATGGCGTTGCCCTTGGAACCGACCACCCTCGACGTGGCGAACTCTGCTCTCTTCCTGCTCTCCGACCTGGCCGGGGAGATCACCGGCCAAACCATCTATCTCACTGCTGGGGAGGTGATGAGGTGACCGCGTCACCGCATCCCATGTCACTCGACGGTCAGGTCGCCCTGGTCACAGGCGGCGCCGAGCGGGTGGGCCGGGTGATCGTGACTGCACTGGCCCGCGCCGGCGCGGATATCGTGATCAACCACTGGGGCACGCCAGAGGCCGCCGACGCAACGGCCAGCGAGGTCGTTGCGCTCGGCCGACGCGCCGTGATCGTGGAGGCAGACATCCGTGATCCCGACGCCTCACGCTCGATGATCGATCGGGTCGTCGAGGAGTGCGGTCGACTGGACGTACTGGTGAACAACGCCTCAAGTTTCGTCGAGCGTCCCTTCGCAGACGTGACCCCCGCCGACTTCGACCAGAGCTTCGAGGTGAACATCCGCGGTCCGTTCTTCTTGTGCCAAGCTGCCAGCACCGTCATGCTCCGGCAGGGCAGCGGGAAGATCATCGCGATGATCGGCGAGTCGTACTTCGAGAGTTGGCCCGACTTCGCTGCGCACTGCTGCTCGAAGGTGGCCCTGGCTAAGCTGATGCAGGTGCTGGCCGTCACGTTGGCCCCGACGGTGCAATGCAACGCAGTGTGTCCCGCCAGCATCCTTCCTCCTCAGGATCGCTCCGATATCACGTTGGCGGCTTCCCGGGGCGAGCAGTGGGAGACACAGGACGGCGTCGAGTCGGACCTGAGCCGCCTCCGGCAGGGTCGGCCAGAGGACATCGCCGAATTCGTCACCTACCTAGCCTCGAGCACGCCCTACCTGACTGGCGCCATCCTCACCATCGACGGGGGAAAGTCGGCGCTCTGACCGCGCCCGTGAGATCACGTCGTCGCGAGGTTGGCGCTTCGGCTATCCGATGATGACGGTCTGCAGCTCGGAGAACGTCTCCAAGACGTGGGCGCCACCGACTCGGCCACGGCCGCTGTCGGTGCCGGAGCGACCACCGAACGGCAAGTGGCTCTCCCAGTAATTCGACGACTCGTTGATGTTGACCCAACCCGTCCGCACCGCGTCCGCGAAGGCCATCCCGGTGGCGAGGTCGCGCGTGTAGATGCCGGCTAGCAGGCCGTACGGCGAAGCGTTCGTCAACGCGATCGCCTCGTCCAGGGACGAGATCGAGACCACTGGAGCGATCGGACCGAAGGTCTCCTCGGTGGCGGCGACGGCGTCGGCCGGGACACCGCTGAGCACAGTCGGCTCCCAGTAGAGGTCCGTCGGACGACCGGCCTCCCGTGCACCGCCGGTGACGACGGTGGCGCCGCGGTCGACGGCGTCCGCCACGTGCTCGTCCATCTTCACTGCCACACCGGCGTTGTTCAGCGGACCCATCGTCGTGGCGTCGTCGAACGGGTCGCCTAGGTGCACCTGAGCCCGGACGGCGGCGGCGAGCCGGTCGGTGAACTCCTCGCGCACCCGCTCGTGCACCAAGAGCCGCTCCCCGGCCGTGCAGGACTGCCCTGCGCACAAGAAGCAGGCCGCGACAACCCCTTCGACCGCCCGGTCGAGGTCGGCGTCGTCCATCACGACGATGGGACCGTTGCCGCCCATCTCGAGGACAGTGGGCTTCCCGGCCGCGGCTGCGGCCACCAACCGACCGGTCGCCGTTGAGCCGATGAAGGCCACCGCATCGGTGTCCGTGCTCCGGGCGATCTCGTCACCCACGACCGGGCCGGGGCCGGTGACCAGATTGAACACACCCGCCGGCAGGTCCGCCTCGGCCACACACTCGGCCAGCGCGACAGCACACACCGACGTCGATGGCGCCGGCGTCCAGACCACGGTATTGCCCGCACCGAGCGCCGGCGCCACCAACTCGGAGGGCATCGTGTAGGGCCAGTTCCACGGCGAGATCACCCCCACCACACCCAGCGGGCGGCGCACGAGCAGGGCCCGCTTGCCGGCACTGGCCGAGTTGGGCAGGAAGCCGCCCAGCCGCTTGCCGTCCTCGGCGGCCATCCGCCAGTAGAGCACTAGCTCGGCCACTTCGTCGTACGCCTCGGTCCGCAGCGGCTTGCCCTGGTCCAGCGTGAGGGTGCGGGCCAGGTGGTCGCGACGACTCTCGATGACGTCCGCGACCCGGTGCAGCATGGTGGCCCGATCGAAGGCAGACAACCGCTCCCACACCGGCGCAGCCCGCCTGGCGGCGCCGATCGCCGCCCGAGCATCGTCGCGATCGCCGTCGGGGACGGTGCCGATCACCTCTCCGGTCGCCGGGCTCCACGCCTGCGCGGTCACCCCCGCCGCAGCCGCCTGCCACCCACCATCGACGAACATCTGGTAGTCGTGCGACTCGACTGAAGTCGTGGACTCGGGCACGTCGTTCTCCTTATCGACCGGACCGCCTCTGCTGGGGTCACCGAGGCAGCCTAGTCGTCGGTGTACCGCCGGGATCCCACGCAGGTGGGTCGCCTGCAATGATCGTCGTTGATGCCCGCTCCGATCGAGGACTATGCGCTCCTCAGTGACTGCCGCACGGCCGCGCTCGTCTCCCGCGAAGGCAGCATCGACTGGCTGTGTCTCCCCCGCTTTGATGCCGGCTCCGTCTTCGGTGGTCTTCTGGGCGACGACGGTCACGGCCACTGGGGTCTTCGCCCGGCCGATACCGAGGCGACCTGCACCCGGCACTACGAAGGCGACAGCTTCGAACTCGTCACCCGATGGGAGACGGTGTCTGGTGTCGCCGAGGTGCGTGATGTGATGCCCATCGATCAGCGACATCTCGACGTGGTCCGCCGCATCGATCTCATTCGCCGGGTCGTAGGCATCAGCGGCGCGGTGGACTTCACTCACCGACTGCAGTTGCGCTTCGACTACGCCCGCGCACTCCCGTGGGTCCGCCAGGTCGGCAGCGACGACGCGCCGGAGTTGCATGCGATCGCCGGACCAGATGCACTGGTCATCCGCGGGGCGAGGCTCGACGCCGACAACCATGCACACAGTGGAGCAGTGACCGTGACCGCGGGCCAGACTGTCGATGTCGCCCTGACCTGGTATCCCGCGCACCACGACGCGCCCGACCCGCTCCCCTGCGACGCCGCCATCGCCCAGACCCGATCGTGGTGGCAGGACTGGGCGGACCGGCTCAGACACCACGGACCACATCGTCGACACGTGATCAGGTCGCTGCTGATCCTGCGTGCGCTCACCCATCATGACACCGGCGGCATCGTCGCCGCCGCGACGACCTCGCTGCCCGAGCAGTTCGACGGCACCCGCAACTGGGACTACCGGTACGTATGGCTGCGCGACGCATCCCTGACGCTGCAGGCGCTGATCGCTCACGGAGACCTCGACGATGCCCACCGCTGGCGTCGGTGGCTGGTGCGGGCGATCGCCGGCGATCCCGCCCAGATGCAGATCGTCTACGGCGTCGATGGCGAGCGCGATCTGTGGGAGCGGGAGCTGACCAGCCTGCCCGGATACGACGGCGCAAGCCCGGTGCGGATCGGCAATGGCGCGGCGGAGCAGTATCAAGCAGATGTCGTCGGTGAAGTGCTCGTGGCGCTGAGCGCAGCCCGCGCGGCCGGCCTTGAGGAGTCGGAGTTCTCCTGGCCCCTGGAGTGCGCCCTGCTCTCCCACGTCCACGATCAGTTGGACCGGCCCGACAACGGCATCTGGGAGATCCGCGGGGAGCCGCGGATGTTCACCCACTCTCGGGTCATGGTGTGGGCGGCCTTCGACCGGGCCGTTCGCGCCGTCCGCGATCACGGCCTCGACGGCCCGGTCGAGCTGTGGGAGCAGTTGCGTGACCAGCTCCGCGCAGAGATCGACGAGCAGGGCTACAACGTCGACCGCGGTCATTTCACACAGTCCTACGGATCGACCGAGGTTGATGCGGCCCTGTTGATCTTGCCGCAGGTCGGCTTCTGCGCAGCCAATGACCCGCGGATGCTCGGCACCGTCGCCGAGATCGAGCGAGTGTTGCTGGCAGACGGGCTCGTGCACCGCTACCGCACTGAGGCAGGCGTGGACGGACTGTCCGGGGCTGAGCATCCGTTCCTCGCCTGTTCGTTCTGGCTGGTCCAGCAGTACGCCGCCGCTGGGCGGGTGTCAGAGGCAAGAAGGCTCATGGACCGATTGTGCGGGCTCGCCAACGACGTGGGCATGCTCTCGGAGGAGTATGACGTCGAGGATCATCGGCATGCCGGCAACACCCCGCAAGCGTTCTCGCATCTCGCCCTGGTGCGCGCAGCAGACGCTCTAGTCCGGGCCGCCGACCACGAGAGTCCTGCGCCGCCGGCATCGCACTGAGACCACGAACGCGCCGACCACCATGCGGTCACGAGTTGCGACGGATTCGACTCGTCGCCATCCTGACCGAATCGTCTCGACCCCGACGGAAGGATCCACTATGGCCGCCTCCACCAAGGATCCGGACAAGCCCACGCCACGCCGACGGGCGAGCGCGGCGCAGAAGCGCGGCGCGACGAAGAAGGCGACAGTCAAGAAGGTCGCCACCGCGAAGGCCCCGGCGAAGAAGACAGCGCCCGCCAAGAAGACGGTCGCAAAGAAGGCGCCCGCGAAGAAGGCTGCGTCGACCAAGAAGACCACCGCCAAGAAGACCACGCCGAGAAAGCGGGCCACGGCGACCGAGAGCCCCGCCGTCGCCATGCCCACCGGGTCGGAGCCGGTCGCAACGATGGCGATGGACGCGGCCTTCGCTCCAGCCGCACCCCGGGGCACCCACCGTCGCCCACTGCGGAACATCTCCGAGGTTCGCCACTTCTTCCGCACCAACGACGTGCCGATCTACTTCGTCGGGGCGACGCCCTTCAACCTCCTCGGCCTGGACCGATGGGTCCGCAACTTCAGCTACATCACCTACTACGACGCGTGGGACGGCGCGCATCCGCGGGTCTTCACACCGAGATACAAGCCGTACGTCGAGTTCGAGAGCGGCGAGCACATCAACAACTGGCTCCTGGAGAACCCCGAGGTCCGCGCCTTCATCAGCGCGCGCGCCAAGCCAGGCGTGCGCCCGAAGATCGCGATGGTCTTCTTCGACCAGGAGACCGAGCGGATCTGCGACGAGCTCGGCTACGACCTGATTCTGCCGTCCGCCGATCTGCGAGCCCACCTCGACTCCAAGTTGGTGACCACCCGCCTGGGCAACGAGGTCGGCGTGCCCAGCGTGCCCAATGTGCTCGCGACGGTCGAGGACTTCGAAGGGCTCATGAAGGTTGCCAAGGAGGCTGGGCTCGGCACCGACCTGGTGGTGCAGACGGCGTACGGCGACTCCGGCAAGACCACCTTCTTCATCGCCTCCGAGAGCGACTGGCGCAAGCACCGCAAGGACATCGTGGGCCACGAGGTCAAGGTGATGAAGCGGATCAACAATCGGCCGGTAGCGGTCGAGGCCGTCCTCACCAGCTCCGGCACGATCGTCGGTCCTTTCATGTCGGAGCTGACCGGACACGGGAAGCTCACGCCGTACCGCGGGGGTTGGTGTGGCAACGAGATGTTCCCCGAGGTGCTGACCGGCGACCTGAGGAGCCGGGCGGCCACGCTGGTGCGCCGGCTCGGCGACCGCCTCGGCCAGGAGGGCTACCGCGGCTTCTTCGAGGTCGACGTGCTGGTCGATGTCGACGCCGACGAGGTCTACCTCGGTGAGCTCAACCCACGCATCAGTGGCGCCTCCTCGATCACCAATGTGACGGCCGGTGCCTACGCCGACGTGCCCCTGTTCCTCTTCCATCTCCTGGAGTTCCTCGACGTCGACTTCGACCTCGACGCCGAAGAGATCAACCAGCGCTGGCAGGAGCTGGCGGCTGTCGACCTGTGGTCGCAGATGATCATCAAGGAGACGGCACCCGAGGTGGAGCAGATTCTCACCGCCGCGCCGACCGGCGCCTACACCCTCGACGGCAACGGCACCCTGATCTACCAACGGGCCGCCCTCGACTGGCACCAGCTCCAGAACGACAACGAGGCGTTCTTCTTGCGGATCTACGGCGCCGGCGACTACCGCTGGAAGGGTGCCGACCTCGGCGTCCTGGTCACCAAGGGGCGGCTACAGACCGGAAGACCTGGCCGATCCGCTCGACTCACCATCAGGGCCAAGCACCTGATCGACTCGGTGCGCGCCTACTACACCGGCGTCCCCGTGCCAGCGTCTGTCGAACCAGTGCCCGAACCGGCCAGCGAGCCCCTTCCGACACCGACCCCGAAGGCACCCGCGACGCTCGCCGACCAACCAGGGGTGGTCAAGGGAAGTGCCGTTGCTGAGAGTTAGACTCGGTCGCCGTTGGGCCGGGTGACATCCGACTGGTGAGATCCACGGGTCAGGCCCCTCACAAGGGAGGTCGAGAAGCACCGTGGGGCCCGGAGAGCAGGCTGGCCGGTCGGACGGCCCGGTGATCCTCGACAGACCGGTCACTCTGGAGAACTGGCAGACAGCGCCGCAGCTGCACTGGGCCTTCCAGCACATCGAGGACCTCTTCCCCACCGCGGTGATCTCCCGAGGCGTGGGTCCGGTCGCTCCACTCGCGCACGCCGTCTCTGACCTGACCGCGATCCAGGTGACGCTCTACGACGGCACCGTGCTCGAGGTCGGCGAGATCATGGCCGCGACCGACACCGACGGATGGATCGTGACGCGACACGGCGAGATCGTCGCCGAGCACTACCTGCAGGGCATGGACCCCGATCGGCGACACCTGCTGATGTCGGTGAGCAAGTCGCTGGTCGGGACCGTCGCCGGCGCCCTGGTGGATCGCGGCCTCCTCGATCCGACCGCCCCGCTCACGACCTATGTGCCCGAACTCGGCCGAAGCGGGTACGCCGGCGCGACGGTGCGCCATCTGCTCGACATGCGCTCGGGGATCCGGTTCTCCGAGGAGTACCTCGACCCCGATGCCGAGGTGCGAGTCCTCGAGCAGGCGATCGGCTGGGCACCCCGCCGGGATCCGACGGTGCCCCACACGATGTATGACTTCCTGCTCACCTTGGAGCAGAAGGATGCCCACGGCGGCCCTTTCGAGTACCGCAGCGGTGAGACCGACGTCCTCGGCTGGATCTGCGAGGCCGCCGCCGGAGAGCGGATGCCCACGTTGATGTCTCGGCTGCTCTGGAGCCCCGTGGGCGCCGAACACGACGCGACGATTGCGGTCGACTCCGCCGGTGCGGGCATGTTCGACGGCGGCATCTGCGCCACCCTGCGGGATCTGGCCCGTTTCGGCGCCATGCTCGCGCGGGGTGGCACCTCCCTCACCGGAGAGCAGGTCGTCTCCCCGAGCTGGCTCCACGACACCTTCCGCGGCGATCCCGATTCACGCGAGGCGTTCGCCGCCAGCCCGAGCGAGACGCTGATGCCCGGTGGGATGTATCGCAACCAGTTCTGGCTGCCCTACCCCGACCGCGACATCCTCGTCTGCCTCGGCATCCACGGCCAGATGATCTACGTCAACCCCGCCACCGGAGTCGTCGGCGCCAAGCTGTCCAGCTGGCCCGAGCCACAGCACGCCTGGAAGCTCTTCTCCACGCTGCGTGCCTTCGACGCAGTCTCACAAGCCATCCGCTGATCCAGGCGGTCGCGCGCGTCGCCTCGACGGCCGCCACCGAGCCGCGCTCATCCACGGCGAGACCCACATCGCTGAGAGTGCCCACGCCATCAGGGCATGCTCGGACTCGACCAGCCATGGGCGGTGATCCCACCCGCGGAGTCTCCTTGATCCGTGATATTAATGATTCTCATTCTCATTATAATCACAGGAGGAACCATGCGAGTCCCGTCCTGGCGACCGGCAGCTGCCACGTTGGCTGGCACCTTGGCCGTCGCCGTACTCACCCCAGCGACCTCGGTCGCCCAACCGGCTCCCGACCGGGAGCGCATCACCACGCAGGAGTGGTTGCTCGTCGCCAACACCGTGGCCGAGCAGGTCTATGTCGTCGGTGCCGACTCCGGCCAGGTCACCGGCACGCTGAGCGACGTGAAGCTCGGCACCCACGCCGGCACCTTGCAGCTGGGCGGCGGCAAGGTGGCGTTCATGGACGAGTCGAAGCCACAGCTCGACGTGGTGAAGGTCAACTCGGCCGGCGTCCCGCGCATCATCGCGCACTACCCGATCCCGAACCCCGACGGAGAGTGGGAGCGCGCGGGCTGGATGGCCGCCGACCCGACTCACCGTTACGTCGCCGTCGGCTCGGACTTCGACGGCTCCACCACTCAGCAGGTGACCATCGTCGACCTGCGCACCGGGCACAGCCACACCGCTGAGCTCACGGTGTCCGAGGTCCAGACGCCGTCCGGTTTGTCGAACGAGGAGATGGAGGTCTTCCTCGTCGGTCATCCGCTGCGGCTCGTCGTCAGTGCGGGCGGACACCTGGACGCCTACCGGGTCTCCGACATCTTGGCCGGGCAGAGCCACCCGAAGGCCTTCGCAAGGACGGCACTGTCCGCCTACCCGCACGGCCCGATCGTCTCCGCGGACGGCACCGTGGTGGGGAGCACCGTCGCCCTCGGCCACCAGACCGTGCGCATCACCAAGCGCGGGTTCGGCACCTCGGCCTTCTCGCTCTACCCGCGACCGAGCGTCGAGAGCTACCGGCCGGCGATGGCTCCCGATGGCACCACGGCGTTGGGCACGCACGCCGGAGCCACCGAGGCTGGCACGACCTGGGACCAGACCCCGGCCTACCTCACCATCGGCTCCACTCGTCGGGCTGGACTGCGGACCGTGGTGCTCGGGGAGGGCAACGCCACCCGCGTGACCCCCACCGACGACTACGCCGCAGTGGCTCTCACCACCGGCTCGGGCGACAAGCTGCTGTTGCTCAAGCGCAACGCCCGCACCGACGCCTACACCGGCGGCTTGAAGAGTGTGGCCCTCGAGCCTCTCGAGAATGGGCCCGTCGCCGGTGAGCCGACGACCGGGAAGGCCACCCGCTACCTCACCGCCACTCCTGACGGGGACCACGTCTTCGTGACCCGTGGTGGTGAAGGCACCATCACCGAGATCGACGTGACGGGGACCAAGCCGGTCCGCACCCGCACCATCACGGTGCCGTCGGCACTCTCCAATGGTGGCTATCTCATCACCATCGACGCGAACCAGAAGCCCTACGACCTCGTGGCTCGCTGATCGGTTGATGCCGGGGGAAACCTACTGGTGTGTACGGCGCGCCTGGTGCGTCGTACACACCAGTAGCCATGCTTCTCGGCGAGACCCTAGGCTGGCTCAGATGGATCGGACGTCGGGCGGGTCCGTCGCGCGCACCAGTGAGGTGCTCGACGCCGCCCGTGGCCGCGGCTTCGTGGGGAGAGACCAGGAGGTGGCCGCCGTACGGCGGTCTCTCGAGGGCCGGTCGCCCGTGCGGGTTCACCTGGTCCACGGTCCGGGCGGCATCGGGAAGTCGACGCTGCTGGACGCCGTCGCCCGAGAGGCGAGGACGCTCGGCCGCTCCGCGGTCTATCTCGACGCGCGCGAGCTCGA
>JBDHZT010000042.1:0-30500 GCA_039811985.1 Nocardioidaceae bacterium | reverse complement strand
TCGCTGATCCTGCTGCCCTACCTCTGGTCGGCTGCCTACCAGCTGCTGCTGGCGGTGCGGGGCGAGACGTACCTCGGCGGCGGACCGCGCGGCAAGGACCTGGTGGTCGGCGCCATCGCACTGGTGTACGCCGTGTGGTTGGTCTACGCGGGAGGGTGGCAGTACGTTCTCGTTGCCGCACTCTTCTACCTCGTCGGCACGGCGTTCTACCTGTGGGCGCGCAAGGAGAGTCGGCAGCAGTTGTTCACCTCACGCGAGTGGGTCCTCGCCGCCGTGGTGGCGGTGACCTCCGTGGTCGCCGTGCTGGGCATCGCGCAGGGCTGGCTCCAGGTGTTGTGACTCAGGTGTGATGACACGATGACCGCGTGCCGGAAGAGGAGAGAGGGACGATGAACGACATCGACGTCCGAACAGATGCCCGGGTGGGCGTCTGGTCCGAGGCCGGCAAGCTGCGCCGCGTCATGGTGTGCGCGCCGGGCCTGGCTCACCAGAGACTGACTCCGGAGAACTGCGACGAGCTGCTCTTCGACGACGTCATCTGGGTGCAGCAGGCCCGGCGCGACCACTTCGACTTCGTGGCGAAGATGGCTGAGCGCGACATCGAGGTGCTCGAGCTCCACGACCTCCTGGCCGAGGTGGTGACGGAGCCCGAGGCGCGAGGGTGGCTGCTGGACCACAAGATCACCGATGACCGGGTCGGCTCGGGCCTGCGTCCCGACGTCCGGGCGTGGCTCGACGAGCTGGCTCCGGAGCGGCTCGCGGAGTTCCTCATCGGTGGCGTCGCCTATCAGGACCTGCCCGACGACCTCGGTGGTGGCTTCTTGAGCACCCTGCGCGAGGTCGACCCCCTCGGGTTCGTGATCCGTCCACTGCCCAACACCCAGTTCATGCGGGACAACACCTCGTGGATCTTCTCCGGGGTGACGCTCAACCCGATGCACTACCCAGCGCGGCGGGACGAGACGCTGTTGACGACGGCCGTCTACCGCTTCCATCCGGCCTTCGCCGACGACAAGTTCGACGTGTGGCTGGGTGACCTGGACGGCCCCCCGGAGGACAGTGGATTCGCGTTCCTCGAAGGTGGCGACGTGATGCCGCTGGGTCGTGGCATCGTGCTGGTCGGGATGGGCGAGCGGACCTCGCACCAGGCCATCTCCCAGGTGGCCAGCAACCTGTTCGCCGCGGGCGCCGCGGAGCGGATCATCGTGGCGAGCCTGCCCCGGATGCGTGCGGCGATGCACCTCGACACGGTGTTCACCTTCGCCGACCACGACCTGGTCACCTCCTTCGCCCCCGTGGTGGACGGCATCTCGTGCTTCAGCCTGCGCCCCGGCGACGGCCCGTCCGGGCTGGACGTCCGGCGTGAGCCCCGGGGTCTGATCGACACCGTCGGCGAGGCACTGGGCGTCGACTTCCGGGTGGTCACCACCGCCGGCGATCTCTACGGGATCCAGCGCGAACAGTGGGACGACGGCAACAACGTGGTGGCGCTGGAGCCCGGCGTGGTGATCGGCTATGACCGCAACACGCTGACCAACACCGCGCTGCGCAAGGCCGGCGTCGAGGTGGTCACGATCACGGCCAGCGAGTTGGGTCGTGGCCGCGGCGGCGGTCGATGCATGACCTGCCCGATCCTGCGCGACCCGCTCTACACCTGACCCTCCACCTCCAGCCCGGGCCGGCCGAAGCAGCCGACCCGGGCCGTCGTACCCCGTCACCCCCTGGCCTTCGGCCAGCCGCATCGAAAGGCGCATCCGATGTCATTCAACCTCCGCAACCGGAGCCTGCTCAGCCTGCGGCACCACTCCGAGCGCGACCTGCACTATCTGCTGGACCTCTCCCGCGACCTCAAACGCGCGAAGTACTCCGGTGTGCAACGGCGCAGCCTGGCCGGCAAGAACATCGCGCTGATCTTCGAGAAGACCTCCACCCGCACCCGGTGCGCGTTCGAGGTCGCGGCCTTCGACGAGGGTGCCCACGTCACCTACATCGACCCGACGTCCTCCCAGATCGGGCACAAGGAGTCGATGAAGGACACCGCGCGGGTGCTGGGTCGGATGTACGACGCGATCGAGTATCGCGGCTCCGGCCAGGAGAACGTCGAGATCCTCTCGGAGCACTCCGGCGTGCCGGTCTTCAACGGCCTGACCAACGAGTTCCACCCCACCCAGATGCTCGCCGACGTGCTCACCATGACCGAGCACTCCGCCAAGCCGATCCACGAGATCTCCTACGCCTACGTGGGCGACGGCCGCAACAACATGGCCAACTCACTGCTGTTGGTGGGCGCGAAGCTGGGCATGGACGTGCGGATCGGCGCGCCGCGCGAGTTGTGGCCGATCGACGAACTGGTGGAGCAGTGCCAGGAGTTCGCCGCCGAGTCCGGGGCCCGGATCACCGTCACTGACGACCCTCAGGCCGCCGTGGCGGGCGTCGACTTCATCCACACCGACGTGTGGGTGTCGATGGGTGAGCCGGTCGAGTCCTGGGGTGAGCGGATCGACCTGTTGTTGCCCTTCCAGGTCAACCCGGCGCTGATGGCGGCTGCCGGCAACCCGCGGGTGAAGTTCATGCACTGCCTGCCCGCCTTCCACAACGCCGAGACCGTCGTCGGCGCGCAGATCGCCGAGGCCTACCCGGTGCTGGCCAACGGCATCGAGGTCACCGAGGATGTCTTCGAGTCCCCGGCCAACCTCGCCTTCGAGCAGGCCGAGAACCGGATGCACACCATCAAGGCGGTCCTCGTGGCCGCGCTGGGCTGAGGAGACTGTATGCGGATCGTGATCGCCCTGGGTGGCAACGCGCTGCTACGTCGGGGCGAACCGATGACGGCAGAGAACCAGCGTGCCAACGTCCGACTCGCCTCCGAGCGGATCGCCGAGGTGGCGCCCGACAACGAGCTGGTCATCGCGCACGGCAACGGGCCTCAGGTCGGCCTGCTCGCGTTGCAGGCGGCGGCCTACACCGAGGTGAAGGCCTACCCGCTCGACGTCCTGGGCGCGCAGACCGAGGCGATGATCGGCTATGTCATCGAGCAGGAGCTCGGCAACATCTTGCCGCCGGAACAGCCGCTGGCCACCCTGCTCACCATGATCGAGGTGGACCGGGACGACCCGGCTTTCGACAACCCGACCAAGCCGATCGGGCCGACCTACGACCGGGAGACCGCCGAAGTGCTTGCGGCCGAGGGCGGCTGGACGATCGCGGCCGACGGGGATCGGTTCCGCCGGGTCGTGGCCAGCCCTCGCCCGCGCCGGATCTTCGAGATCCGCCCGATCCGCACCCTCCTGGAGAGCGGCGCGATCGTGATCTGCGCCGGCGGTGGTGGCATCCCCACCATGTTCGACGAGCACGGCAAGCTGCACGGGGTCGAGGCCGTCATCGACAAGGACCTCGCCTCCGCCCTGCTCGCGCGCGAGTTGGACGCCGACCTGTTGGTCATCGCTACTGACGTGGACGGGGTGTACGTCGACTTCGGGACGCCGCAGCAGCGGCGGCTCGGTGTGGTCACCCCGGACGAGCTCGAGGGCCTCGACCTACCCGTCGGCTCGATGGGCCCCAAGGTGGAGGCAGCCTGCCGATTCGCCCGGGCCTCGGGCAAGGAGGCCGTCATCGGCTCCCTGGCCGACATCGCCGACATCGTGCGCGGCACCGCCGGGACCCGCGTGCGAGCCTCCTGACCCTAGCTGTCGGTGCTCACAGGCTGAGCCGGATCCGGCTGCGGTCACATCGGCTGCCGGGAAGTGAGAGCATCGCTCGGGCACATCGGTGCCCGGTCGGTGTGGCTGCCGGCCCAGCGAGACGGCGGGGAGGAACCAGGTGGGTCTGCGTGGGGTGTTGGCAGACACCCGTCCCCTCGCCGTCCCTGCCTTTCGTCGGCTGTGGCTGGCCAGTATCGTCACCGTGATCGGCGCCCAGCTGACCGTGGTGGCGGTGCCGGCGCAGATCTATGCGATCACCGGCTCGTCGGCGTACGTCGGCCTGACCGGCGTCTTCGGCTTGGTCCCGCTGGTCGTCTTCGGACTTTGGGGCGGCGCGCTGGCCGACGCGATGGACCGCCGGACCATCCTGATCATCACCACCATCGGGCTGATCGCGACCAGCGCAGTGTTCTGGTTGCAGGCGATGCTGGGCAACGGAGACGTCTGGCTGCTGCTGGTCGTCTTCGCCGTGCAGCAGGCGTTCTTCGCCGTCAACTGGCCCACCCGCAGTGCGATCCTGCCCCGGTTGATGGAGGACGAGCTGCTGCCGGCGGCCAACTCCTTGAGCATGACCGTGACACAGGCGGGTGCGATCGCGGGACCGCTGGTCGGTGGTGTGTTGATCCCGATCCTGGGCTTCAGCTGGCTCTACCTGCTCGACAGCCTGTCACTGTTCGCGACCCTGGCGTCGGTGATCGCCCTGCCCGCCCTGCCGATCGAAGGAGTGACGAAGACACCAGGCCTGCGCTCGATCGTCGGCGGGCTGGGCTATCTGCGCCACCATCCGGTCCTGCTGATGTCCTTCGTGGTCGACATCATCGCGATGGTCTTCGGGATGCCGCGGGCGCTCTTCCCGGAGATGGCGCACCTCAGCTTCGGTGGGCCGAACGAAGGCGGGCTCGCCTTCGCCTTGCTGTTTGCCGCCATCCCCGCCGGCGCGGTGCTGGGTGGCATCTTCTCCGGATGGGTCTCGCGGGTGGAGCGGCAGGGCCTCGCGGTGATCGTCGCCATCGTGGTCTGGGGCGCCGCCATGGTCGGCTTCGGCGTCGCCGCAGGCCTGGCGGGTGGCACCGGTGGCGCCCTGCTCGCGGTCGCGGTCGCGATGCTGGTCGTGGGTGGCGCCGCCGACATGGCCTCCGCCGCGTTCCGGATGAGCATGCTGCAGGGCGCTGCCTCGGACGAGGTGCGTGGCCGCCTCCAGGGCGTCTTCATCGTCGTGGTCGCGGGGGGCCCGCGGATCGCCGATGTCGTGCACGGCAGCGCGGCCGCCCTGGTCGGCACGGCCGCGGCCGCGGCTGGCGGTGGTGTGCTCGTGGTGGTTCTGGTGGTCGCCGCCGCGTTGGCCGCACCCGCCTTCGTCCGCTACCGGATCGGGCGGGACTGACTCTCGGGTCTCTGACGGGGGCCGTCAGGTGGCCGAGCTGGTGGAGTCGCCGCTGTCGCCCCCGTCGTCGTCCTGGTCGCCGTCGCTCTGGTCGCCATCGCCCTGCTCGCCTTGCCCATCGGTCGGGGGCTGGCCCTGGTCCGGCGCTGCTCCGTCCGGCGCCCCACCCTGCTGACCGGGTGGCGCTCCAGGGAGCTCGCCTCGGTCGTTGGCGTCACCGCCGGGGAAGCCGTGCGAGGGAGACATTTCGTCGCGCGCTTCCCCGGCAGTGACTTGACCGACCGCGAACCCACCCACGCCGCCCACCAACAGGCCGGCCGTCGCTGCGACCAGTCCCAGCCTCGCGCCGCGCAACCCGGAGAGACGGGAGCCGGGTCGGGCGTCTGCGGTCGCCGTGGCGCTCTCGTCGCGACGGTCGGTGCTGGTGGAGTCGGTGGCCTCGGGCGAGCCCGGGTCGGGTGCTTGCTGTTGATCGGTCACGAACTCAGCGTCGTCTGGTCCCCTCGGTCATAGCCCGGCGTTGCCTGTGCTGACCCTGTGAGCTGGGTCCGGCCTCCGGGTGGGTAGGCGCGGTCGTGTGCGCCCGGAGTGGCACCTCGGGCAACCCGGAGTGGCACCTCGCGCCGAAGTCAGGTGGTCGCGGCGACGAAGGCGGCGACGCAACGGCGTACGTCGTCCTCGGTGTGCGCGGCGGAGAGCTGCACCCGGATTCTGGCCTGGCCACGCGGCACGACGGGGAAGGAGAACGCGATGACGTAGATGCCTTCGGCGAGCATCCGGTCGGCTACCTCGGCGGCGCGGCGGGCGCCATCCTCGCCACGGAACATCACGGGCGTGATGGGGTGCTCGCCCGGCAGGATCTCGAAACCAGCGTCGGTCATCAGCGACCGGAAGAGGGCGGTGTTGCGCCGCAGCGTCTCGCGCGCCTCGTCGGAGGAGGAGACCAGCTCGAGGGCCCGCAGTGATCCGGCGGCCACGCTCGGGGCCACCGCGTTGGAGAAGAGGTAGGGACGGGCGCGTTGCCGCAACAGCTCGATGACCTCACCCGGTCCGCTCACGTAGCCTCCCGAGGCGCCACCGAGGGCCTTGCCCAAGGTGCCGGTGAGGACGTCGACGCGGTCGGCGACACCGAAGTGCTCGGGGGTGCCGCGACCACCGGCGCCGACGAAGCCGACGGCGTGGGAGTCGTCGACCAGCACCAGGGCGTCGTACCTCTCGGCGAGCTCGCAGATCCCGGGCAGCGGCGCGAGGTAGCCGTCCATCGAGAAGACGCCGTCGGTGACGATGCAGCGTCGGCGTGCGCCCGAGGCTGCCTGGAGCTGCGCTTCCAGGTCGGCCAGGTCGGCGTTGCGGTAGCGGTAGCGGCTCGCCTTGCACAGTCGGATGCCGTCGATCAGGGACGCGTGGTTGAGCTCGTCGGAGATGACCGCGTCCTGCTCGCCGAAGAGCACCTCGAAAACGCCGCCATTGGCGTCGAAGCAGGACGCGAACAAGATGGTGTCCTCGGTGCCGAGGAAGGCGGTGAGTGCCGCCTCGAGTCGCTTGTGCAGCTCCTGGGTGCCGCAGATGAACCGCACGCTGGCCATCCCGAAGCCCCAGTCCTGCAAGGCCGTCGAGGCAGCGGTGACGACATCGGGGTGGTTGGCCAGGCCGAGGTAGTTGTTGGCGCAGAAGTTCAACGCCTCGCCGGTCGACGTCGTCACGTGCGCCGCCTGGGGTGAGGTCAGCTCCCGCTCGTGCTTGGTGAGCCCGGCGGCCTCGATCTCGTCGAGGGTCGCGCGCAGCTGGTCGCGTACGGCGCCGTACATGCTGTCTCCTTCTCGTCAGCTCCAGTCCATGATCACCTTGCCGCACCGACCGGAGCGGATTGCCTCGAAGGCCTCCGGCCAGCGCTCCGCAGGGAAGCGGTGGGTGATCACCGAGCGGAGGGCGTCGCGCAAGGGGGCGGAGGTCTGCAGCATGGCGCTCATGGCATACCAGGTGTCGTACATCTCCCGGCCGTAGATCCCCTTGATCGTGAGCATGTGGGTGATCACCCGACCCCAGTCGATGACGTAGTCGGCGTGCGGCAGCCCCAACATCGCGACCCGGCCGCCGTGGTTCATCGTGGCCAGCATGTCGGCGACGGCGGCGGGCGCACCGGACATCTCCAGGCCGATGTCGAAGCCCTCCTTCATGCCGAGCATGGTCATCGCGTCGCCGAGCGAGGTGGTCGCGGCATTGATGGCCAGATCGGCGCCAGCCGCTCTGGCCAACTCCAGCCGGACCTCGCTGATGTCGGTCACCACGATGAACCGGGCTCCGACGTGCCGGGTGATGGCGGTCGCCATCACCCCGATCGGCCCGGCGCCGGTGATGACCACGTCCTCACCCGCGATCGGGAAGGACAGCGCGGTGTGCGTGGCGTTGCCGAACGGGTCGAACAGCGCACCCAGGTCCGGGTCGAGGTCGGCCGGCTGGACCCACACGTTGGTGGCGGGTATGACGACGTAGTCGGCGAACGCTCCGTCCCGGTTCACCCCGACGCCGACAGTGTTGATGCACAGATGACGTCTCCCGGCGCGGCAGTTGCGACACATCCCGCAGACGATGTGACCCTCACCAGAGACGCGCTGGCCGACCTCGATGGCCGTGACGTCCTCGCCGACCTCGGCCACCTCGCCGTAGAACTCGTGTCCGATCGTCATCGGCGTGCGCACCGTGGCCGCCGCCCACTCGTCCCACTCGAACAGGTGTAGGTCGGTGCCACACAGGCCCGCACGAAGCACCCGGATCTTCACCTCGCCCGGGCCGCACTCCGGCTCCGCGACGTCGAGCAACTCCAACCCCGGCCCCGGGGCCGTCTTGACCAGCGCCCGCATGCCGCCTCCTCGCCGCCGGGTGCGGCCCCACTCTAGTGAGGCCTCCGCTGACCGCTCGCACGGCACCAACTCCTGCGGACGTCATCCTCCTCGGTCGCTCGAGCGGCCGGAGAGGATGACGTTGCGCGGAGGTTGTGGAGCGAGAGATGGGCGCTCGTCCTGATCCTGCGGAGAGCCGCTCAGTCGACTTCGCGGTAGAGGTCGTCACCGGTCGGAAAGGCGAGGTTCAGCGGATCGGCAGCTCCGGCGTCGGCGACGCTGACCTGGCACTGTGCGGTCGTGACCGTGCAGGTGGCGATGCTGACCTCCGTGGCGTCCTCGGACTCGATGCCGATGGCAGCAATGGTGTCGTTGTCGATCCAGCCGTAGGGCGCCAGGAAGCCAAAGCCCGGCAGGGACAGATCGCGTTGCCGGCCGGTGGCCGTGTCCATCAGCAGGGCCTGGTCGGCGGTGTCGCTGATCGCGTGCTCGCCGTCCGGGGACAGCGTGCCGTTGTTGGCGGCCCGGAAGCGGTGGCCGCGAGTGGTCAGCGTGCTGGCCGCCACCAGCCCGGCACCGTCGTTGGTCTGGGTGTTCTCTCGGCGCAAGAACACTCCGTTCGAGACATCCTGGAGCAGCTCGTGGTCCGTAGTGGTGTCCAGAATCTGCTCGTCATCTCCGTCGATGCGGACCACGCCGCGACCGTCGAAGAGGTAGACGCTAGAACCATCGACGGCGCGGACCTGGGGGGCAGCTCCGGGCGTGTCGAGGGGGTGGGTCGTCACGGCGTTGCGCGCGACGTCGTACCTCACCAGTGCGTAGCCATCGCCGAGTGGACTGACCCAGGCGACGGTGGTGCCCTGGTCGTTGGCGGCCAGGAGCAGATCGCCGTTGTCGCCGTCGGCCAGGAAGGCGGCGCCGAGGCGCCGCACCTGACCGTCCACCGCCGCGAACACGTCGTCGGCGCCGTCGGTGAACACGGCACCACGCTCGGTGAGCACCATCGCGTGAACCTGGCGCCCGACATCGACGGAAGTGTCCCCGAGGTGGAGTGTGCTGCCGACCGCGTAGGACGGACCGGTAGGCAGCCCTGTGCCGGCCACAGTGGCTGTCCGAGGGGAGTGACCGGGGAGCTTTGCGAGGCCGTACCCGAGCCCCGCGACCGCGAGGACCGCGGCGGTGCCTCCAGCCACCCAGGCCGCCCGACGACGACGGACGATGCTGCCGCCCGAGGCAGTGATTGCGTCGAGGTCCACCATCAGGGGAGGCAGCTGGTTCACCTCGACCTGGAGACGCTGCTTGAGGTCGGTCATGAGAGTTCTCCTACTGGATCGATAACCAAGGGGGTGTCTGTGGTGAGGGAGTCGCGCAGCTTGGCGATGGCCGCCGACACCTGGCTCTTCACCGTGCCGACCGAGCAGCCCATCGCCTGGGCGGTCTGGGCCTCGGTGAGGTCATCGAAGTAGCGCAGCACCACGGCGGCGCGCTGTCGGGGCGGGAGGGCGCCAAGCGCTGACCAGAGGTCGAGGCGACTGGCAACTTCCGCCGAGCCGTCGACGGCAGTGCCCGGCTCCGCGATGAGGTCCACGGGCCGCTCGGCCCAGGCCTTGCGCCGCATCCAGGAGATCGCTGTCGTGGTGATGGCGCGCCGTGCGTATGCCTCGGGTTCGCGCACTCGCGGCCAGGCGGCATACACCCTCGACAACGCCTCTTGAACGAGGTCCTCGGCCAGGTGCGCATCGCCCACCATCAAGTAGGCGGCTCGATGGAGTGCCCCACCCCGTGCCGTGGCGAAATCGGCGAAGGCTGCACGCTGGGACGGCGTCATCGACGGTCCTCCGCTGCTGTGCTCATATCCTGCTGACGATGTAGGACCCCGGAAAGGTTGGCCGTCCCGTGGGAGGTCATCCTCCTCGATCGCCCGGGCGATCGATCGTTACGACGTCCCGAGCATGGTGCGGGGGAATACGGGGTGGGGTATCCTCGTTAGGTCGAGTGACACACGCACACCGCCGTCTGAAAGGTTCACCCATGGCCACGACCACGCTCGGCCAAGCCGACTTCGAGTCCACCATCAAGGACAACCACATCGTCCTCGTCGACTGGTGGGCGTCGTGGTGCGGGCCGTGCCGGATGTTCGCGCCGATCTTCGAGCAGGCGTCCGACGAGCATCCCGACATCGTGTTCGGCAAGATCGACACCGAGGCCGAGCGCGGCCTCGCCGGTGCGGCCGGCATCAGCTCGATCCCGACGTTGATGGCCTTCAAGGACGGATCGCTGGTCTTCGCTCAGCCCGGCGCGCTTCCGGCACCGGCCCTTGCCGAGCTGATCCAGGCCGTTCGAGACCTCGACATCGACGCTGCCCGAGCGGCCTCCGCCTCGTCGGGTGAAACCGCGGCGGAGGCCTGAGGTCATGGGCTACACACTGACAGCCACCGTCGACGCGGCGTACGACGACGCGGTCGCGCAGGTGCGCGAGGCCCTCGCCGAGCAGGGATTCGGGGTGCTGACCGAGATCGACATCCAGGCCACACTGCGCGCCAAGCTCGGCGTCGAGGTGGCGCCCCAGGTCATCCTGGGTGCCTGCCGACCTCCGCTCGCCCATGCTGCGCTGCAGGCAGATCCGTCCATCGCGGCGCTGTTGCCGTGCAACGTGGTCGTCCGCGCCGCCGAGCAGGGCGTCGTCGTGGAGGCGATCGACCCCGATGCCATGATGTCGCTGGCAGATGGGCCCGCCGTCCGTGAGGTGGCGGCCGATGCCAAACAGCGGTTGACCGCTGCCCTGGCCGCCGTTGCCAGCCGGCCCGACACTCGCCAGTCCGACACCGATCAGCCCGACACCCAGGAGGCGTGATGCAGCTGGATCCCGACGAGATGATCCACGTCATCAACCGCATCAAGCGCGCCCAGGGCCAGCTCGGTGGCGTGCTTCGGATGCTCGAGGAGGGCCGTGACTGCGAGTCGGTGGTGACCCAGCTGGCCGCGGTCTCCAAGGCGCTGGACCGGGCCGGCTTCGCCATCGTCGCCTCCGGGATCCAGCAGTGCCTGGCCAACCCCGAAGACAGCGGCGGCGTCGACGTGAAGAAGATGGAGAAGCTCTTCCTCACCCTCGCCTGATCGGCCTCACCTGACGGGTCGGGAACTGATCCGTCCAGGTGTGACGCAGGTCCTGTCGGTGTCCCCGCGGGAGGGGGATGCTGGAAGCAGGACGTGCGGGCCCCGCGACGTCAGCGGCGGCCCCCGGAGAGGAGTCATCGTGAACACCGAGATGCTCGCCCGGATCAAGAACGCACCGGGCTTCATCGCCGCCCTCGACCAGAGCGGTGGCAGCACGCCGAAGGCGCTGCGGCTCTACGGACTCGACGAGTCGACGTACGCCGACGAGGCGCAGATGTTCGACCTCGTCCATCAGATGCGCACCCGCATCATCACCAGCCCGGTCTTCACCGGAGAGCGGATCCTGGCCGCGATCTTGTTCGAGCAGACCATGGACCGCGAGATCGAGGGGCTGGGGTCGGCGGAGTATCTCTGGACGAAGAAGGGCGTCATCCCCTTCCTCAAGGTCGACAAGGGGCTGGAGCCCGAGGTCGACGGCGCCCGGCTGATGAAGCCGATGCCCGACCTGGAGGCCGTCTTGGCGCGAGCCCGGACCCACGGGGTGTTCGGCACCAAGATGCGTTCGGTCCTCTTGGCGGCCGACGGGGCCGGTGTCGACGCCGTCGTCGCCCAGCAGTTCGAGATCGCCCGGCAGATCCTGGCGGCCGGACTGGTGCCGATCATCGAGCCAGAGGTGGACATCAACAGCCCCGACAAGGCGACCATCGAGCAGCTCCTCAAGTCGGTGCTGCTGACCCAGCTCGACGCGCTCGAGGAGGGCCAGGAGGTGATGCTCAAGCTGACCCTGCCGGATGTGGACGGCTACCACTGGGAGCTCGTCGAGCACCCGCGCGTGCTGCGCGTTGCCGCACTCTCTGGTGGCTACAGCCGGGAGGAGGCCAACGCCCGCCTGGTCCGCAACCCGGGAGTGATCGCCAGCTTCTCCCGCGCGCTCACCGAGGGGCTGACCGCGCAGATGAGCGACCTCGACTTCGACGCCGCGCTGGATGCCTCGATCGGGAGCATCTACGCAGCCTCGTCCACCTAGCCGTCCGGGCGGTACGACGCCGCCACCGTCCCCCGGGTTGGTCACGTCGCTCCGCTGGGACGACCTGCGACTCCGCGGCACCGGCTGGTGTCGCGGCCGCGCCCCGGACGGCCATCGCGCGCGCCGTCCGGGGCGCACTTCTGTGTGTGGTGACCGCCCGTTGACCGCTGCGAGCGCATCGGCCTGGTCGGCATGTTCGCGGCCGGCCTTGCGCCGGCGCTGATCGCTGTGTACGATAACGATATATCGTGATGCATCGACGATAGTCTCACGATAGTCGGGAGTCACGAGCTCCCCACCGATACCTACGGCCGGGCCCACCAACGCTCCGGCCGATCACCGAGAGGAGTCCTGATCATGGGACAACGAGGACATGATGGCTGGCGACGCCGCCCGACCGAGGGCGAATGGGAGCAGCACCGCGACCGGCGTCGCAGTGACGGCCCCGAGGGCTGGGAGCGCGGCTGGGACAGGGGTTGGGACCGAGGCCGAGGCGGTTCGCGCCGCGGCCGCCAGGGCCCGCCGCCCTGGATCGGCGGCCTCTTCGGAGCGGCCCAAGGCAGCCCAGGAGGGGACCCCCGGCGCGGCCCGCGGGTGCGCCGCGGCGACGTACGATCCGCGATCTTGGACGTGCTGCGCCATCAACCGATGAACGGCTACCAGATCATCAGTCAGATCGCCGAGCGCAGCGACGGGGCCTGGCGGCCCAGTCCGGGCTCGGTCTACCCGACCATCTCTCAGCTTGAGGACGAGGGCCTGGTCATCACCGACGAGAGCGCCGGGCGCCGCACCCTTCGACTCACCGAGGCGGGCGAGGCGTACGTCGCCGAGCACGCCGACGAGCTGGCCGGCGTGTGGCACCCCTTCGAGCGCGACCTCGGCGAGGGTGACGACGAGGTCAGCAGGCTCAAGCCTGAGATCGTCGCCTTGATGAACGCCGTCTGGCAGATCGTCACCACGGGCACCGAACAGCAGCACGCCGATGCGATCGACCTCCTGGTCGAGACCCGACGCAAGCTCTACGGGCTGCTCGCCGAAGGCGACGCGGAGTAGCACCTCCTGCGGTCGCCACCGCAACCCACCGTGCCCCGGACGAGACCTCGCCCGGGGCACGGTGCTGTCCAGGTTCACCGGACCCCCGTGTGGTCGGATTCCCGCGCAGGCGGCAGACTCGGCAGCAGGGATCGTCGAGGGGAGCAGCATGTCTGGGACCGAGGCCTACCGTGAGGCACGCGACCACCTGTTGGCGCTCAGGGAGCAGCGCGACCGGGCCGTCGCCGAGTTCGAGTTCCCCGACGTCGGCGACCGGTGGAACTGGGCGATCGACTGGTTCGACACCTTCGCCCGTGACAACGACCGACCCGGCCTAGTCGTGGTCGAGGAGGATGGATCAGCGACGACGCGCACCTTCGACGACCTGGTCCGCCGCTCGGACCAGGTGGCCAGTTGGCTGCGCGAGCGTGGGGTGAGCCGCGGCGACGCGGTGATCGTCATGCTGGGCAACCAGGTCGAGCTCTGGGAGACCATGCTCGCGGTCATGAAGCTGGGCGCGGTGATCATGCCCACCACGACCGCGGTAGGACCGGCCGAGCTGACCGACCGGGTCAGTCGCGGCGCCGCTCGCTTCGTGATCTGCAACCCGGTCGACGCACCGAAGTTCGACACGGTCGCCGGCGACTACACACGGATCAGCGTCGGTCCCGTCGGCGGGCCAGCGGCTCGAGATTCCGGTGGGGTCTGGCACGACCTGCGCGCGGCGTACGACCGCGATGCCGTCGCCAGCGAGCACCCGGGGACCGGACCGGACGACCGGCTGCTGCTCTACTTCACCTCCGGCACCACGTCACGGCCGAAGCTGGTCGAGCACACCCAGGCGTCCTATCCGATCGGGCATCTCTCGACGATGTACTGGCTCGGCCTGCGGCCCGGCGACGTACACCTCAACATCTCCTCGCCCGGATGGGCCAAGCACGCGTGGTCCTGCTTCTTCGCGCCGTGGATCGCCGAGGCCACCGTGCTGGTCTACAACTACGCGCGGTTCGACGCCGCTGCTCTGCTGAGGGTCTTGACCGAGTATGAGGTCACCACGTTCTGCGCGCCACCGACGGTGTGGCGGATGCTCATCAACGCCGACCTCTCGGCAGGGCCGGGGTCGTTGCGCGAGGTGATCGGCGCCGGCGAGCCGCTGAACCCCGAAGTGATCGAGCAGGTACGCCGCGCCTGGGACCTGACCATCCGAGACGGCTATGGCCAAACCGAGACGACGGCGCAGATCGGCAACACGCCGGGCGGCAGGGTCGAGCCCGGGTCGATGGGTCGACCGCTCCCAGGCGTGCCCGTCGTGCTGCTGGACCTGACCAGTGGTGAGCCTGTCGAGGGGATCGGCGAGGGAGAGATCTGCCTCGACCTGCGGGCCAGGCATCCGTTGCCGCTGATGACGGGCTATCAAGGTGACGACCGCCGCAACAGCGAGGCGATGGCGGGCGGTTTCTACCACACCGGAGACATCGCCGAGCGCGACGAGATGGGCTACATCACCTACGTCGGTCGGACCGACGACGTGTTCAAGGCATCCGACTACAAGATCAGTCCGTTCGAGCTCGAGTCGGTGCTCATCGAGCATCCCGCGGTGGCCGAGGCCGCAGTGGTGCCCGCACCCGACGAGATCCGACTGGCCGTGCCGAAGGCCTATCTGGTGCTGGCGCCCGGCTGGGAGCCGACCCGGGAGACAGCGCTGTCGATCCTGAAGTACGCCCGCGAGCACCTGGCCCCCTACCAGCGCGTGCGTCGGATCGAGTTCGCCGAGTTGCCCAAGACCATCTCCGGGAAGATCCGCCGCGTCGAGCTGCGGGCGCGAGAAGAGGACACTGCCCAGCAGCCGGAACACCCCGGCGAGTGGCGCGACGATCAGTTCCCAGAGCTGCGCGGCTAGGGGGCGTTCGTCGGGCGAGCGTTGCTCGGGCTTGGGTTGATCGCCGGGTCGCCGGGTCGCCGGTGGTGTGGGGTTGCGGCCGATAGGGCTTCTACGGGGAGAGGCGGTTGGTGGTGCGGGTCGTCGGCCGGGTTGCTGGTGACCGGTGGTGCTGATCGACAGGGCAGCTATCGGGGTTGCTGGTCGCCGGTGGTCGCAGCGGCCCATGTGACTGTTGTGACCGGAGGTGCGTGTCCGGGCGAGAAGGGGTCGTCGATTGGGCGCAAACGACATGCCGCAGGGCGTTTTCGATGTCGTTTGTGCCCAATCGGTGGGGTCTTGGCTCCGGATCAGGCGAAATCCCGTCGATTGTCCCGAAACGGCACATCGATTGGCCGCAAACTGCATGCCGCCCCGTCCCCGATTGCGGTTTGGGCCCAAACGGCAACCCCTCGACCTGCCGGAGCCCGTCTCCCGCGCCCCTTGTCGGGGCCGAGCACCCATCTCCCGCGGGTCTATGGGTGTTCTCACCCGTCTGGTGCGCGGTTGTGAGTGCTGAGTGTCTGGTAGACCGGGCACTCAGCACTCATAAGGGAGCAGGAGACGCAACAACACCGCAGCAGACGGGCCCATGGGCGCCTCAAGGAGGCGTGTTCGCCGGCTTCCTCGAACGGGCATGAGCTCGACCTGGGGTGGCCGCGTCAGCGGCGGCGCGGGCGGAGCCCGGGCCGACAACCGCGCCCCCTAGCCGGCCGTCAGGGCCCCGCGGTCAAGGACGCCCGAAGGGCGCCGCGCAGCGGCCGGAGCGCAGCGACGGTCCTTGACGGCGGGAGACGGTCGGCTACCGCGCGGCCACCACCAGCCTCGTCCAGCGAGGCCACCTGACTGCGATCCCCGTGGTTCAGCAAGCGGACCGATAGACCCGAGGTCGGGAGGCCGGGAGGATATTGCCGCGACAGGGTCGGGCCGTCCGGTGTTGGATGTCCCGCATGCCCGCGCCGCTCTCGCTCGACCTGCCCGACTCGCTCAGCTCACGAGCGTTGGGCATGGCCGACGCTCGCGGCGTGACGGAGGTGATGGCTGCCGAGCAGCAGGCCCAACTTGGTCGGGTGGACATCGAGGAGGCCGACATCGTCGGGGACTGGCAACGGCCCAGCTTCGACATCGCGGACAGCACGGTGGGGGTGTTCGACGGCGATCGGCTGGTCGGCTACGCCGAGGTCGGGTTGGGCGGCCGCGGGGATGCATCGGTGCATCCGGACTACCAGGGCCGTGGCATCGGCACCGCCCTGGCGCGCTGGATGCAGGCGAAGGCCGCCGCGAGTGGGATGGATGTCATCGGCATGCCCGTGCCCGAAGGCTCCGACGCCGACCGACTGCTCGCCGCACTCGGCTATCACATCCGATGGACTAGCTGGGTGCTGCAGCTGCCCGAGGGAGCGACCATCGCGCAGCGTCCACTCCCGGAGGGGTACGCCGTTCGCACCGCGGAGCCGGCGGAGTACCCCACCGTGCACGACGTAGTCGAAGACGCGTTCTTGGAGTGGTCGGTCAGGGACCGGGAGGACTTCGCGGACTTCGAGGCGGGGGTGATGAGGCGGCCCGGCTTCGAGCCATGGCAGATCCGTGTCGTCACCGACCCGGGCGGTGAGGTGGTGGCCACCGCGATCATCGTGATGGCCGATAGCGGTGAGGCGGTGGTGACCCGCCTCGCGACCAGGTCCGACCAACGGCGGCGGGGGCTGGCCCAGGCGCTGCTGGTCGACTCCTTCGCGGTCGCCCGCGAACACGGCGCGGTCGCGTCGGGCCTCGGCACCGACTCCCGCACGGGCGCACTCGGCCTCTACGAGAAGGTCGGGATGGTGGTCATCGACACCTGGGTCAACCGCGCCATCGCCGTCGCTCCCTGATCCACCGCGCTCCGCGGGGTGCCGCTCTCGATGCGACAAACGCGCTGGCAGGAGACGTGAAGCGGGGCGTCCGGGATGGAGTGAATCCATGCCGAACGCCCCGCTGTCGCCCCCGCCAGGCGGGTTGGGTGTCAGCCCTGCTGCTGGATGGCGGAGATGTCGAAGTCGAACTTGACCTTCTCCGAGACCAACACGCCGCCGGTCTCGAGTGCGGCGTTCCAGGTCAGGCCCCAGTCCTTGCGGTTGACGGTGGTGCCACCCTCGAAGCCGATGCGGACGTTGCCGAACGGGTCGCGAGCCGAGCCGGTGGGCTCGAAGGCGATCGTCACCGGGTGGGTGGTGTCCTTGATGGTCAGGTCGCCGGTGATCACCCAGTCGCCATCCTCGACGGCGACCTCGGTGGAGCGGAAGGTGAACTCGGGGAACTGGTCGGCGTCGAAGAAGTCGGCCGAGCGCAGGTGGGCGTCGCGATCCGCGACACCGGTGTCGATGCTGGCGGCCTTGATCGTCACCTCGACGCTGGAGGCGGCGGGGTCGGCCGAGTCGACGTGCGCGGTGCCGCTGAACTCGGTGAACTGGCCACGCACGGTGGTGACCATGGCGTGCCGAGTGGAGAAGCCGAGCCGGGTGTGGGTCGGGTCGAGGACGTAGTCTCCGGAGATGTCCTCGAGGACCGCCGTGGGGGCGTCGAAGTCCTCGTTCTGCCGGTTGAAGATGCTCATGTGTGCTCCTGGTCGAGACCGTAGTTGATAGTTCAACTACTCGGAACAAGCCTCCCTTCGGATCCATTCCCGGGGCACCCGCATGTTTGTGCAATGCAAGAACCTGAAGTGCCGGCTCCTTGATCGAACGCGCGACGGTGTTGCACTCTTGTGCAAGAGGGCCCGCCATTCCCCACGATGGCGGGCCCCTTTCTGTCCCCGGACAAGTCCCAGCAAGTGGCCAGCTTGATTTGCATGGTCATGCATTCGCCTGCATGATTGCTCCATGTCCAAGGTCCTCACCACCCTGCCCGTCGGCGAGCGCGTCGGTATCGCCTTCTCCGGAGGTCTCGACACCTCCGTGGCGGTGGCCTGGATGCGCCAGAAGGGCGCCGTACCCTGCACCTACACCGCAGACATCGGCCAGTACGACGAGCCGGACATCGCCAGCGTGCCGGACCGCGCGCTGGACTATGGCGCGGAGCTCTCCCGCGCGGTCGACTGTCGGACCGCGCTGGTCGAGGAGGGCCTCGCCGCGATGGCCTGCGGCGCGTTCCACATCCGCTCCGGCGGTCGCGCCTACTTCAACACCACGCCGCTCGGTCGGGCGGTCACCGGCACGCTGCTGGTGCGTGCCATGCACGAGGATGGGGTCGAGATCTGGGGCGACGGGTCGACCTTCAAGGGCAACGACATCGAGCGGTTCTACCGCTACGGCCTGCTGGCCAACCCCAATCTGCGGATCTACAAGCCCTGGCTGGACGCGCAGTTCGTCGACGAGCTCGGTGGTCGTGCCGAGATGAGCCAGTGGCTCACCGAGCACGACCTGCCCTATCGCGACAGCAAGGAGAAGGCCTACTCCACCGACGCCAACATCTGGGGTGCGACCCACGAGGCGAAGACCCTCGAACACCTCGACGTGTCGCTGGAGACCGTGCAGCCGATCATGGGCGTGCGGTTCTGGGATCCTGCCGTCGTGATCGAGACCGAGGACGTCACGATCCGGTTCGTGCAGGGCCGACCGGTGGCGATCAACGACACGACGTACGCCGACCCGGTCGCTCTGGTGACCGAGGCCAACGCCATCGGCGGTCGGCACGGACTCGGCATGTCCGACCAGATCGAGAACCGCATCATCGAGGCCAAGTCGCGGGGAATCTACGAGGCGCCGGGGATGGCGCTGCTGTGGACGGCGTACGAACGACTGCTCAACGCCACCCACAACGAGGACACCATCGCCAACTACCACCTCGAGGGGCGGCGGCTGGGCCGGCTGCTCTACGAGGGTCGATGGCTCGACCCGCAGGCGCTGATGCAGCGCGAGGCGATCATGCGCTGGGTCGGCTCCCTGGTGACCGGGCAGGTGACCTTGCGGCTGCGGCGAGGCGAGGACTACTCGATCCTGCGCACCGAGGGCCCGAACCTCTCCTACCACCCGGACAAGCTGTCGATGGAGCGCACCGAGCACGCGGCCTTCGGCCCGACGGACCGGATCGGCCAGCTCACGTTGCGCAACCTCGACATCGCCGACTCGCGGGAGAAGCTCGAGCTCTATGCCAACCAACCGCTCGACCAGGGCCAGGTGCTCGTCGAGCACGGCACCCTGCTGGGCGAGATCGAGGCCGGCCGCGCGGCGCGGATCGCACAGAATCCCGAGGCCGAAGGCGAGCTCGGCGACGAAGCCCTGGACAGCGCCGCGATGGAGTTCGGCGTCGACTGATCCACCGGCCGACAAGTGCTGTGCCGTCAGTCACTTGCGCTGCACGGACCCGTCGCTGAGGAGGATGATGGGGTTATGAGTGGCGGAGAGGAATACGGCGACTACAGCGTCGACGACGAGACCCAGCTGCAGCCCGAAGACACCCTGGACTTCCATGGTGTCGACGACGTCCTTGACGAGGGCATCGTGACCCGCGAGAAGTGGTCACCGGCCCAGGGTTTCGGCAACACTCCCGCCGAGGAGCACCAAGGCGAGTCCCTCGAGCAGCGGATCGCGCAGGAGCAGCCGGACGTGGGTGTCGACGACGACTGGACCGACGACGTCCTCGACGACGACGAGGTCGGCGACCAGCGCTCCGGGCGGTTGGTGGCGGCCGATGACGGCGACGATCGCTTCGTCCAAGACGTCGGCGTCGACGGTGCCGCGGCCAGCGCCGAGGAGGCCGCCATGCACGTCATCGACGAGCCCTGAGCCTGGTGCGCGATGAGCCGGCCGGAGCCTGAGTCTGGGACTGCCGAGCGCCCCGCACGGCTGCCGATCGCGCCGGCCGACCAGACCTGGCTGCACATGGACCGACCGAACAACCTGATGCACGTCCACTCGTTGATGTGGTTCGACGAGCAGGAGCCCAGCTGGGAGGCGATCGTCGACCTGGTCCAGCGCCAGGTCGTGGACCGCTTTCCGGTGTTCTCCCGTCGCCCGGTCCAGGAGCGCGGTCGGTGGTTCTGGGAGATCAGCCCCGACTTCGAGGTGACCGACCATCTCACCCGCACCGTGCTGCCGGGGGCGTCGACAGCGCAGTCCTTGCGCGACTACATCGGTGCCCGTTTCTCCGACCCGTTCGAGACCGACCGGCCGCTGTGGTCGATGGAGGTCATCTCGGGTGTGAGCGGCCTCGCTGACGGGCCGCGCACCGTCGTCTTCAGCCGTTTCCACCACGCCCTTGCCGACGGCATCCGACTGGTCCAGCTCCTGCTCAGCCTCTGTGAGACCACCGAGGACGGCGCGCTCCCACCCTCGGTGGGACGAGAGGGCGGCCGGGGTCTGCTGGCCGCCGGTGCGGACGCCGTACGCCATGGGGTCGCGGACGCCTGGGACGTCGCCCGCGGCTTTGGTTCCAGCGCGCTGAGCGTGCCGATCTCGGCGGCGAGGCTGGGGCCGGCAGCGCTGGAGCATGGGTGGGACCTGCTGGTCCACCCCGGTCACTTCATCGACGCGGTCTCCTCCATCACCTCCGAGGACAACGCGTCGGCCAACACCGTCGCCGAGGTGGCCCGGATCCTGGCGGCGGGGCGCAGCGTGCGCACGTCCTGGACAGGGACGCCCGGTGCGACCAAGCAGGTGGCCTGGGCGACCGGACTCGACCTGGGTCGGGTGCGGCGGGCCGGGAGGGAGTACGACGGCACCGTGAACGATGTCCTCCTCGCCGTGATCTCCCGCGCCTTCACCCGCTATCTGCAGGAGAAGACGGCGCCCGTGGACGAGATCCACTGGCTGGTACCGGTGTCCTTGTCGCCGCTGGATGCCGACCTACCCGAGGAGCTCGGCAACCACTTCTCGCTGATCTTCTTGCCGATGCCGCTCGGGGTGCGTGACCCGCGGCAGCTGGTAGGGCAGATCAGTGACCGGATGACCCGCATCAAGCAGAGCGCCGAGCCCGTGGTGACCTTCGGCATCCAGTGGGTGCTCGCCGAGTCACCCACCGTCGTCGCCACCGCCTTGACCGATCTGTTCGCCAACAAGGCGGTCGGGGTGCTGACCAACGTGCCCGGTCCCCGGATCCCGATGACCTTCGCCGGCGCTCCCGTGGCCGGGATGATCGGCTGGGCCCCGTGCAGCGGCGACGAGCCGATGAGCGTGTCGATCTTCAGCTATGACAACCAGGTCACCATCGCGATCGCCGCTGATGCCGCGCTGGTCCCCGAGCCGGGCCGGATCGCCGCGTTGATCACCGAGGAGTTCGACGCGTTCTTGCCGCGCTGACCTCTTAGCGGATCTCCCGGGGAGGGACGTTGCGGGCGACGTCCTCGGGCATCGGCTCGTAGTGGGCGAAGGTCCGTGTGAAGGTGCCGGCGCCATGGGTCGACGAGCGCAGGTCGATGGCATAGCGGACCAGCTCCGTCTGGGGCACCTCGGCGCGGACGACGGTCCGGTCGTCGCCGGACTTGTCGGTGCCGAGCAGCCGACCCCGCCGCGCCGAGAGATCCGACATGACTCCGCCGATCATGTCGTCGGGCACGACCACGGTGACCGTGTCGTAGGGCTCCAGCATCGTCACCGTGGTTGCCTCGGCGGCCTCACGCAGCCCGAGCGACCCGGCCATCTGGAACGCCATGTCGGAGGAGTCGACCGAGTGCGCCTTGCCGTCGACCAGGGTCACCCGCAGGTCGACGACGGGGTAACCGGCCCGGACGCCACGCTCCATCTGGGCGCGCACGCCCTTCTCGACGGAGGGGATGAACTGGCGTGGCACCGATCCGCCGACGACCTTGTCGACGAACTCGAAGCCACCGCCCTCGGGAAGGGGCTCGACCTCGATGTCGCAGACGGCGTACTGCCCGTGACCACCCGACTGCTTGACGTGTCGACCGTGGCCCTTTCCGGGGCCACCGAAGGTCTCCCGCAGCGAGACCAGGAAGGGGATCTGGTCGACATGGACGCCGAACCGCGCGGAGAGTCGCTCCAACGCGACATCGGCGTGGGCCTCGCCCATGCACCAGACCACCAGCTGATGGGTCTCGGAGTTGTTCTCGATGCGCAGGCTGGGGTCCTCGGCGGCGATCCTGGACAACGCGGTGGACATCTTGTCCTCGTCGGCCTTGGACTGCGCGACGATCGCGACCGGCAGCAGCGGCTCGGGCATCGACCACGGCCGCAGCACCCGTGGGTCGTCGGGGGAGGAGAGGGTGTCGCCGGTCTCGGCGCGGGTGAGTCGGCCGATGGCGCACAGATCGCCGGCGACCACGCTGGCGGTGGGCACCTGGCTCCGGCCGAAGGCGTAGGACAGACTGCCGACCTTCTCGTCCTCGTCGTGGTCCTCGTGGCCGGAACCCTCGCCGAAGAACGAGGTGAAGTGGCCGGACACGTGCACGACCTGTTCGGGGTGCAGCGTGCCGGAGAAGACGCGAACGAGGCTGAGACGACCGACGTACGGATCGCTGGTCGTCTTCACGATCTCGGCCACCAGCGGCCCGGACGGGTCGCAGGTGATGGCTCCGGACTCGGCGCCGGCCGGGGTGAAGACGTCCGGGCTGACATGCTCAGGAGGTGACGGGAAGGCCCGCACGGCGAGGTCGAGCAGTTCGGTGCAGCCCACCCCGGTCACCGAGCAGACCGGCACGACCGGGAAGAAGGAGCCCTTGGCGACCGCCTTCTCGAGGTCGGCAACCAGGACGTCCTCGGCGATCTCCTCGCCGCCGAGGTAGCGATCCATCAGGGTCTCGTCCTCGGACTCCTCGATGACGGCCTCGATCAGGGAGCCGCGTTGGTCGTCGTCGGCGTGCTCACTAGGCGACAGCAGACCCGCCAGCGCGGTCACCTCTTCGCCGTCCCGCACCGGGAGGTAGAGCGGCATCACCTTGTCGCCGAAGGCGGCCTGGGCAGCCCCCAGCACTCCGTCGTAGTCTGCGCGAGCCTGGTCCAGCTTGGTGATCACGACCGCGCGAGGCATGCCGACTTCCGCGCACTCACGCCACAGCGCCTGGGTGCCGGCGTCCACGCCGTCGTTGGCCGCGATCACGAACAGGGCGCAGTCGGCCGCACGCAGCCCGGCGCGCAGCTCGCCGACGAAGTCGGCATAGCCCGGGGTGTCGATCAGGTTGATCTTGATGCCACGGTGCACCAAGGGGGCGAGGGCGAGCGAGATGGACCGCTGGTGCGCCTGCTCGGCATCCTCGAAGTCGGTGACGGTGGAGCCGTCCCGGACCGAGCCGGCTCGAGGGATTGCTCCGCTGGAGGCGAGCAGCGTCTCGACGAGAGTGGTCTTGCCCGATCCACCCGGTCCGATCAGCACGACATTGCGGATCTTGTCGGGGCTGCTCGCCTCGAGATCTTGGCCGGATGCTCTACGGTCCTTCACCTTGTCAGCCATGGATCCCAAACAACTCCAGATCGGTCGAGAGCACAAGAGGATCGGCCCGATTGGCTGGCTGACTAGTCCGTCACACCTGGGGTTGGAAATGAGACCGGGCCCCTCGCTGCATGGGGTCAGCGAGGAGCCCGGAGTCTCCAGTCCGTCCGAGGACGGGTAGCACTATGGTAGCGGGGACGGCTCCGATTGTGGCCGTTTCAACGATTTCACGAGGAAAGGCAGCGGCACCGATGAGTGCACTAGACCTGTTGGCGCCCGAGCATCGTGCGCTCTTCATCGGCGGTCAATGGCGCCAGGCGGCCAGCGGGATCAGGTTCGGGGTGAAGGACCCGGCCGACGGATCCATCATCACCGAGATCGCGGATGCCAGTGCCGAGGACGCCTTGGCCGCTCTCGACGCAGCGGTCGCGGCGCAGGCCGACTGGGCCACCTCGGCCCCACGCGACCGAGGCGAGATCCTGCGGCGCGCGTTCGAGCTACTCACCGAGCGCGCCGACGACTTCGCCGAGCTGATGAGCCTCGAGATGGGCAAGCCGTTGGCGGAGGCGCGCGGCGAGGTGACCTACGGGGCGGAGTTCTTCCGCTGGTTCAGCGAGGAGGCCGTGCGCATCCACGGCCGCTGGATGCAGGCACCCGCCGGCGGCAGTCGGCTGCTCACCATCCGCAAGCCGGTGGGCCCGTGCCTGTTCTTGCTGCCCTGGAACTTCCCGCTCGCCATGGGCACCCGCAAGATCGGACCCGCCGTCGCGGCTGGCTGCACCATGGTCGCCAAGCCCGCCGAGCTGACCCCGCTCACCACGCTGGCTCTAGCCGCGCTGCTGGAGGAGGCCGGGCTTCCCCCCGGCGTGCTCAACGTCGTCACCACGACGCACTCGCCGCTGCTGTCCGAGGCGTTGATGGCCGACGGCCGCTTGCGCAAGGTGAGCTTCACCGGCTCCACCAGTGTCGGCAAGGTGCTGGTCCGCCAATCGGCCGACCAGCTGCAGCGGCTCAGCATGGAGCTCGGCGGCAACGCGCCGTTCATCGTCTTCGACGACGCCGACGTGGACGCCGCGGTCGATGGCGCGATGCTGGCGAAGATGCGCAACATGGGCGAGGCGTGCACCGCTGCCAACCGGTTCCTGGTCCAAGAAGGGGTGGCCGAGGAGTTCGGCCGCAAGCTCGCCGAGCGGATGGGCGCCCTGACGGTCGGTCGCGGCCAGGATGCCGGCGTCGATGTCGGGCCGCTGATCGACGACAAGGCGGTCGAGTCCGTCCGCAAGATGGTCAACGACGCCGTCGTGGAGGGTGCCACCGTGGTGCTCGGAGGCCAGGCCGTCGACGGTCCCGGCAGCTTCTTCCAGCCGACCGTGCTCACCAACGTGCCGTCGGATGCCGAGATCAACCTGCAGGAGATCTTCGGGCCGGTCGCCCCGATCACCACGTTCGCGGCCGAGGACGAGGCGATCGCGCGGGCCAACAACACCGAGTACGGCCTCGCCGCCTACGTCTACACCCGCGACCTGGCCCGCACCATCCGGGTCTCCGAGGCGCTGCAGTACGGCATGGTCGGCATCAACACCGGTCTGGTCTCCAACCCGGCCGCCCCCTTCGGCGGTGTCAAGCAGTCCGGCTTCGGCCGCGAAGGCAGCTTCGAGGGCATCGAGGAGTACCTCGACACCACCTATGTCAACCTGCCCGCTGGGTGACTCGGACGGTCGACATCGTTGCGGTTTGGGCCCAAACGACATGAAAGTCGGCGGCGAATGTTGCGGTTTGGGCCCAAACGGCAACACCCTCCACCGCGAGACAGTGGTGACTGAGGCCGAGTGAAGTGCCACGCTGTCGGCATGAGTGTGATGACACAGCCGCCGGAGGGCAGCGCAGGCCCGCCTACGACCGTCGTACTCTTCGGAGCGACCGGAGACCTGGCCAAGCGCAAGTTGCTGCCGGGGCTGTTCCACCTCTCCCGGACCGGGCTACTGCCGGATCTGCGGGTCGTGGGCACCTCGCTGGACGACTACGACCGCGACTCGTTCATCGCGCTGGCCCGCAAGTCGTTGGAGGAGCACAGCCACGACGTCACGGAGGACCAGTGGGCGGACTTCTCCCAGCGTCTGTTCTGGGCGCCGGGCGGCACGCCTGAGGGGCTGCGCGCGGGGGTCGAGGAGGCCGAGCGGGACAACCCGGACGGCTACCAGCGGTTGCACTACCTCTCGGTGCCGCCCGCCGCCGCACTGGCGGTGGTCAAGACGCTGGGTGAGGCGGGGTTGGCCAAGGACAGCCGAATCATCATGGAGAAGCCGTTCGGCACCGACCTCTCCTCCGCGCGTCGGCTGAACCACTCCTTGCACGAGGTGTTCAACGAGAAGCAGATCTTCCGCATCGATCACTTCTTGGGCAAGGAGCCGGCGCTCAACATCTTGGCGTTCCGGTTCGCCAACGGGCTCTTCGAGCCGGTGTGGAACAGGAACATGATCGACCACGTCCAGATCGACGTGCCCGAGAAGCTGGGGCTCGAGCAGCGAGCGTCGTTCTACGAGGCGACCGGCGCCTACCGCGACATGGTGGTGACCCACCTCTTCCAGATTCTCGCGTTCACCGCGATGGAGGCGCCCACAGCGCTCGACCCGCAGTCGATCACCGAGGAGAAGAACAAGGTCTTCCGCTCGATGCTGCCGATCTCACCGGAGGACGTGGTCCGCGGTCAGTACAGCGGCTACCAGGCCGAGCCGGGTGTCGCGCCCGGCTCGGAGACCGAGACCTTCATCGCCCTGAAGTGCTTCGTGGACAACTGGCGCTGGGCGGGGGTGCCGTTCTATCTGCGCACCGGCAAGCGGTTGGCCGAGGGTCAGCGGATCATCTCGATCGCGTTCAAAGAGCCGCCGAAGTCGATGTTCCCCGCCGGCTCCGGGGTGGGTCAGAATGGTCCGGACCACCTGACCTTCGACCTTGCCGACAAGGCAAAGATGTCGTTGTCGTTCTACGGCAAGCGACCCGGCCCGGGATTCCGGCTCGACAAGCTGTCGATGCAGTTCGCGGTCGAGGAGACGGACTGGGCCGGCTCGGTGCTGGAGGCCTACGAGCGGCTCATCCTCGACGCGGTCAAGGGCAACCACACCCTGTTCACCACCGCTGACGGCGTGGAGCGACTGTGGGAGGTCTCCCAGCCGCTGCTGGAGAACCCACCGCCGGTGCGGCCGTACGCCGAGGGCTCCTGGGGCCCCAACCAGATCCACCAGCTGATCGCGCCCAGCGCCTGGCGACTGCCGTTCGAACGCGGCTGGCGCGAGAAGAAGTAGACCTTCCACAGAAGAGCCCCCACTCGCGGAGTCTCTATGCCCACGTTTCACCGTCCCGGCACAGAGCGGGCCGCTAGGGTTCCGGGGGAGCGCGGACCGGCCGGCTCTGGGGAGGACGACTGTGGTCTCACGCAAGGCTGAAACCGGGGGCGATCTGCCACGACTGCCCGAGGGTTTCCGCTTCGGCACCAGCACGGCGTCGTACCAGATCGAGGGCGCCGTGGCCGAGGACGGGAAGGGCGTGAGCATCTGGGACACCTTCACCCACGAGCCGGACCGGATCGTGGACGGTTCGACCGGTGACGTGGCGTGCGACCACTACCACCGCTATGTCGAGGATGTCGCGCTGATGAAGCGCCTCGGCAGTGACGGCTACCGGTTCTCCATCTCGTGGCCACGGATCTTCCCCACCGGGTCGGGGTCGATCAACCAGGCCGGCCTCGACTTCTACGACCGCCTGGTCGACGAGCTCGTCGGCGCCGGCGTCAAGCCGATGGCGACCCTCTATCACTGGGATCTGCCGCAGGCCCTCGAGGACGATGGCGGCTGGCTCAACCGGGCCACCGTGGACCGCTTCGCGGAGTACGCCGGCGTGATCGGCGAGCGGCTGGCCGATCGGGTGGAGCACTGGGTCCCGGTCAACGAGCCCAACGTGGTGATGAACCTGGGCTACGCGACCGGTGTGCACGCGCCCGGCAAGGTGCTGATGTTCGACGCCCTGCCCGTGGCGCACCACCTGCTCCTCGCGCACGGTCGCGCCGCGATGGCGCTGCGGGAGGCGGGCGCGGCCAGCGTCGGCTGTGCCAACAACCATTCGCCGATGTGGCCGGCGAGCGAGGACGACGCCGACGTCGGCGCCACCAAGCTGTTCGACCAGCTCTGGAACGACTTGTTCGCCGGGCCGATGCTGCTCGGTCGCTACCCGATCGATCTGGCCGACCTGATGGAGGAGTACGCCCTGCCGGGCGACCTCGCCACCATCCGGCAGCCGTTGGACTTCTACGGCGTCAACTACTACAACCCGATGAGGATCGCTGCTGCCGACGACGACGCGCCGATGCCGTTCGAGTTCCGCGACATCGTCGGCTACGACACCACCGACTTCGGCTGGCCGGTGGTCCCCGACGGGCTGCGGGAGTGGCTGATCACCATGCGTGCCCGGTTCCGCGCCGCGCTGCCGCCCATCTTGGTCACCGAGTCCGGCTGCGCCTACAACATGGGGCCAGATGCGGACGGCGTGGTCGACGACCAACTGCGCATCGACTACCTCGACGAGCACCTGCGCGCGATCGCCGACGCGATCCGAATCGGGGTGGACGTCCGTGGCTACTACGTCTGGAGCCTGCTGGACAACTTCGAGTGGGCAGAGGGCTACACCAAGCGGTTCGGCCTGGTGCATGTCGACTTCGACACCCAGGTGCGGACCCCAAAGCGCTCCTTCGAGTGGTATGCCCAGGTGATCGCTGCTCACCGGCGCTGATCCGCAAGACGTCGGACAGCGCCGGCGGACGTCGTACGAATTGGTCGCCGGGGCGACCGGAGGGGATGACGTTGCGCGGCGTGACGCCCCATTAGGCTGAGTCGTCATGGGACGAGCCGGGGATCGGGACCCGTTGCGCCTGTTGGCCCAGGCACCGGAGCCACTGCTGGTGCTGGTCGACCCCGACTGCGACCGGATGGTCCACCGACTGCCCGACTCGGCCCAGGTGCACCTGTTGCCGCTGGCCGCACCACCTCCGACGGCGGAGCCATGGAGCAGCGTCGTGGTGGTCGCTTCTGACCGAGACGCCCTCCAACGGCTGGTGCCGACGCTGCCCAAGATCGGGCGGGTCACCTCCTTCGGTCTGGTGCTGGGCTGGACCGACACCCTCGTCCCGCTGACCCCCGCGGACGGCTGGCCCAGCCTGCTGCAGATCGACTCGCAGCGCCGGGGGAGCACCCAGGTCCAACTGGTCCAGCTGAGCGACCGGATCGGCGCTCGCCGGCTGTTCGCAGAGTGGGCCCGGCTCGCCATCGGCCCAGACCTCCGACCGTTGGACGGCCTGCGGATCGCGGTCCACGGAGGTGTTGCCGCGCCACCCGGCTACAGCAACGCCAGGCGGTACGGCGACGCCGAGCGCCGCGACGAGAACGAGCGCCCAGCACCGCCGGACGTCATCCTCACCGATGACCCGGCTGGGGTGGAGACGACCGAGCACCATGTCATCGGCAGGGCTCCGACGATCGTCGACGTGACGGTCGAGCCCGGGATCGGACCACTGGACGCTCGGATCCTCAACCCGATCGGCTTCGACCGGTCGCCGCGGCGCGGACTGGCTCAGCTGGATCTGCCTGCCCCTGGCACGCCCCGGCTCTCCCTGGCCCACCGTGAGTTGACCACCTCGGCCGCCCGCGGCGCCACCGAGCAGATGGTGGATGCGCTCCGACGGCAAAGCGGTGTGGTCATCTCCTGGCCGGCTGCGGCCGACCTCACCTTCGCGACAACGGTGGCAGGCCTGGCGATGAGTGGGACTCCCCTGGTGAGCGCGGGCCTGCCCGGGTGGGCGGCCGAGCTGCTCGGCGCGGACCTGAGCAAGCTCGTGTCGACCCCGGTCGACCTGGCCGACGAGCTCGCCCGGGAGGAGTACAGCATCGCGCTGCGCCGGGCCGCGCATGCCGCCTTCGCCCTGCCCGCCTGGCGAGCGCGGCTCGGTGCCCGCGCCGGCCTGCCCGCGCCGTACCGCCCTCGGGTCAGCATCGTGCTCGCTACCAAGCGGGCGGACCGACTCGACCATGCTCTCGCGCAGGTGCGTGGCCAGGTCGGTGCGGACCTGGAGCTGGTGCTCGCCCCTCACGGGTTCGAGGTGGATCCCCGCCAGGTGGCGAGCCTGGCCGGTGACCACGTCACCACCCAGGTCGTCGCTCAGCCGGCCGAGACGCGATTCGGTGACGTGCTCGCCGCGGCCGCCGACGCCGCAGCCGGGGACCTGATCGTGAAGATGGACGACGACGACTGGTACGGCCCCGACTTCGTCACCGACCTCCTGCTCGCCCGCAGCTACAGCGGGGCGGAGCTGGTCGGCATGCCCTGGGAGCTCACCTACCTCGAAGGCCCGGATCAGACCGTGAGGAGGATCGAGGGCACCGAGGAGTACGGTCGCTTCGTCGCCGGCGGCACGATGATGATCGAGCGCACGCTGCTGCGTGAGGTGGGCGGCTTCCGATCGGTGTTCCGCTACGTCGACGCCTCGCTGATCACCGATGTCCTCAGCGCGGGTGGCCGCGTCTACCGCACCCAGGGGCTGGGCTACATCTACCGCCGCGCCGACACCGGCCACACCTGGGAGGCCGACTTCGACCGCTTCCTCGGCGAGCACCGCGTGGCCGCCCGCTGGGACGGCTTCCGCCCGAGCCGCCTGTTCCCTGCCTCCTGACTCGGTCGCTGCGGTCTGAGTTGCTGCCGGGCTGCTGGCCGTGGGTGGTGCTGGTGACAGGGCAGCGGCGGCGGGTGAGCGCCGCCGTTGGTCCGGGCCGTGCGCCGGGTTGCTGGTCGTCGGTGGTGCTGGCCGATAGGGCAGCGACGGGCTCAGGTGGCCGGTGGTTGGGGTTGCTGTCCGGGTCGCTGGTGCTGCTCGGCTCTCGCGGTGGGGTGGCGCGTCTGCCGCGGTCTTCTTGCGTCTGCCGCGGTGCTGTGGTGGCAAAGTGCCCCGTATACCGGGTCCCAACCCACTACAGCACCGCGGGAGACGGGTCGGGGCAACTACAGCACCGCGGAAGACGGGCACTCAGGCCCCACCACGGCCCGGGAGACGGGCCCCACACGGGCGCGGTGTTGCGGT
>JBDHZT010000041.1:0-30599 GCA_039811985.1 Nocardioidaceae bacterium | reverse complement strand
TGCTCTCCTTGGCGGTGCCCGACGTCGGGTCGTTCTTCAGGGCGAAGAAGAGGTAGACCCCGACGATGAGAGCCAGCACCGTCGTGATCACCACGACGATCGTGAGCTGACGCCGACGCTCGGCGCGCTGCTGCTCCTTGATCAGGGCAGCGGTGCGCTCAGCGCGGGACCGCTCAGTGGACTTCTTCGACATCGGGGATCCTTTCGAGGGGTCGCCGGAAGATGAGGTTGTCGAGGGACAGCTTGGTGCGTGGCCAGATGATCAGGTAGCCCGCCATCAGGAAGAACCCGACGTCGCGCGCGATCTCCCAGGGGTACTTATCCCGGGCGTTGGGATCATAGCCACCGTCACCGAAGCAGCCACAGTTGATGTTGATGCCCTTGGCCCACACCCAGGCGATGCCGAAGATGAAGGCCGCCATGCTCAGCGCTCCGAAGACGGCCGCCACTCGCGTGAACAGACCGGTGACCAGGCAGACGCCGACCGTCACCTCGACGAGCGGCAGACCATAGCCGACGATCTTGTACCACGGGTAGCCGAGCAGCTCGTAGGCCTTCACGGCCTGCACGTTGGCATAGGGATCGGCGAGCTTGTGCCAGCTCGCCCAGATGAAGATGATCCCCAGCGCGACACGCACCAACGTGCCGAACCACTGCCTGTTTTCGCTCACGAGCCCAAAGCCTAGGTGAGATCTCTTAACCAAATCTGAGGAAGCGCGGAGTTGGTCGACGTGAGTTCGGTCGCAGGGAGGCTCGCGGCCGCGGCGCGGATCGCCGGTAGGGTGCTCTGCGTGAACGACCGCCTTGTCTGGATCGACTGCGAGATGACCGGCCTCGACCTGCGGGCTGACGCGCTCATCGAAGTGGCCGCACTGGTCACCGATTTCGATCTCAACGTGCTCGGCGACGGGATCGATTTGATCATCAAGCCGCCGGCCGAGGCCGTCACCCAGATGGGCGACTACGTCCGCACCATGCACGAGACGTCCGGCCTGCTCGCCGAACTCGACGGCGGCCTCACCCTGCAAGACGCCGAGGACCAGGTGCTCTCCTACATCAGGGAGCACTGTCCCGAGGGCAGTCGCCCGCCGTTGGCCGGCAACAGCGTGGCCACCGATCGGGCCTTCCTGAGCCGCGACATGCCGGCCCTCGAGGCGTTCTTGCACTACCGGATCGTCGACGTCTCCTCCGTCAAGGAGCTGGCGCGGAGGTGGTACCCCCGAGTCTGGTACGCCGCCCCCGAGAAGCGCGGCAACCATCGGGCGCTGGCCGACATCACCGAGAGCATCGAGGAGCTCCGCTACTACCGCGAAGCGGTCTTCGTCGCCCCTCCCGGACCCGACAGCGACACGGCCAAGGAGATCGCCGCCCGTCACGGCGGCTCCTTGTCCAGCCGACCATCCTCGGCCGACGCTCCCGATGCGGGAGCGAGCGCCGACAACGGGTAGACTCCACGCCGTCCTGACGCCTGGAGTCTCCAGGCGTCGCGTCATGGTGGGTGTAGCTCAGCTGGTAGAGCACCTGGTTGTGGTCCAGGTGGTCGCGGGTTCAAGTCCCGTCACTCACCCCAAGTGAGCGTCACGCCTTAGGCGGTCTGTCCAGCACGGCCAAGGCCGAGCGCGCGGCGGTGCGGGCATCCTCTCGAAGCTCGGGTGGGTCGAGGATCTCGACGCTGCCGCCCGACGCGAGGCACAGGCCGATGAGCGAGCGGCGCAACCGGAACTCCACGGTGAGATCGACGCTCGCGTGATCGCGGCGGACGACGCGGAGCTCGGAGCCCGGCAGCACCATCGTCTGGATGGCGCCGCGCAGCTCGTCTTCGTCGCTCGCGGGCAGCCGAAGCGTGGCCGACGTCGAAGGCCCCGGCCGACGCTCGAAGGTCTGCCGCAGGTCGTCCCAGACCTCGGCCAGGACAGCACCCGACGGCAGCTTGGCAGGCTCGTCGAGCACCGTGAGCGCGCGGAACCTCGCCAGCCGGTAGGTGCGTGGTTCTCCGCGGTGGTAGGCGACGAGATACCACCGGTTGCCGTTCTCGACCAGGCCCAGCGGGTCGAGGGTTCGGGTGCGCGGCCGGTCCTGACGCGGCGAGGCATAGCGCACCCGGACCCGCCGCCGGTCGACGGCCGCCCGCCGCAGCGTGGGTAGATGGGAGATGTCCTCCGGGCTGGCGAACCAACGTCGGCGGTCGACATGGACCACCTCGCGGAGCCGGCTCGCCGGTGCCTCCAGCCGCGCCGGCGCCGAGGCGGCGAGCTTGTCCAGCGCCGAGCGCAGCTCCCGGCTGAGCCCCAGATCGCCGAAGGTGTCCAGCCCGAGGTAGGCGAAGAGCACCTGCGCCTCGACGTCGTCGAAGCCGGACACATCGGCGCGGAACCCCTCCAGCAGCGCGAACCCGCCGTGTCGACCACGCTCGGCGTAGACCGGGACGCCCGCGGACGAGAGCGCCTCGATGTCGCGCAGCACCGTCCGCTCGCTCACCTCGAGCCGTTTGGCCAGCTGACTCGCGGTCAACATCCGCTGGCTGCGCAGGAGCAGCATGATCGAGAGCAGCCGGTCAGCGCGCATGCACCAAGTCTGCCGGAAATACATGACAGAAGATGTCAGGTATTGGTCAGATGCTGGTCCGCATGACTACACAGGCACCGAATCCGTCCACGTCGTCCGTCCCCGACCCGCGTCCATTACTGCTGCGTGCGTGCGAGGTGGCGGACACGCTGATGTCCACCGTCGCCGCCACCGACCTCGACCGACCGACGCCATGCACCGAGTTCGAGGTGCGCGACCTGCTCGGGCACCTGGTCATGGTGGCCAGGCGCGTGCGGGTCGTCCTCGGCGGAGGCAGCTTCGCCGACGTTCCGCAGGTGATCGAGATCGCCGACGACGAGCTGGTCACGGCGTGGCAGAGCTCGGTGGCCGACCTGCGGGCGGCTCTGCCGCACATCGACTTGTCCGCGATGGTCACCGCGCCGTTCGGCACCGTCCCGGCGTTCGCCGCGGTGGCGTCGTACGCCGGCGAAGTGGCGGTCCACTGCTGGGACCTCGCCGTCGCGATCGGGCGGACGGACCTACTCGACCGCGCGCTCGCCGTACCTCTCCTCGAGGCGGCGCTGCAACGGCTCCCGAGGGAGGGGCGTGAGCACCTCCCATTCGGCGACGTGGTCGACGTGCCCGACGACCGGTCGGCCTACGACCGGCTGGTCGGCTGGATGGGTCGCGACCCCGCCTGGCGAGCACCGGTCGCGGGTCACGCCGGGATGTGACCGAAGCAGCCCTTCTGGAAGTCCTCGAAGGCCTGCACGACCTCGGCCTTGGTGTTCATCACGAACGGGCCGGCCCACGCCAGCGGCTCCCGAATCGGTCGGCCACCGAGGATGATCACGTCCAGCTTCGGTGAACGGCTCTCCTGGCTGCCGTCGGCGGCGACGGTGAGGAAGTCACCAGCGCCGAACACGGCGGACTGTCCGGTGTGGATCGGTTGTCGATCCGTGCCGACGGTCCCATCACCGTTCAGGACATAGACCAGCGCGTTGAAGTCGACATCCCAGGGCAGCTCAATCTGGGCGCCGGGCTCGAGGGTGGCGTGCACCAGGGTCATCGGGGTGTACGTCGCCCCGGGGCCCTCGTGCCCGTCCACCGAGCCGGCGATGACCCGCACGATCGCGCCAGCGTCATCACTGGACAGCAGTGCGACAGTGCTCGACCGCAGGTCCTGATACTGGGGGGCGTTCGCCTTCGCGTCACGCGGAAGGTTGACCCACAGCTGGATGCCGTGGAACAGCCCGCCCTGCTGGACCAACCACTCCGGTGGGGTCTCGATGTGCAGGATGCCAGCGCCCGCGGTCATCCACTGGGTGTCGCCGTTGGTGATGGAGCCGCCACCTCCGTGGGAGTCCTGGTGGTCGAAGACCCCGTCGATGATGTAGGTCACCGTCTCGAAGCCGCGGTGCGGATGCCAGGGCGTGCCCTTGGGCTCACCGGGGGCATACTCCACCTCGCCCATCTGGTCCATCATCACGAACGGGTCGAGCCGGGCCAGGTCGATTCCGGCGAAGGCCCGGCGCACCGGGAAGCCCTCACCCTCGTAGCCCGAGGGAGCAGTGGTCACCTGCCAGACCGGGCGTGGCTGGTCACCCAGCCCCGGGCGCCGCACTCGCGGCAAGGTGGTCAGGTCGTCGACAGTCACTGCTGGCATGACGTGCATCCTTTCGTCGCGGATGACCACCCAACAGTAGTTGAATCTTAAATATTCCGGCTCCTCCGACGATTTCGTCCGCCCCTCGCCCGCTGGTAGTCTTGACGACGCTTCCAGCACGCGCCATTAGCTCAATTGGCAGAGCAGCTGACTCTTAATCAGCGGGTTCGGGGTTCGAGTCCCTGATGGCGTACCACTGATCTGTACCCCCCGCGATCTGCGGGCACCGAGTCACCCGCCGAGGTTGAGGCAGGCGATCTCATGAGTGGGATCTGAGCGACGCCCAGGCTGGAGCAACGGTGTGACCGAGGCGCATTGCTCGGTGGCGATCGGACAGCGTGGATGGAAGCCGCACCCGGATGGGATCGCTGCCGCGTTCGGGATCTCCCCGCCGAGAATCGTGCGGGCTCGACGCGTGCGCTCTGGCTGCGGCACAGCAGAAAGCAGTGCTTGGGTGTAGGGGTGTTGTGGGTCGGTCACGATCTGCCGGGATGGCCCGATCTCGATGACACGGCCGAGATACATGACCGCGACTCGATCGGCGTAGTGCGCGGCCGTCGATAGATCGTGGGTGATCATCAAGATCCCCAGGCCCCCGGCGCGTAGTTGATCGAGCAGGTCGAGAATGCCGGCGCGGACCGAGACGTCGAGCATGCTGACCGGCTCGTCAGCGATCAGCAGATCGGGCTCCAGCACCAGGGCCGACGCGATCGAGACCCGCTGGCGCTGCCCTCCGGAGAGCTCATGGGGTCGGCGCCGGAGGAACAGTTCGGCGGGGCTGAGACCGACCTGCTCCAAGGCCTGGCACACACGCTCCTGTCGCGCCTGCCGAGCGGAGTGCGTGCGATGCACCAGCAGCGGCTCCTCGACGATGCGCTCCACGGAGTAGCGCGGGTCAAGAGACTCGTAGGGATCTTGGTAGATCAGCTGCATCTGCTTGCGGAGGGCCCGGAGCCGGGATCCGTGGACTCCGTCCAGGTCCGATCCGTTGAACTTGATGGTCCCCGCTGACGCCTCGACGAGTTTGAGGGTGGCCTGGGCAGTGGTCGTCTTGCCGCTCCCGGACTCGCCGACCAGGGCGAGGGTCTCCCCACGGTCGAGGGTGAAGTCGACGGAGTCCACGGCCCGCACGACCTCACGCCGCCGGCCGAAGGGACTGTGGTTGCGGCCGGGGCCGAAAGTGACCTCGAGGCCCCGCACCTCCAACAAGTGGTCGGTCAATGGACAACCCCCCGTAGCGGCTGGTGGGTCTCGCCGACGTCGGCGAAGTGGCAGGCCGCCGCGTGCTGGTCGGCCATTCGTGTCATCCGCGGGGCTTGCGTGTGACAGACGGTCTCCGCGCGGTCGCACCTCGGCGCGAAGGCACACCCGACGACCTCCTGGTCGACGCGGGGCGGTGCACCCGGCAACGACGCCACACGCCGGTCGAGATCGAGACTTGGGGTCGCAGCGAAGAGCATCCGCGTGTATGGATGCGCGGATGCGGCGTACAAGCTGGCCGCGGGCCCGGTCTCGACGAGCCGTCCGGCATACATCATCGCGACGCGGTCACAGGTCTCGACCACGAGGGGCAGATCATGGGTGACCAACACAAGTGCTAGCCCGAGCTCGGCAGTGAGACGCTCTAGCAGCTCCATGATCTGCGCCTGGATCATCACGTCGAGTGCCGTGGTCGGCTCGTCGGCAAGGAGCACCCGGGGCTGATTGGCCAGCGCCATCGCCAGCGCCGCACGCTGGCGCATGCCACCTGACAGTTCGTGCGGATAGCGATCGGCCCGATCGGTGGGGATGCCGACCATCCCGAGCAGGTCTCGAGCGCGTGCCTGCGCGGCCTTCCGACTCGCTCCGCCTCGCCCGCGCATGGTCTCGGTGATCTGGCTCCCGATCGTGCGAGTCGGGTTGAAGGCGTTCATCGCCCCCTGGAAGACCATGGCGATGTCGGTCCATCGATGAGGTCTCATCGACCGCTCGCCGCCCTGCAGGATGTCCACGCCGTCCAGCCGGATGGCGCCGCTGACCTCTGCGTTCGGCGGCAGGAGACCCATCAGCGTCAGGATCGTCGTGGACTTGCCGCAGCCCGACTCCCCCACCAGCCCCAGTCGCTCCCCCTGGTCGAGCCGGAAAGAGACGCCTCGGACCACGTCCACAGGTGTCCCGCGAGGGCCAGTGCGGAAGGTCACCCGCAGATCCGCCACCTCCAGCACCGACTCGGTCATGGTGACTCCGTGGATGCGCCCCGTCGGATGGATGTGCTGCCTCGAGCGGGGAGGACCCGGAAGTGCTGGCGCGACAGATGGGACACGCGCAGCCGCGGATTGAGGGCATCTTCGAGTGCGGTCCCCATCATGGTGAGGCTCAAGATGATGGCCGTGACCACCAGACCGGGATAGAGGATCGCCCACCAGGCGTTGTTGGAGACTGCGCCTGCTTGGGATGCCAGGGCAATCATTCGACCGAGCGACGGCCTGTTCGGATCGCCCAGGCCGAGGAAGCTGAGGGCCGTCTCGTCGAACACGGCGACCGCGAAGGCCAGCACGCCACACACGACCAGCAACGGGGCAAGCTGGGGCAGTACGTGCCGCATGACGACGTGTCCGGGGCCTGCGCCCAGGGCCCGGGCACGTCGCACGTAGACCCGCTCGCGCAGACTCTTGGTCTGGGAGCGGATGACGCGCGCCGTCCAGGTCCACAGGATCAGTCCGATCACCATGACCAGCTTGGCCAGTCCCGTTCCCCAGACGGCCGCGATGATCATCATCAGTGGCACCTCGGGCACCACCAAGAAGAAGTCAGTCAGGCGCATCAGCCAGCCGTCGGTGCGTCCGCCGGCGTACCCGGCGACCACGCCAACGAGGGCGCCGATGCCGATCGCGATGACGGTGGCGCCGAAGCCCACGAGAAGCGTCGTGCGGGTGCTGTACAGCAGCAGGGTGCGGATGTCTTGACCCCCGTCGTCCAGACCCAGCGGGTGGGCACCCGACGGAGCCGCGAAGCCACCACCGACCCGCTGGTAGAGCGGTGTCGGCGCCAGCAACGGTGCCGCGGCAGCCGCGAGGACGATCAGGAGGAGGACCACGCAGCCGATCGACGCCGAGAGGTTGTTGCGCACGACCCGGCCCAGCGACCAGCCGCGAGGCAGCGAAGTCTCCGGGGCCAGAGGAACAGAGGGCGCAGTCATGTCGTGATCCTCGGGTCTAGGCGGGCGTACAGGAGATCTGCGATGAGGTTGCAGAAGACGACGGAGACGGTGATGACGAGGAACGTGCCCTGGATCATCGGGTAGTCCCGGGCTTGAATCGCGTCATAGCTGAGGAGCCCGATGCCCGGCCACGAGAAGACGGTCTCGATCAGGATCGAGCCGCCGGCGATGAACCCGATCGACAGTGCCACCAGCGTCACGACCGGCAGCAGCGCGTTGCGGAGCGCGTGCCGGAGCAACACCACACGAGGCCGGAGACCCTTGGCGCGTGCCGTGAGCACGAAGTCCTCACCGAACGTCTCGAGCAGGGCCGAGCGTACGACGAGGGTGTACTCCCCGAAGAGCACCAACGCCAACGTCATCGACGGCAAGATCAGGTGGATGGCGGTGTCGCGGAGCTGGGCACCGGCGGGAAGGGAGACGCCGATGTCGCGCGCCGCCGTCAGGCCCGGATCGTGCATGCCAGCTGATGGAAGCCAGCCAAGCATGACCGAGAAGATCAAGATCAACATCAGGCCCAGCCACTGGGTGGGCAGCGCGTAGAAGAACATCGAGATGAAGGTGGAGCCCTTCTCCACCGCGTGCCCGCGCCACCACGCCGCGAGCACTCCGAAGGCCAGGCCGAGGACGATGGCCGTCACGGTGCCGAGGGCGACCATCGGCACCGTGGTGCGCAGCGCATCGAGCAACTGCGACATCACCGGCTGCTGGTCTGTGTAGGAGATCCCCAGGTTGCCGTGGCTGAGCTCACGCAGGTAGTCCAGGTATTGCCGCCACAACGGCTGGTCGAGGCCGAACTGCCGAACAAGGGCCTCCCGGGTCTCCTCCGTCCCGTTCGGCACGCGGGCAAGACGGCTGGTCGGATCGCCCGGCATCAGGCGGAGCAGGAGGAAGTTGAAGGTCACGGCGACGTATGTCGTCAGCAGCGCGGCCCATACCCGCCGCAGTACGTATCGCGATTGCTTCACTGAGGTCCTCACCCTCGCGGACGGCCGGGGGTCAGTCGTGGTGGACGTCGACCATGGAGTTGATGGCCAGCGCGTTGTACGGGCCGTACATCGTGTTCTGGAAACCGGTCCACGAGGTGTCGTGGGCACTGATCTGGTTCTTGTAGCCCAAGAAGATGTACGGCCGGTCGTGCGCCAGGATCTGCTGCATCCGGTAGACGATCGCCTGGCGCTTGGCAGTGTCGAGCTCGGTCCCCTGCTGCTTGTAGAGCTTGTCGTAGGCCGGGTTGCAGTAGCCGGTGTCGCTCCAGCTGCCGTATTGGCTGCACAGCACGACCGAGAGCGCGAAGTCCGGATCGGGCAGCATGCCCCACGTCCACATGGCCAGGTCGAAGTCGAGGTACTCCCCGTCCGGAGCCGTGACCAAGTCGAATGCGGTCGAGTCGTCGACCTTCTTCTGATTCACCTGGATCCCTACGGCCTTGAGCCATCCCTGGACCATCGAGAACATCCGGTCGCCTTCGGTGAGATCCGGCATGATGATGTCGTAGCTCATCGGGTGGCCGTCCGCGACCCGGATCCCGTCAGGGCCCCGTTGGTAGCCGAGCCCGTCGAGGATCTGGTTCGCCTTCGCCGGGTCGTAGGGCGCCGCGTGCAGCGAGGGGTCGGACCAGGAACCGGTGGCCGGAGGGACGATCGAGTTACCCAGGGTCGCGGTGCCCAGCCACACCGTCTGGACCAGCTCCTTGAGGTTGAACGACAGGGCGAAGGCCTCGCGCACCTTCGGGTCCAGCAACTCGCGATGCTGCGGCTTCTTCGGGTTGGAGTTGAAGATGAAGTCCGACAGAGACGGCGAGGGCTCCTGGTCCACCTGGAATCCGGCTTGGGTCAGTGGCTTGATCCCGCTGGGCGGGAGAGTCTCGATCAGGTCGATCTCGTGGTTGCGCAGTGCCGCGATCATCGCGTCGTCGTCGTTGAACATGGTCAGGCTGATGCCGGCGACGTGTGGATGCTCTCCCCAGAACGTCGGGTTGGCCTTGAGCGTCGCGCTGGAGTTCTTCTTGTAGGACTGCACGATGAACGGGCCGCCGGAGACGAGCGGGGTCGTCATCGTCGCGCTCTTGAACTTCCCGGTCTCGGCGTAGGTGTCCCAGAACTGCTCCGGCAGGATCGGCACCTGCTGCAACTGGGACAGCACGTTGGCAACCGGTGCGTCATAGCTGAAGACAACGGTGTTGTCGTCGGTTGCCGTCACGGTCTTGAGGTGACTCACGGTGCTCGCCCAGTTCCCGGCTCCCTTGTCTTGGTACTTCACCATCTCGCTGAAGGACCAGGCGACATCGTGGGCGTCCAGGGGTTGCCCGTCGGACCACTTCGCGCCTGGCACGGTGTGGAAGGTCCACTTCTTGCCGTCGTCGCTGGTCGACCAGCTCTTCGCGAAGTACGGGATGAAGTCCAGCTTGTCGTCGTACATCACCAGGTAGGGGTAGGTGACCTGGAAGGTCGAGTACGTCAGCGAGTTCAGCCCCACGAACGGGTTCAGCGAGTCGATCTCGTCACTGCTGCCAATCCGCAAGATCTGGGTGGCCGACGACTCACCGCCGGGGGCACCACCGCTCGAGCAAGCCCCGAGAAGCATCGTGCCGGCCACGAGTCCGGTGGCGAGCTTGTAGATCCCGGAACTTCGCATGTTGCCTCCTCGGGCGATCGGGTTCCTCATGACCCCTCCTCATGGCGGGTGATCGGACGGCCAGGCATGGCGTTCGCGAGCAGCTGGCCGTCGCGGACGACGGCGGTGCCGCCGACCAACACGTGCCGGACACCGTCCGACGGGCGCAGGAGGTCGTAGGTCGCCCGGTCCGAGACGCTGTCCGGGTCGAAGACGGTGATGTCGGCATCGGCACCGGGGCGCAGCCGCCCCTTCCGGTTCATCGCCGGCACGGCGTCGCCCAGGATCTGGGCCGGCACGAGGGTGCAGCGACGGATCGCATCCGGAAGGGAGAGCAGTCGGCGCTCGCGAACAAGGGTCCCGAGCACCCGCGAGAAGCACCCCGCGCTGCGCGGGTGCGCCAGCCTGTTCGGGACCAGCGGTGAATCCGCCGCCGAGAAGGGGCTGGGTGTGTCCGGCATCGCGTCGCTGGCGAACGCCGAGTGCGAGATCATCAAGGCGTCGTCGAACAATCGGGCCTCGGCGGCATCGGAGACGTCGTACGTCGTCGTCAGGACGACGCCGCCCGGGTCGGTGGTCCGCAGCTCCTCGAGCCGTCGAGCGTCGGCGATCGCCTCCCCGGTAGGCAGGTAGGTCAGGGAGGATGGTGACCGACCCTCGCGGGCGAGCTCCTCGGGAGTCAGGAACGCCGCTCCGACGATGGTGGATCCCCGCTCGTAGGGATAGGCCTCCGTGGTGAAGCGGACGCCGCGGGATCGAGCGACGTCGATCCCATCGATGATCTGCGGCAGCCATGAGGACGACGTGCTGTTCACATGGCACAGGTGAACGTGTGCGTTCGTCTGCTCGGCCGTGGTGATCAGTTCGGTCACAGCGTCGAGCGCAGTGACCGGCCCGTGCTTGGCGCTCGAGCGGCTGTGGACGATCACCGGCGAGTTCAACTGGGCCGCCAGCGCGGCGACGTCGACCAACTCGCTCACCTCGGAGTCGGGCAGATAGCCAAGCATGGCGCCGACTCCGAGAGCGCCGTTCGCGATCTCGTCCTCGAGCAGTTCCAAGACCTGCTGCCGTTCGTGGTGGCTCAGGCTCCGTCGCTCGGCCAGGGACGCCGACATCACCCGGAACGCACCGAAACCGGTCTCACACCCTGCGGAGTCGGGGACCGGAACCCCCTGGACGGCCGCGCGGGCCATCGCCCAGGAGGCCGCATATCCGAAGTTCAACGGCCGACCCTCGACGAGGGCTTGGTCGTGCCACTGCTCGACCCCGAGCGCCCCGCACTCCAGATCGAGGGCCGTGGTGACACCGTCCAGAGCCTGGAGTCGGGCACCGGAGACCGACTGTGCGTGCGAGTGGAGGTCGATGAACCCGGGACAGACCACCAGGCCGGTGCAGTCGACGTACTCACGAGCCCGCGCGGGACCTGGGCCGACCGAGGTGACCCGTCCACCCGTCACGCCGACGTCCACGATGGCATCCAAGCCGCTCTCGGGGTCGACGACCCGCCCGCCGATCAGTGCGATCTCCATTTCGGCCGCGACACCAAGAGCACCGCTCGCGACAGTGCTGGCGGCACCCGATGGGCTGGTGAGCATGGTTGCCTTCTTCGTCGGACCCACGGGCGCGGCGTGGAGCCGTGGCGTGGCGTATCGAGATATTGCGCTGATCATGGACCTGCCGGCCTGGCGGACTCATTGGCAGAGTCGCTAACGTTCCGCCGTGACCTTGTCCGATTCCACGAAGAATCAGCTCGGCGATACCCCCCTCGCTCTCCGGTCCCTGATGGAGTCCCTCGGCCCGTCCGTGCTCGACGTCCTGGTTGCTCCGGCGGGACTCGACGTCGGGGTGCGGCGCACCGCGATCTTCGATGCGGTGGACCCCATGCCTGACGGCCAAGACGCCATGCTGATCCTGGTCGGCACCCCCGCTGACTCGCCGCAGATCGCCGATGTCATCCGCGATGCTGCCGAGAACGGGTTCGTCGCGGTGGTGGTCAAGCTGCGCGGCTGCGACCCCACCGCTCTGGTCGAGGAGGCGAGCGGGCGGGGCCTGGCGGTGCTCGCGACCCAGGATGACGTGCCGTGGCGCCACCTGGACGCACTGGTGGTCTCGGTCCTGGGATCCGGCGGCATGGCCGGCAGCGGCGTGTCCGGTGCGGGCGAGACCCTGTTTGCACTGGCGAACGCACTCGGGGCGATCATCGGCGGGTCAGTGGCGATCGAGGATCTCGCCCAGCACGTGTTGGCCTACTCCTCGGTCGAAGGCCAACAGATCGACCCGCTCCGAGAACGCGGCATCCTCGATCGGCAGGTTCCGGACTATCCCCATCACCGTGGCCAGTACCTGCAGGTGTTGCAGAGCCCGGGTGTGACCCGCTTCCCCGCGATCGACGACGAGCTTCCGCGGGCGGCGGTCGCCATCCGGGCCGGCGACATGCCGCTGGGGACCATCTGGGCCATCGAAGGAGCCGACGGCCTCTCCGCCGACGGAGAGCGCGCCCTCCTGGACGGCGTCAAGGTGGCCGCACTGCACATGCTCCACGAGCAGGACGTGGGCGAGCGGGAGCGTCACCTCCGAGGCGAGGTTCTCAGAGCAATGCTGGCCGGGACGCGGGCCACAGATGACGGTGCGACGCGGCTCGGGCTGCCGCCGGGATCGCGGGCGACGCTGGTCGGCTTCGCCACGCGGGAGCCGGATCCCGGCGGCACTGTGACAGCTCGCGTGGGTCGCGCAGTGAGCCAGTACGCCGCGGCGTACCGGCCAGAGGTCGCGATCACGACGACACCCGACGCTGTGTACGCCGTGGTGCCCGGCGCCGGCGAAGGCGCCCATCGGTTCTCGGTCCGTGCGCTGGCCAGCTCGTCCAAGGCGACGGGTGCCGTCATCCAGGCAGCGGTGAGCGCAACCCATCAGGATCTCGACGATCTGGTCGCGCTGCGGGCCGAGGTCGACGCCGTGCTCGGTGCGGCGCTGACCGGCCAGGGCGTCCCGCCCATCGCGACCGTCGCGGACGTCCATGCCCGCCTGCTGCTCGACCGGGTCGGTGAGCAGCTCGCCCGAGATCCACGCCTGCGACACCCCGAGGTCCAGCGGATGACCGACCACGATCGGGAACGCGGGACGGACTACGGCGTGACCATGCTGGCTTGGCTGGAGGCGCTCAGCGACATCGGTGCCGCCGCTGCTCGACTGCAGGTGCACCCGAACACGCTCCGCTACCGCCTACGCCGGATCGAGGAGAAGTTCGGGCTGGACCTCAACGATCCCGAAAGCCGACTATCGGCCTGGCTGCAACTCCGGATGACCGTTGCCCAGGCGCCTGCCGGGCGCGGCGCCTGAACTGGCAGGCTGCCCCCCGTGGCTGACTTCGATCTCGTCTTGCGTCAGGGCCTCCTCCTCGACGGCAGCGGCGCCGAGCCCGTGACCGGCGACGTCGCCGTCGTCGGCGACAAGATCGCGGCGCTGGCGCCGCACCTCAGCGGGCGGGGCACGCGCGAGCTGGATGTGGCCGGGCTGGCCGTCTCGCCGGGCTTCATCAACATGATGAGCTGGGCACCGGAGACCCTGATCGAGGACGGCCGGTCGCTCAGCGGCGTCATGCAGGGTGTGACGCTCGAGGTGATGGGGGAAGGCACCTCCATGGGCCCGCTGAACGAGGCGATGAAGGCCTCCCTCCGCGCCGGCGGGATCACCGGTCGGACCGATGGATTCCGTTACCCGGTCGAATGGACGTCCCTCTGGCAGTACCTGGAGTGGCTCGAGCGCCGCGGGGTTTCGGTGAACATCGCCTCCTTCGTCGGTGCCGGAACGCTGCGTGAGCACGAGATCGGGTACGCCGACCGCCCGGCTTCTGTCTCCGAGCTCGGGCGGATGTGCGCTCTGCTCGACGACGAGATGAGTCACGGCGCGGTGGGGGTTGCCTCGGCGCTGATCTACCCACCTGAGACGGCCTCCAGCACCGCCGAGCTGACGGCCCTCGCCCGGGTGGCGGCGGAGCACGACGGGATGTACGCCTCCCACATTCGCAGCGAGGGGGCCGGGCTCCTCGAGGCAGTGACCGAGCTGATCGAGATCGCGCGGGGCGCGAATGCACGTGCGGAGGTGTACCACCTCAAGGCCGCAGGCCGCGCCCACTGGCACCTGCTGCCTGCGGCGATCGCCCTGATCGACGACGCACGAGCCGCCGGACTCGACATCACCGCGGACATGTACCCCTACGAGTACTCGGGCACGTCACTGCGCGCCTGCATCCCGCCGTGGGCACACGAGGGCGGTCCCGCCGTGCTCCGCGAGCGCCTGCACGAGGCGTCCGTGCGTGAACAGATCCGCACGGACATGGCGAGCGCCGGCTGGGAGAACCCGTTCCTGGACGCGGGCCCCGACCGCATCCAGATCCGCGGTCCGCTCAGTGCCGAGCTCACGCGGTTCTCGGGTCTCTCGCTGGCTCAGGTCGCTGAGGCGATGGGCACGACCGCCGAGGACGCCGCCATGGACCTGGTCCGTGACAACAGCGGCGACGTCTTCGCCCTCTACTTCGACATGGATCCCTCCGATGTGAGCCTAGTCGCGAGCCGCCCCTGGGTGAGCTATTGCTCCGATGCCGAATCGCTCTCGTCGGAGTCAGCAGCGCGCGACGGCGCGATCCATCCTCGCGCCTTCGGCGCGTTCGCGCGGGTGCTGGGGAGGTTCGTGCGCGAACAGGGGATCTTGTCGTTGCCTGAGGCCGTCCGACGGATGACTAGCCAGCCCGCGGACAACCTCCGCCTCGCCGATCGCGGACGCCTGCGGGTCGGCTACGCCGCGGACGTCAACGCCTTCGACCCCGCCGCCGTCGTGGATCGCTCAACGCCACAACAACCACACGCCTACGCAGAGGGCATGGTTCACGTCGTCGTCAACGGCACACCGGTGCTGCTCGACCAGGTCCACACCGGCGCCGCCCCGGGTCGGTTCGTCCGCGGGCCGGGATGGCGCTCGTCTTGACCATGCTCAGGCGCCAGGGCGTCGGACGACGTAGTGTCCGTCCCGCCTGAAGCTGATCGTCTCGAACCCAGCCTCCAGCGCTCGCCCGAGGTGGTGGCGGAGCAGCATGCGCCACTCGAGGGCCAGGGATGGGTCGCTCGCGCGGATTTCCGCCGCATTTTCCGGGGCAGCGATCAGGAGCACCGGCTCACCATGGTCGCGCCCCTCCCGGGGCGCGCCGGTGACATCCCTCCTGAGCAACGTTGCAGCGGGAAGCGCCTCGAGTGCCGGGTCTTCCAAAAGCCAGTCCCCGTGTGCGGCGCGGACCACCCGTGGACTCGCGAGGTCCCACGACACCACGAGTCGATCGGTCGGGAAGGCCGGCCCTGGCCCGTCGCCATGCTCACCGTAGAAGTTCTCGAGATACTCGAGCGGACGCGCCGACAGCTTGGTCAGGTTGACGTAGGCGTTGCGCGCCTCGAGCGGATCGTAGGTCCACTGGATGCGTGTCACTCCGCGCTCCAGGGCCCACGCACGCTGGGCGACCTTCAGTGCCCAGCCGATGCCAGAACTCCGCTGGGTGGCCGCAACGACAGCGAGGTGGCTATGCAGGACCTCGTTCCCCGCCGAACCGAAGAAGGCCAGGCAGGCGCCGACGAGGACGCCGTCTCGGTAGGCACCGCCAACGTAGTTGCCAATCTTGCGCAGCGCGCGGAGGGTCGAGACCGAGACCTCGGCCGGCCAGGTCTGGTTGAACAGGTCTGTTGCCTCCGACAACTCCTCGACGGAGTCGAGCACAGCCAGCTTTACCTCTGACCGCGCAGACGGGTTGACTCCGCTCGACAGGCTCATGGCCGGATCGTGCACCCGCTCGAACACCAACCTCGTCGTGAGAGCGGACAAAGTCCCTGGAAGTCCTTATGCGGTTACGCCAAAGATGGACAGCGCTGGGCCTTCACTCGTCTCTCTCGGACAAGCCACGTGTCGCAGCGGCATGGGCCTGGTCGACGGTGGCATACAGCGCTTGCTCGACGGTCTCCTCCTCGGCCGTGCGCGCTACGACGTCACGGACCTGGCCGGTCTGGTGGGCGATCAGGAGCCGGGTGTCGCGGCGGGCGAGATCGGCACGGAGCTGGGCCAGCATGGAGGCGCCGCTGACATCGATCGAGGGTGTCGTGGAAGCGTCCAGGATGACCGCTGCCGTCCGGTCGTCGACGACGGCGCGGACCCGGTCGCGCACATGATCGGCGTTCGCGAAGAACAGCGCCGACTCCACCCTGAGCACCGGCACACGAGGGTCGCGCTCGAGACCTTCGTGGCGATCCAGGTCCAGCCATAGGCCGGTGTCCGCGGAGCGTCCCAGGAGCGGGACATGCGGACGCGAGGTGCGATAGAGCAGGGTCAGCAGGGAGAGGCTGATCCCGATGAACAGACCCGGGATGGTGTCGAAGATCAATACTCCGAGGAGTGCGCCCATCGCAGCGATGAAGTCGATCCGCGCGGCGAAGGAGTAGATCCGTCCGAGCGGGCCGGTCCAGACGTCGTACAGCCGACGGAGCGCACCCAGATCAACCAGCTCGTGCACGGCGGCGATCACCACTGCCGCGAGCACCGCCTCGGGCAACTTGGCGAAGAAGCCGGTGAGGAAGAGCAACGTCACCAACGTCAGGCCGGCGACCACCAGCCCGGACGCCTTGGTCCTGGCCCCGGCAGCGACATTGACGGCGGTCTTGGAGAGCGTCCCGTTGACGACCATGCCGCCGAACAGGCCGGCGCCGAGATTGGCGGCACCGAGGGCGCGCAGCTCGGCATTGGCATCGATGTCGTAGCCGCCCCGGGCGGCATAGGTCTTGGCGGCGCCGAGACCCTCCACGAAACAGATCAGCATCAGCCCGACCGCCGGGCCGACCATGTCCAGGTAGTCGCGCACCCTGAGGTCGGGCATGCTCACGCGAGGCAGACCCGCCGGGATGTGTCCCACGATCTCCACGCCGCGGTGGTCGAGCTCGAACAGGTGGACGGCGGCGATCCCGAGGACGACGACGATCAGGGCGCCGGGCACCAGTGGCAGGAAGCGGTGCAGCACCAGGATCGACACCAACGCCAGGCCACCGACCAGGAAGGTCAGCCCGTGCACGGAACCGAGCTCACGCAGGATTCCCCACACCTTCGCCACGAAGCTGCCGCTCGGCTTCTCCACGCCGATCAGGTCGGGGACCTGACCGACGATGATGGTCAGTGCGAGCCCGATGATGAATCCCTTGAGCACGGGCTCGGAGATGAACGCCGACAAGAACCCCAATCGGCACAGGCCAGCCACCAACGCCAACCCGCCGACGACCATGGCCAAGGCGACGGTGTGGGCGGTGAACGCAGCCGTCCCTGCCGCTGCGAAGCCCGCGACAACGCTCGCCGACAGCGCAGCAGTTCCCGACATCGGCCCGACAACGAGGTGCCGCGAGCTGCCGAGTGCCGCATAGAGCACCAGCGCCGGGATCGCCGCGTAGAGGCCGACGACCGGGCTGACGCCCGCGATGGTCGCGTAGGCCAACGACTCGGGGATCAGCACCGCCCACACCGTGGCGCCAGCTACGGCGTCGTGGCGAATCGGGCCGGTCATCGCGCTCACCATCGGACCTCTCGCTCGGTGATGGTCGCCTCCATTGAGGCACATCAGAGCCGCGGTGGCCTCACCCGGCGAGGATGATCAAGGCAGGGTCACCTCGGCGAACACCGGACGTCCGACCTCCGGGTCGTTGAGCAGTCGGGTCAGGTCGGAGGTGTTGCGGGAGACCGACACCAGCAGATGGTCCGGCGCGGTCGGGATCTCGGGATGGGCCAACGGGGCGTACTGATACTCCCCGGTGTCGAAGCCAGCGGGCGCCTTGAGGGCCTGGTGCGGGGAGAACGGACCAGTCGGTTTGGAGGAGACCCAGGTGTAGACGAAGTCGCCGAGGTCACCTCCCCGCTTGGAGACGACCACGAACTTTCCTCGGGTGTAGCTGACCGACAGGGTCTGGGAGACTCCTTCCTCCGCGCTGATGACCGGCGCCGACCGACCCCGATCCGACTGCCACCGGCCTCCGTCCCAGAACTGCCACTTCGACCGATCTCGGGGGTTGCTTTGCGGCGCCCGGGCGGCATACAACGCGTGGCCGAAGACGCCGGTCTGTCCGGTCAGCCTGCTGCCGTAGACGTAGAACCAGGGGCCGTGGACCATCGCAGCCGCCCCCCAGTTGATCTGGTCCTCGGCGCCGTTGTCCGGCGTCACCTCGTAGACGTCGACCAGCGTCGGCACTCCGCCACGTTCGACGGTGAAGATCGCGGCGCTGGTTCCTCGGAACTGGAAGTCCATGTTGCCGCCGGTCCCACGCTGGGTGCGCGCACACAGAACGACGAGGACCTCGGTCCCGCTCGGGACCTGGCCGGCATGGTCGAGGAGCGCCACGGACATCGGCCAGCGCACCTGCGTCGAGGACACATCGGGGATGATCGGGCCATCGTCGGACGCTCTGAGCTGTGACACGCACCGGTTGGACGAGACGAGCATCGAGTTCGCGACGATGCGCGGCTGCAGCGCCGAACTGCGCACGGTGTCCCCGAACACCCACACCAGGCGCCCGTCCGCGAGCTTGACGCTCGCGCCGATGTCCGCGGCCTGCCATCCGGGCAGGTCGGTGGCGGCCACCACCTTGTTGACGAGCTTGGCTGTCGCCGGTTGGTCGGGCGCGACCGGTGCCGGGCAGGACGGCACCAGGCGGTAGCCCACCGTCGAGGACGGCCCGTCGGGCGGCGGCCTCTTCCCCGAACAGGCGCTCGTCAGGGTGAGCGCGACGAGGAGACCGACAGCGACCCGTCGGCCCCGGCGCCTCATGCCTCGACGGCTTCGATCCGGCCGCTGTGGGCGGCCGCAGCCAGGTCCGCATGGTCGCGCTCGGTCTGGTCGGCGTAGGTCTCGGCCAGACCCGTTAGCGCTCGGTCGAACTCTTCGGTGTCCCCGAGGTAGGCCGCGATCGCGATCCGGTCACCCGTGCGAGCATGCGCGCGAGCCAGCGTCCAGCCGCACAAGGTGCCGTACTTCGCCATCTTCCCCGGCCCCAGCCGGGAGACATCCACGGCATACTTCCAGTCTCGGAGCTGACGCAGGTAGTAGTCGACCGGCGCGTTCCCCGGTGCCGACACTCGCTGCCAGCCCAACAGGATGTCACCGACCGCCTGCATCAGCCGCTGGCCCTCGACGACTCGCTCCCCCTGCTGGTCGTACTGGCTGTCGCCGAGGTAGTCGGCCAGCACCGATCGGTTGGCCTGCTTTGCCTGCAAGAGCAGCGGATCGAGACCATCGCGTGGCTCCATCAGCAAGATCCAGGCCCGGGTGCCGACACTGCCCACGCCGACGACCTTCCGGGCGACTCGGGTCAGATGGAAGTTCTCCAAGAGGTGCCGACGATCGGGCGTGAGGCTCTCGGAGTATCGAGCGACCAGATCGCGCAGGAATGCGTACAGCTCGTCGGTGTCGACCTCCCCGGCCAGCTCTTCGATCGGCACGATCAGAGGGGGGTCGCTGATGATCCGCCGCTCCCCGTCGACCATTCGCGACAGCTTGGCCAAAGCCTGGGTGCTGTCTCGCGTCATCGCCTTGGCCACCTGCGAGCGCACTCGGCGGACGGACTTCTTGGACAGGGAGGCCTCGAACTCTTTGAGCGTCCTCGCGATGTCGAGTCGGGCGTACCACACCTCCAGCATGGGTTGGATGGCGAAGTCTGCCATCGCGCGGCGGTACGCCGACACCGTCGCGCGAACCACCTTGCGGCGCTCCTTGGCGGTGAAGCCGTTCTCCCGACCGGCGACCGTCATGCTCGCCGCTAGCCGTTTGACGTCCCACTCGAACGGGCCCGGCAGGGTCTCGTCGAAGTCGTTGAGATCGAAGACGAGCCGCCGCTCCGGTGAGCCGAAGGCGCCGAAGTTGGACAGGTGGGCGTCGCCGCAGAGCTGCACCCGAAGACCTGAGGATGGTGTGGTCGACAGGTCGGCGGCCATCGGCAGCGCCGCCCCACGATAGAACGTGAACGGCGAGACGAGCATGCGGCCGTGCCGCACCGGGACGAGCTCCGGCTCGCGGTCGGCGTTCTGGGAGTCCAGCAGACCGACCACGTCGCGATCCGGGCCGAACTCGACCATGCGGTGCGACTCGAGGGGCGCCGACGATCTGGCCGCCAGTCCCGCGGCCACGCTGCGTTCCCGTTCGTCGACCATGTGCCCCGATCCTAGAGATAGAGCCCGGTCGCGGAGTCCCCGAGTCGCTCGGCGGCGACGGCGTGGATGTCGCGTTCGCGCATCACGGCGTACACCTCCCCGTTGACCTCGACCTCGGCCTTGTCCTCGGGATCGAAGAGCACCCGGTCACCACTCTCGACCGACCGCGCATGCGGGCCGACCGCGACCACCCGTGACCAGGAGAGCCGTCGGGCGCCCATCGCGGCCGTCGCCGGGATGACGATGCCGCCGGAGGAGCGGCGCTCACCCTGCTCACCGTCCAACTCGACCAGCACCCGGTCGTGCAGCATCTTGATGGGCGTCTTCTCCGACATCTGGCACCCGGCCGGGCTCAGCGGACGAGCTTGCGGATGATCGCGAGCACCACGACCACACCGACCACGCCTCCGGCAACCTTGAGGATGTTGTCGGTGCGCGGCGCGCCGGTCTGCGGATCCACGAAGTGCGCCTTCGTGGACTCCAGCTGCCTGCTCACGATCGTCTTCGGGCTGGTCCGGTAGACCAGCTCGTCGATGGTCCCGGCGAGCCGCTCGCGGGTCTGCTCGATCTGGGCCTCGAGGTCAGACAGTTCCTGATTCACGTCGGCAGGCTACCAACCGCCTGGGGATCGAAGCCCAACGGCAGCTCAAGTCGGTGCCGACTCATCAGCTCTCGATCAGTGAGCAAGGCGTAGGTCGACCCGTCGGCGACCAGCGCACCGTCGCTGAGCACCACCGAGCGAGGGCAGAGCTCGAGGGCATAGGGCAGGTCGTGGGTGACCATCAAGACGGTGACATCCAGACCACGCAGGATGTCGGCCAGCTCGCGACGGGAGGCGGGGTCGAGGTTCGACGAGGGCTCGTCGAGCACCAAGATCTCGGGCTGCATGGCCAGCACGGTCGCCACCGCAACCCGGCGCCGCTGACCGTAGGACAGGTGGTGGGGTGGCCGGTCGATGAAGTCGACCATGCCCACCTGGGCGAGGGCCTCCTCCACGACCCTGTCCAGCTCCGCGCCGCGGACGCCAAGGTTGGCCGGGCCGAAGGCGACGTCTTGGCGGACGGTGCCCATGAACAGCTGGTCGTCGGGGTCTTGGAAGACGATGCCGACCCTGCGGCGGATCTCTTGGAGGTTCGGCTTGGCGACCGGCAGCCCGCTCACCGACACACTGCCGGCTTGCGGGGTGAGGATTCCGTTCAGGTGCAGCACGAGCGTGGTCTTGCCGGCTCCGTTGGGGCCTAGCAGGGCGACTCGCTCGCCGGCGTGGACATGCAGGTCGACGCCGGCGAGGGCACGATGACCGTCGGGGTAGGCGTAGCTCAGCCCGCGGACGTCTAGGACCGGTGTGCTCATCGGTGCTCACCACGCCCCAGGTCGGGCAAACTGCCGGAGTAGCCCCGCGAGAGCATCGCCAGGTGGACCCGCTCTCCCCGCTCGTAGGAGCGCACGAAGAGAGCGCCCAGCGAACGAGCCAAGGTCGGCCAGTGGCGCGGTGAGTGCGGGTCACAGCCGCGTGACCGCAGCGCGACGTTCATCCGGCCGAGCTCAGCGGTCACCACGTCGAGATAGCGGATCATCAGTCCCATGATCTGCACGATCAGGGTCGGAAACCGCAGCCGCTGGAGGCCGCGGAGCACCTGGTCGGGCTCGGTCGTGGCCGCCAGTGTCAGGGACGCGAGCACGCCGAGGGTGCCCTTGGCCAACAGGCCCCAGGCGGCGAGCAGGCCCGGCTGGGAGACGGACACGCCGAGAACCTCGATCCGCTCGCCCGTGGCCACGAAGGGCATCAGCGCCGCGAACAGGACGAACGGGAGCTCGATCACCATCCGCTTGGCGATGAAGCCGTAGGGCACCCGGGCTACCCCGATGACGGTGAGCAAGATTGCGAGATAGAGCGCGAAGGCGGAATACCACTGCCGCGGGGTGGCGACGACCACGATCATGAAGCCGAGCACGGCCACCAGCTTCAGATGCGCCGGCGCCCGATGGATGACGCTATGTCCGTGGACGTAGAGGCGATGCGTGTGGCCCGCACCCACTAGTGGTCACCGACGGTGGTCTTGCTGCGACGCCTCAACACCCAGAACAGGCCACCCCCGGCGCCCAGCACGAGGAGGGTCCCGGTAACCCCAGCAATGCCACCGCTCAGCCGCGCATTGGAGACGCCCTTGGTGTGATAGCCGGCCATCGGGCTGTCGTTCGCTGCGGAGGCCTTCTCGGTGTGACCGAAGCCAGCCTGATGGGCGACGTACTCCAACCCGTCGGGGTGGCTGCTGGCGTAGAAACTGACGAAGCCCGCGATGACCAGCGCGACCGCCAGGCCGACCCACCACCACGCACGGTTGCTGAGAGACCTCATGCCACCACCTCGCTGCTCGACGAGGCGGCGCGGGCAGCCAAAGCCGGCTGCGCGCCGTAGACCAGGTCGGGGCGCACGGAGACGACACTGCGCACCACCAGTCCGGTGATCAGCGCCTCGCCGATGCCGATCAGGACGTGCCAGCCGATCATCGCCGACGCAACCGTCCCGATGGGCACGGGCGCAGTGCCGCCGATGGCGAACAGCACCGTGAAGCCCAGAGCGGCCGTGGGCACGCTGATCAGCGCCGCAATGGCTGCGGCGACCGGGACCATCGACAGCCGGGTCGGCAAGAGGCCGCGGACCAGTCGGAAGACCAGCCAGCCGACACCCACGCCGACCAGACCCATCAAGGTGATGTTGGTGCCGAGCGCGGTGAGCCCTCCGTCAGCCATCACCAGTCCCTGGACCAGGAGCACGACGCTGAGGCAGAGCACCCCCGTCCAGGGGCCGACCAGCACGGCGGCCAGTGCTCCGCCGAGTAGATGCCCGCTGGTGCCGCCGGCGACTGGGAAGTTGATCATCTGGCCGGCGAAGATGAAGGCGGCGACCAGGCCGGCCATCGGAGCGGTGCGGTCATCGAGCTCGCGCCGAGCGCCGCGGAGGGCCAGCCCTACGCCTGCCGCCGCGATCACACCGGTGGTGACCGAGGTCGGGATGTTCAAGAAGCCGTCGGGGACGTGCACGCGGGCTCCTCCCGGTGAGGCCCGATCCGACGGGCGGTAGGTTGGACGACGCGCGTCAGCGCGCTACTTGCCCACTCTACGTTATTGCATATTTATTGCAACAAGCCTCTCACAGGACTCTGGATGACCACTCCGCTCCGGCTCAGCCCCGGTGACCCAGCCCCCGACTTCACCCTGTCCGACGACCGCGGCGGCTCGGTGACCCTGAGCGACCTGCGCGGTCGCAAGGTGATCGTCTACTTCTACCCGGCTGCGATGACACCGGGCTGCACCAAGCAGGCCTGCGACTTCACCGACTCCTTGGACTCCCTGCACGCTCAGGGCTTCGAGGTCATCGGCATCTCGCCGGACAAGCCGGAGAAGCTTGCCAAGTTCCGCCAACGGGACGGTCTGACCATCACCCTGCTCTCCGACCCCGACAAGCAGGTGATGACGTCCTATGGCGCGTTCGGGGAGAAGAAGCTCTATGGCAAGACCGTGCAGGGGGTGATCCGGTCCACCTTCGTCGTCGACGAGGAGGGTGACATCGAGGTCGCCCAGTACGCCGTTCGCGCCACCGGTCACGTCGCCAAGCTGCGCCGGGATCTCGGCCTCTTCTAGGTCCCCGGCAGGGTCCGCCGGGCTTGCTGGTCGGCTGGGGTTGCTGGTCGGGCGGCGTCTGCTTCTGGATCGGCTGGTTCCCGGGGTGCTGGTCCGCTGTGGTGCTGACCGAAGGGGCGGCTACGCCGGGTAGGTGATCCCGTGGTTCCGCGTGGCTTCGGGGTTGCTGGTCTCTTGTGGTCACCACCGACAGGGCAGCTACGGGAGTGGTGGTCCTTCCGTTTCGGCTAGCTTCTGGCTCACGGTCGCTCTCTGGGGGCTGCTGGGGTCGTCGATTGTTCCGAAACTGCACGAAAAACGCTTGGATCCGTGCAGTTTGCGCCCAATCGATGGGGTCGCTGCAACACCTCTTCCCTTCCCGGGGGTGGCCGCCTGGCGGCGGCGCGGGCGGAGCCCGTGCCGACAACCGCGCCGAACAGCCGACCGTCAGGGGCCCGCGGTCAAGGACGCCCGCAGGGCGCCACGAAGTGGCCGGAGCGCAAGCGGAGGTCCTTGACGGCGGGGTTGGCGGCCGGCTACGCGCGGCCACACACCCACCTGCTGCTCGGCGAGGCAGCACCCGCCAGTCACCGCCGAGAGTGACATCCGCCCCTCCCGCCCGGACAACGTCATACAAATCGGTCACCCCGACGACCAACTCCGATCACGTCCCAGAGCGGGGCCGGTCGGATGGCTCCTTGATCAGCGCGTTCCCTAGACTTCGGCGGGACGCGCCCGTAGCCCAATTGGCAGAGGCACCAGGTTTAGGTCCTGGCCAGTGCGAGTTCGAGTCTCGCCGGGCGTACTCCGTCAGCCGACCTCCAGCGCGGCAGCGACTCGGGGAGCCAGCTGACGCAGGGCTCGACCGCGGTGTGAGATGGCGTCCTTGTCGGCCTGTGGCAGCTCGGCCGAGGTGAGGTCGCGACTGTGGGAGGCGGCGCCGGCGGACTCGTCAGGCACGAACAGCACGTCGTAGCCGAAGCCACCGGTCCCGCGGAGCTCTCGGATGATCCGACCGGTCATCCGGCCGTGCTCGACGAGCTCGGTGCCGTCGGGGTGGCAGAACGCGACGGCACACTCGAAGTGCGCGCCGCGACGCTCGTCGGGGACGTCCTCGAGCTGCGCCAGGAGCAGTTGGTTGTTGCGGTCGTCGGACTTCGGTGGCCCCGACCAGCGCGCCGAGAGCACCCCCGGCATCCCGTTGAGCGCGTCGACGCACAGCCCGCTGTCGTCGGCGAGGGTCGGCAGCCCGGTGGCCCGCAGACCTGCGCGCGCCTTGACCAGCGCGTTGCCCTCGAAGGTGGGCTGGTCCTCGCGTGGCTCGCCGTACGCCGCCACCTCCTCGAGGCCCAGCACCCGAATCCCGGGGGCGTGGGCGACCAGGATGCGCTGCAGCTCGCCGAGCTTCTTGGCGTTGCGGGAGGCGAGGAAGACCTCGGTCACCGGTCGGCGTTCCCGTCGGCCAACGCCTCCCGCTGCAGACGGGTCAGGTCGGCACAGCCCTTGGTCGCCAAGGTGAGCAGGGCGTCGAGCTCGCCACGATCGAAGGGCTGGCCCTCGGCGGTGCCCTGCACCTCGACGAAGGAACCCTCCCCCGTCATCACGACATTCATGTCGGTCTCGGCCCGGACGTCCTCCTCGTAGGGGAGGTCGAGCCGGGGCACGCCGTCGATGATGCCGACACTCACCGCTGCCACGGAGCCGGTCAACGGCTCACCGGTCAGCGCACCAGCCGAGCGGAGATGGGCAACCGCGTCGGCCAGGGCGACGTACGCCCCGGTGATCGAGGCGGTGCGGGTGCCTCCGTCGGCCTGCAGGACGTCGCAGTCGAGCACGATGGTGTTCTCGCCGAGCGCCTGATAGTCGATCACGGCGCGCAGGGAGCGACCGACCAGCCGGGAGATCTCGTGGGTGCGCCCACCGATCCGGCCGCGCACCGACTCTCGGTCGGAGCGCGTGTTGGTGGAGGCGGGCAGCATGGCGTACTCAGCGGTCACCCAGCCCAGGCCCGAGCCCCGACGCCAGCGCGGGACGCCCTCCGTCGCCGAGGCGGCGCAGAGCACCCGGGTCTTGCCGAACTCGACCAGCACCGATCCGGCGGCGTGGTCGAGCCAGTGGCGGCTGATCGTGACCGGGCGCAGTTCGTCGTCCGCGCGGCCGTCAGCGCGCGTCACTACTTCACCTCCGCGCGGACCGCGCGCCAGACGCCCACGACCAGCGGCAGCACCAGCCAGAGCAGACCGGAGACGACCAGGTGGGCCCACTGCTTGCCCGTGCCGGACTCCCCGATGAGCACCGACTGAGCGTCGTTGAAGTCAATCCACGGCTGAAGCTTGGCGAACCAGTCCATCAGCTGCGCACCGATCGCGAAGATGCCTGGCAGCACGAAGGAGTAGACGAAGTAGATGACGATCGCGACCGCGGAGTTGAGGAAGAGCACCCCGAATGCGAAGCCGGTCGCGAGGCCCAGCACGTGCAGGAGCAGATAGCGGGCCAGGTCACCGATGCCGACCCCCCAGACGGCAGAGTCGCCCGACATCGCCGCGAAGAGAATGTTCGACAGGGAGGCGAGCGCCAGCCCGACGATCAGGGCTGCGATCGCCCAGACGAGCAGGCCCACGAACTTCGCTGCCAGCACCCGGACCCGGGAAGGCACCAGGGTGAAGGTGACCAGCGCGGTGCGCTGACCCCACTCCTGGGTGACGCCCAGGATGCCCAGCACGGGCAACAGGATGCCCATCGGCGTGTTCATGCCGATCATGAAGTCCTGAAAGGTCAGGTGCATGTCGTTGGCCAGGCCGACCCAGAACTGGATCACCATCACGAGCGCGGTGATCAGGCCGATCGAGATCAGCAGCCACAGGCCGGCCCGGGTGTCGGCCATCTTGCGCAGCTCCACCCGGACCAAGCTGACGAAGGAGACCGGGCGGACGCTGGCGATGTCGAGGGTGAGCTGGTCCGCAGTGGGGGTGGCGCTCATCGGTGAGCTCCTTCCGAAGAGGCACCAGCGGGCACGGGGTCGCCCTGGAGGACGTCACGCTGGCCCTCGCTGGTGAGGGACATGAACAGGCTCTCGAGGCCGCCGCCGTCGGGGCGGAGGTCGCTCAGCACGATCTGGTGCCTGGCAGCGATGGTGCCGACCTGGAGCGGCTCCGCGTTGACCGACAGGCCCGCGCCGGAAGGGGCGGCGGTGAGCCCCGCCTCGGCGAGCGCGGCGGCCAGCGCCGCGTTGTCGGTCGAGGTGACCAGGGCCCCGGTGTGGGTGCTCGCCAGCAACGTCGCCTTGTCGCCACCCGCGACGATGCGGCCCTGGTCGATGAGCAGCATGTCGTCGGCGACCTGCTCGACCTCGTGCAGCAGGTGGCTGGACAGCAGCACGGTCCCGCCGCGCGCCGCATAGGAGCTCAGCAGGTCGCGCATCCATCGGATGCCGGCCGGGTCCAAGCCGTTGGCCGGCTCGTCGAGGATCAGCACCGAAGGTTCGCCGAGGAGCGCATTGGCGATCCCGAGACGCTGCCGCATGCCGAGGGAGTAGTTGCGGACGCGGCGCTTGGCCTCGGTCGCGTTGAGCCCGACCACCTCGAGCATCTCGTCGACCCTGGTCGAGGGCAGACCCATGGTGGCGGCACTGATCGCCAGCACTTCACGCCCGGTGCGTCCCGCGTGCTGGGCGGAGGCATCGAGGAGCACGCCCACCAGCCGGCCCGGGTTGGGCAGGTCGGCGAATCGGTGGCCCCCGATGGTCACGGTGCCGGATGTCGGCGGGGTGAGCCCCACCATGACGCGCATCGTGGTGGTCTTGCCCGCTCCGTTCGGGCCGAGGAATCCGGTCACGCGTCCCGGTCGGCACATGAAATCCACGTGGTCGACGGCGGTGAAGGCGCCGTACTTCTTGGTCAGACCGCTCACAGTGATCATTGCTCCACCCTTACAGATCACCCCACAAGCCCGGAATCCTGGGCCGCGTCGGCGCGGCTCAGACGTGGTAGACCGCTCCAGAGTGGGCCAGCTCGACCGAGCCGGCGTACGTCGTCCCCGCGGCGGCCAGCGACACCTGGGGGTCGTGCCACGGTGGGATGTGGGTCAGCACCAGACGACCCACTCCTGCTTCGGTCGCCACGGCGCCGGCTTGGGCACCGGTGAGGTGGACCCCGGGCGGGTTCTCCGCCCCGTCCAGGAAGGAGGACTCGGCGAGCAGGAGGTCGGCGTCGGCGGCCGCCCGCAGCAGTCCGTCGCACACGGCCGTGTCCCCCGAGTAGGCCATCACCCGACCATCGACGCTGACCCGCAGCGCGTAGGCCGGCACTGGGTGCTCCACCGGCACCGGCTCGACCAGGAGCGGACCGACGCGCACCGCACCGTCGTACTCCTGGAAGTCGAACTCCCCGGACATGCCCGGCTCGGGCGGAAGGTCGTAGGCGGCGGCCAGACGGCCGGCCACCCCGGCCGGACCGAAGACCGGGATGCGCGGCGGCGACCCTCGCGGGTGGTACCTGCGCAGCACGTAGTAGCTGCACAAGTCCAGGCAGTGATCCGCGTGCAGGTGGGTGAGGAACACCGCGTCGATGGCCAGCGGGTCGACGTGACGGTGCAGGGCGCCGAGCGCCCCGTTGCCGAGGTCGAGCACGATGCGCCAGGTGCGGTCCTCGTGATCGGCCTCGATCAGGTAGCAGCTGGCCGGCGAGTCCGGGCCCGGATAGGAGCCCGAGCAGCCGACCGCGGTCACCTTCATGCCCGTTCTCCGGATGCCAGCCCGCCGACGAACTGTGAGGCGGCACCGAGCTCCGGTCCCAGGAAGCGGCTGCCGATGGACTCGAACTCCTCGGGCTCGCCGGTGGTCAAGAAGCGATACGTCGGCTCACCGCCCGGACGCATCAGGTCGGACTCCACCAGCATCCGGTAGACCTCCTTGGCGCACTCCTCTGCCGAGCTGACCAGGGTCACGCCGTCGCCCATCACATAGGAGATGACACCCGTGAGCAGCGGATAGTGGGTGCAGCCCAGGACGAGCGTGTCCACGCCTGCGGCCGCCAGCGGGTCGAGATACTCGTGCGCCGCGGCGAGCAGCTCCGGCCCGCCCGTGATGCCCTGCTCCACGAAGTCGACGAAGCGGGGGCAGGCCGTGGTGACCAGATCGACCTGCGGGGCAGCCGCGAAGGCATCGACATAGGCCATCGAGTCGATGGTCGCCCGGGTGCCGATCACGCCGATGTGCTGGTTGCGCGACGCGGCCACGGCGCGGCGGGTGGCGGGGTAGATCACCTCCACCACCGAGACGTCGTACCTCTCCCGCGCGTCGCGCAGCATCGCGGCGCTGGCCGAGTTGCAGGCGATCACCAGCGCCTTGACGCCCTCGGCGACCAGATGGTCGAGGCACTCCAGCGCATACTCCCGCACCTCCCCGATCGGCTTGGGGCCGTAGGGCTGGCGGGCGGTGTCGCCCAAGTAGACGATCGACTCGTGCGGCAGCTGGTCGATGACCGACCGGGCCACCGTCAGACCGCCGAAGCCGGAGTCGAAGATCCCGATCGGCGCCTCCCGGGTGAGCGCCACCTCGTCGGCATCCAGTCCATCCAACACAAGGAGACAGGCTAGGCGTCTCACGCCGTCGATGCATGCGAAGGCGATGCACCTCACGTTGGGACTGGCGGCTGGTTGCCCGTGGGTCGCTAGCCTGGGCCGGGTGATCGGCACTGCACTGCGTCGCTTCGGCGCCCTCTCGGTCCTGGCCCTCGCTCTCGTCCTCGGCACCACCAGCCTGAGCCCATCGCTCTCTGCGACCGTCGACCCGGCTGATCGGGCCGCTCGGACCGCGGAGGGCGGGCCCGCCTCGAAGTCCCGCGCGATCACCAAGGTGCTGGCGATCTCCGTGGATGGACTCAACCCCAAGGCGATCACCAAGCTCGGGAAGTCACGGGCACCGACGTTCTATCGGCTGATGCGACAAGGCGCGTTCACCCTCAACGCCCGCACCGAGCGGGAGATGACGGTCACGTTGCCCAACCACACCGGCATGGTGACCGGGCGCCGGATCGATGCGAGCCGGGGCGGACACGGGGTGACCTGGAACGACAGCCGACTAGCACCCAACACCGTGCAGAAGGCGGCCGGCCACGCTGTCTCGTCGGTCTTCAAGGTCGTGCATCACGCCGGTGGGTCCACCGCCGTCTTCGCCGGCAAGAAGAAGTTCAGCCTCTTCCAGCGGTCGTGGTCCGACGCGGTGGACCGATTGGTCATCTTGACCGACAACGACAACCTGGTCTCCGCGGCCGTCAAGGACCTGGTGGAGCAGCGCCGCGAGTTCACCTTCCTGCACCTCTCCTTGCCCGACTCGGTCGGCCACGAGGAGGGCTTCATGAGCAGGGCCTACCTCGACGCCGTCGCGAAGACCGATGCCCACATCGGCGAGGTCCTGCGGGTCCTCAAGGACCATCCCCGCCTGAAGCGGCACCTCGCGGTCATCGTCACCGCCGACCACGGTGGCCGAGGCGAGAACCACCGCGACGCCACCAAGCGGGCCAACTATCGCATCCCGTTCCTGGTCTGGGGGCCTGGCGTGGCTCGGGGCGTCTCGCTCTACGACCTCAACCGGGACTACCGCGATCCAGGGAAGGCACGGACGAGGTACGCCGCCAAGCGGCAGCCGGTCCGCAACGGCGACGTCGCCAACCTCTCCCTCGACCTGCTCGGCCTGCATGCAGTCCCCCGCAGCGAGCACAACGCCCGCCAGAACCTCGACGTGTTCGCTCGGCG
>JBDHZT010000040.1:0-30759 GCA_039811985.1 Nocardioidaceae bacterium | reverse complement strand
CTAGGACAGCCCGACGATGTTGCCTTCCTCGTCGATGTCGATGCGGTCCGAGGCGGGCACCTTGGGCAGGCCAGGCATGGTCATGATGTCCCCGGTCACGAGTACGACGAAGCCGGCGCCGGCGTTGAGCCGGACCTCCCGGACGTTGATGACGTGGCCGCTCGGAGCGCCGAGCAGGCTGGGATCGGTGGAGAAGGAGTACTGCGTCTTCGCGATGCAGATCGGCAGGTGACCGTAGCCGTCGGCCTCGATCCGGTCGAGGCGACGCTTGGCCTTGGCGTCCCAGGTGACGCCCGAGGCGCCGTACACCCTGGTCGCGACGGTCTCGGCCTTGCCGGCCAGCGACTGGTCGTCGTCGTACACGAAGGAGAAGCCGTCGCTGTCGTCGGCCTCGATCGCGGCCAGCACGCCGCGAGCAAGGTCCTCCGCACCGGCGCCACCGTCGGAGAAGTGGGTCGCAGGGAAGGCTGCGACGCCTTCGGCGGCGGCGAGCTGCTTGACCAGCTCGATCTCGGCGTCGGTGTCACTGGGGAACCGGTTGATCGCGACGACGGGGGGCAGGCCGTAGACGTCGCGGATGTTGCGCAGGTGGCGGCGGAGGTTCTCGGCTCCCGCGGTGACAGCGTCGAGGTTCTCCTCGGTGAGCTCGGGGACCTTCACACCACCGTGGTACTTGAGCGCCCGCACCGTGGCGACCACGACGACCGCCGACGGGCGGAGCCCGGAGGCCCGGCACTTGATGTCGATGAACTTCTCCGCGCCCAGGTCGGCGCCGAAGCCCGACTCGGTGACCACGTAGTCGGCCAGCTTGAGCGCCGTCCGCGTCGCCATCACCGAGTTGCAGCCGTGCGCGATGTTGGCGAACGGACCGCCGTGGATCATCGCCGGCGTGTGCTCGAGGGTCTGCACCAGGTTGGGCGCCAGGGCGTCGCGCAGGACCACGGCCATCGCACCGTGGGCCTTGAGATCGCGGGCGGTGACCGGCTGCTTCTCGCGGTTGTAGCCGATCACGATGTCACCCAGCCGCTCCTTGAGGTCGGCGAGCGACTCGGAGAGACAGAAGATCGCCATCACCTCCGAGGCGACCACGATGTCGAAGCCGTCCTCGCGGGGGAAGCCGTTGGCGACACCGCCGAGGCCGACCACGATGTCACGCAGCGCCCGGTCGTTGAGGTCGACCACCCGCTTCCAGGTGACCGTGCGCGGGTCGATGCCCAGCGCGTTGCCATGGTGCACGTGGTTGTCGATCAGCGCCGCAAGTAGGTTGTTGGCCGCGGCGATCGCGGCGAAGTCGCCGGTGAAGTGGAGGTTGATGTCGGTCATCGGCACGACCTGGGCGTAGCCGCCGCCGGCCGCGCCGCCCTTCATCCCGAACACCGGGCCCATCGACGGCTCGCGCAGTGCGACCATCGACTTCTTGCCGATCCGCTGCAGGGCGTCGGCGAGGCCGACCGAGGTGGTGGTCTTGCCCTCGCCCGCGGGCGTCGGCGAGATCGCCGTCATCAAGATCAGGGTGCCGTCGGGTCGGTCCTGGACGGACCTGATGTAGGGCAGCGACACCTTGGCCTTGGTATGGCCGTACGGCGCCAGTGCCTCGGCGTCGATGCCCAGCTTCTCCTGGGCCAGCGGGATGATCGGTTGCAGGGTTGCTGCGTTGGCGATCTCGATGTCGGACAGCATGGGACTCCGTTGTCTCCTCTCGGCACTGCCGCACGGCTCGCCGCGGAATGGTCTCCCGTCGCGGTCGAGGCGGGCGCCGTCCGCACGATACGCCCGCTCCGGGCATTTTGTCTCGTATCACGCATCGGGTTGCGTATCACACAACTTTATGCGCGAGGTGTCTGGCGGGGTTGCGCGAGGTGGCAGGTACGGCGGGACCGGGGCGCTGTCGGAGCCACGCCCTAGGGTCGTGGCCATGACCCTGTGGCTGCACCGCGCTCCTCGGGCGGACGTGCTGGCCGACCAGCTGGGGGAGCTGCTGACCATCCCGTTGGCGGACCCGTTCGCCACCGAGGTGATCGTGGTGCCGGCGAAGGGCATGGAGCGGTGGTTGTCCCAGCGGCTGTCCCACCGGCTCGGCCGAGGCGGCACCGTCGGGGAGCGTCGTGACGACGGCGTGTGTGCGGGAGTGGACTTTCGGACCCCCTGGTCGCTGGTGGCCGAGATCACCGGTCAGCGCGACGAGGACCCGTGGGCGCCGGACGCCTTGGCCTGGCCGGTGTTAGAGGCGATCGACGATGCGTTGGGCGAGGCTTGGGCGGAGCCGCTGGCGATCCATCTCGGACACGGTCTCCGCGGCGCGGACGCGGACGTAGGGGAGGCCGACCTGAGGTTGGGGCGGCGCTATGGGTTGGCTCGGCGGATCGCGGGCCTGTTCGCGTCGTACTCCCTGCAGCGGCTGACCGTCCTCGACGCCTGGGCGACCGGGCGTGACACCGACGGCTGGGAGCTGCCGGTGCCCGACGACCTGGCCTGGCAGCCGGAGCTCTGGCGACGGGTGGTGGAGCGGGTGCCCGCGCCCGCACCGCCGGAGCGCCACCGGGCCGCTCTCCACCGACTCGCGGATGATCCGCGGTCCATCGACCTGCCCGATCGACTGTCTCTCTTCGGGCACACCAGGCTCCCGAGCACCGAGGTGCAGCTGCTGAGTGCGCTCGGAGAGCATCGCGAGGTGCACCTGTGGCTGCCGCATCCCTCCCGGGAGCTCTGGCGCGTCTTGGAGCCGATCGTCGCTGGCGGGCCGGTGCGCCGTGCCCATGACGAGAGCTACCAAGCCGCCCAGCATCCGCTGCTGGTCTCCCTCGGCCGTGACGTGCGAGAGCTGCAGCGCACCTTGGCCCAGGCGGACCTCGACCAGGCCAGCCTTGAGCAGGCCGGTCTCGACCCGGCCGATCTCGACCAGGGTCACCCCGGTCGGGTCGAAGAGCGCGGGCTACTCGGCTGGCTGCAGTCCGATCTGATGGCCAACGCGTCCGATCGGACGAGCGGGCGGACCTGGACGCCGACGGACCGCTCCGTCCAGGTGCATGCCTGCCACGGTCCGGCTCGTCAGGTCGAGGTGCTCCGTGAGGTGCTGCTCGGGTTGCTGGCCGACGATCCGACCCTGGAGCCGCGCGACGTGCTGGTGATGTGCCCGGACATCGAGACCTATGCGCCATTGGTCTCCGCGGCGTTCGGACTCGGTGACGTCGTCGGCGAGGGCGGCCATCCGGCCCACCAGCTCCGGGTCCGGCTGGCCGACCGGGCGCTCCACCAGACCAACCCGCTGCTTGCGGTGGCAGCGCGGCTGCTCGAGCTTGCCGGGGGCCGTGCACTCGCCAGCGAGGTGCTCGACCTTGCTCACGCGGAGCCGGTGCGCCGCCGGTTCGGCTTCTCCGAGGACGACCTCGACCAGCTCGCCACCTGGGTGGCGGAGTCGGGGGTGCGGTGGGGGTTCGACGCGGAGCATCGACGCGACTTCGGCCTCGCCGACTTCGTGCAGAACACCTGGCGGTTCGGTCTCGACCGACTCCTCGCGGGGGTGACCATGTCGGCCGATGCGGGGACCTGGATCGACAAGACCCTGCCGCTGGACGACGTCGGCAGTGGTCAGGTCGACCTCGCCGGCAGGTTCACGGAGTACGTCGACCGCCTGGTTGCGGTGACCGATGCCCTGGTCGGCAGCCACCCGCTGCAGCACTGGCTGGACACTCTGGCCGACGGGGTCGAGTCGCTCACCGACGTCGCCCCCGCAGACGCCTGGCAGGCCGGCCAGGTCCAGCGCGAGCTGGGTCGGATCGGCGCCGAGCACTCGTCTCGCGGCCCTGGTCGACGGGAGGATGAACGCCACGGTGGCGACCTGCTCCGCCTTCCCGATCTGCGCGCACTGCTGAGCAGTCGGCTGGCGGGCCGACCGACTCGCGCGAACTTCCGCACCGGCACGCTGACCGTCTGCACGATGGTCCCGATGCGCTCGGTGCCCCATCGGGTGGTCTGCTTGCTCGGTCTCGACGACGGCGTCTTCCCGCGGGTCGGCGTCACGGATGGCGACGACCTGCTCGCCCGGGCACCGATGACCGGCGAGCGTGACCTGCGCAGCGAGGACCGTCAGCTGCTGCTCGACGCCATCATGGCGGCCACGGAGACGCTGGTGGTCACCTATACCGGTGCCGATCCCTACTCCGGACAGCCCCGGCCTCCCGCCGTACCCCTCGGTGAGCTGCTGGATGCGCTCGACGAGACCGCGACGGCGCCTGAGGGTCCGCTCGCCCGAGCGGTCGTCACGCACCACCCGCTGCAGCCCTTCGACCGCCGCAACCTCACTCCTGGGGCACTGACGCCGAAGACACCCTTCACCTTCGATCCGGTCGCGCTCGCCGGCGCTCGAGCGGCCGGTGGTGTGCGCACCGCCCCGCCGGCGTTCCTGCCCGGTGCGCTGCCCGAGCTGCCGCGCGGGGACGTCGCACTCGACGAGTTGGCCGCCTTCCTCAAGCATCCGGTTCGCGCGTTCCTGCGCGACCGGCTCGAGATCGCGCTGCCGGCTGAGGAGGAGCCGGTGGCCGACGGTCTGCCGGTCGAGATCGACGCGCTCGCCCAGTGGGGGGTCGGGGACCGGGTGCTGGCCGATCTGCTGGGTGGGGTCGACCCGGTTCGCGCCCGTGAGCAGGAGTGGCGCCGTGGTGTGATGCCGCCCGGTCGCCTCGGTTGGCGCATGCTCGGCGACATCGTCGAACGCGCGGTGCCGCTGGCTCGCGCCGCCCTGGAGCTGCGCACCCGTCCGCCGACGGCGGTGGACGTCGACGTCGACCTAGGTGACGGGCGATGGCTGCGTGGCACTGTCCCGGGTGTGTACGGCGACCGGCTGGTGGCCGTCTCCTACTCCAGGCTCGGCGCGACCCACCGATTGCAGTCGTGGCTGCATCTCCTCGCTTTGGCCGGCGCCGACCCCGACCACAACTGGACCGCCCACACCATCGGGCGACCGACCAACTCGCGCTCTCACGACGCATACGCCACCTCACTGCTCGGACCGGTCGACGATCACACCGCGCGCAGGCTGGTGGCAGAGCTGGTCGATCTCCGGGATCGGGGTCTGGCGGGGCCGCTGCCGCTGCCGATCAAGGCCTCCTACTCCTATGCCAAGCTGCGCCGCACCGACGCCACCGTCGCCCAGGCACGGGTCAAGGCGGGCTGGGACTGGGATGACGGCAGGTTCCCTGGCGAGTGCTCCGACGCGGCGCACGTGCGCACCTGGGGACCGGGTGCTGCCATTCCCGGGCTCACCGAGCCACCGCAACCCGGTGAGGAAGTGGCGGGTGAGCGGGACCGGTTCGGTGCGCTGGCACTGCGCCTGTGGGGTCCTCTGCTGACTGCCGAGCAGGGGAGCTGGTGATGGACCGCTTCAACCTCGCCGATCCGCTGCCGAGCGGCACCACCCTGCTGGAGGCCAGCGCGGGCACCGGCAAGACGTTCACGGTCGCGGGCCTGGTCACCCGCTACGTCGCCGAGGGCCATGCCCGGCTCGAGGAGATGCTGGTGATGACCTTCGGGCGGGCGGCCAGTCAGGAGTTGCGCGAGCGTGTCCGTGAGCAGCTCGTCGGGGCCGAGCGGGTGCTGAGCCACCGCGCGGTGATGGGTGATCAGCGGCAGCCCAACGAGCTCGTCGCCCTCCTCCTCGACGCCGACGAGACGGAGCTTGTCGAGCGTCGGCGCCGGCTGCGCGAGGCGCTGGCCTCCTTCGATGCAGCGACGATCGCCACCACCCATCAGTTCTGCCAACTGGTGCTGCGCTCCCTGGGCGTCGCCGGTGACACCGACCCGGGGGTGCGCCTGGTCGAGAACCTGGATGACCTCGTCGTCGAGGTGGTCGACGATCTCTATCTGCAACGCTATGGCCAGGCACCCGCGAAGCCGCCGTTCGACCGGGCCGCGGCGCTGCAACTCGCCTTCCGCGCCGTCGAGGACCCACAGGCTCGGCTCGCCGACGTCCGTGCGGCGGAGGGGTCGCCGCCGTGGGAGCGGGTGGCCTTCGCGAGGGCCGTGCGCGCTGAGATCGAGCGCCGCAAGCGGCGGCTGGGCATCTTGAGCTACGACGACTTGCTCAGCAGGCTCGCCGCTGCGCTCGAGGCGCCGGACGCGCCCGCTCGTCGGCGGATGCGCGAGCGCTGGCGGATCGTGTTGGTCGACGAGTTCCAAGACACCGACCCGGTGCAGTGGCAAGTCATCGACCGGGCATTCAGCGGTCACGCCACCGTGGTGCTGATCGGTGATCCCAAGCAGGCCATCTATGGCTTCCGTGGCGGTGACGTCGTCACCTACCTGACTGCCGCGCGCACCGCCGTGACGAGAGCCACCTTGGCCACCAACTGGCGCACCGACCAGGCGGTGGTCGACCGGCTCCAGGTGGTGCTCCGTGAGGCGGCCCTCGGCGAGGAGTCCATCGTCGTGCGCGAGGTGACGGCCGCCCATGAGGGGAGTCGCCTGACCGGGCTGCCGCACCCTTCGCCGTTCCGGATCCGTGCGCTGCGCCGCGACGGCTTCCGGCTGACCAAACAGGGCGAGGTCGGGGCGCGTGACGCACGCCGCCACATCGCCGCCGACTGCGCGGCCGACATCGCCGCGGCGCTGGCCTCCGGCGCGACGTACGCCGGCCGGCCGCTGCAGGCCCGAGACATCGCGGTCCTCGTCGGCGTCCGTGAGCACGGCGTGCTCGTGCAGGCCGAGCTCGCCGCACGCGGCATCTCGTCGGTCGTGGCCGGTGGCGGTCACGTGCTGCGCACACCCGCGGCCGACGACTGGCTGGCGCTGCTCGAGGCGCTCGACCAGCCTCATCGCGCACCGCGCGTCCGGGCCGCGGCGCTCACTCCCTTCTTCGGCTCGACCACGGCCGAGCTGGTGGAGGAGGACGGTGCGCTCACCGATCGCGTCGCCGACACGCTGCGCGGCTGGGCCGTGCTGCTGCGCGGGCGCGGGGTGGCCGCGCTGGTCGAAGCGGCCGAGGAGCGCGGCCTGACTCCACGGGTGCTGGCTCGCACGGACGGCGACCGCCTGCTCACCGACCTCCGCCACATCGCCCAACTGCTGCACGAGACCGCTACCCGCGACCGGCTCGGCCTGACCGCGCTGCTGCAGTGGTTCCGCGAGGAGCGCGAGCGCAACGCTCCGACGACCGAGCGCACGCGCCGACTCGACAGCGACTCCGCAGCCGTGCAGATCGTCACCATCCATGCCAGCAAGGGCCTGCAGTATCCCCTGGTCTATCTGCCGTTCGTCTATGAGAAGTACGTCCGTCCCGTCGAGACCGCCCTGTTCCACGAGGACGGCCAGCGCACTCTCGACGTCGCCGGCGCGGGCGACCAGTGGGCCGAGCACGTCGCGCTCCACCAGGCCGAGGAGGCGGGCGAGGACCTCCGCGAGCTGTACGTCGCCCTGACCCGGGCTCAGTCCCAGGTCACCTGCTGGTGGGCACCCACGGCCAACACGCCGACAGGTCCGTTGCATCGGCTGCTGTTCGGCCGCCAGCCCGGACAGACCACCGTGCCGGACCGGCAGGCGCTGCGCGATGACGACTACTCCTTCCGCGTGCTCGAGATGATCGAGGAGCTCGGCGGACCGTCGCTGGAGGAGTCCGTGGTGGCGGACGCCGTCCCCGCACTCCCGCCCGCGGACCTGGGCGAGTTGGCCCGGCGCAGGTTCGAGCGGAGCATCGACACCGAGTGGCGGCGGACGTCGTACTCCGGTCTGATTCGGGCCGAGGAGACTTCCCCGGCCGTCGACAGCGAGCCGGAGGTGAGTCCGTTGGAGGACGAGCCGGAGGACGCCGATGATGAGCCGCCGATGCCCGTCGAGGTGGAGGCGGAGGCGGCCGTCGACCTGCCGTCTCCGATGGCGGACCTCCCCGCGGGGGCGGCCTTCGGCAGCCTGGTCCATGGCGTGCTGGAGAAGGCCGATCCTCAGGCCGCGGACCTGCGCGCCGAGCTGGCCAGCGTGATCGCCGAGGAGCAACGCTGGTGGCCAGTGGCTGCGGGCGTCGAGGAGTTGGCCGACGGCCTGCTGCCGCTGCACGACACCCCGCTGGGGCCGCTGCTGCCCGGGCTGACTCTTCGCGATCTGGGTCGTGCGGATCGGCTCTGCGAGTTGGACTTCGAGTTCCCGCTGGTGGGTGGCGACCAGCGCGGTGCGGTGCCGGACCGTCGTCTGCGCGACCTTGCGGAGGTCTGGCGGAGGCACCTGCCCGCGGGCGATCCGCTGCTGCCCTATGCCCACCGCCTCGAGCAGCCGGTGCTCGGCGACCAACAGCTGCACGGCTACTTGTCCGGCTCCATCGATGTGGTGCTGCGGGCCACCGGTCCGGACGGGCCGCGGTTCGTGGTCGTGGACTACAAGACCAACCTGCTCGGCGAGCCGGGTCGCCCGGCGACCGCCGGCGACTACGCGCGCCCGCGGCTCGCGGAGGCGATGCTGCACTCGCACTATCCGCTGCAGGCGACGCTCTATTCCGTGGTGCTGCACCGCTATCTGCGCTGGCGGCTCCCCGACTACGACCCCGATCGTCACCTGGGCGGCGTGCTCTACCTCTACCTGCGGGGGATGTGCGGGCCGGACACGCCCTTGGTCGATGATCATCCCGCAGGAGTCTTCAGCTGGGCGCCGCCGACCTCCTTCGTGCTGGCGGTCTCCGACCTGCTGGCCGGCGACCAGGTCCCCGGAGTGGGGGTGTCGGCATGACAGAGTTGTTCGAAGCGGTCGATCGACACGACCGACGTCTGGTTCGCTCGGCGGCCGGGTTGCTTGCGACCTTCAACCGGGCCGGTGTGCTGGAGGCGGCGGATGTGCACGTTGCGGCGCGGCTCGGCGAGCTCGTCGGCGAGTCCGACGACACCGTGCTGCTCGCCGTCGCCCTCGCGGTGCGCGCCGTGCGCCGCGGATCGGTCTGCGTCGACCTCGCCGAGGTAGTCGCCCAGGAGGCCGATCCGGGATCCGTCGACGCGGAGCTGCCCTGGCCGTCGCTGGCTGGCTGGTTGGACCGGATCGGCGCCAGCCCCTTGCGCGCCGCCTCGGTCGTCGAGGTCGAGGGCGGCTTGCTCTACCTCGACCGCTACTGGCGCGAGGAGGGCCAGGTCCGCGACGATCTGGTGGCCCGGGCTGCCCAACCGCCACCGGTCGTCGATGCCGAGGTGCTCGACGCTGGCGCACTCCGGATCTTCCCCGAGGGCTACTCCGAGCAGCGCGCTGCCGCCGAGGCGGCCGCACACCGGTGGACCACCGTGCTCACCGGCGGCCCCGGGACCGGCAAGACCACTGCGGTCGCGGGCCTCTTGTCCCTGCTGGCCGAGCAGGCCCCAGCCGAGCGGCCACCCCGGGTCGCGCTCACCGCGCCCACGGGCAAGGCCGCCGCCCGCCTCCAAGAGGCCGTTGCCGAGGCGGCCCGGGCCATGCCTGCTCGGGATCGGGATCGGCTGGGCGAGCTCTCCGCGTCGACCTTGCATCGGCTGCTCGGTTGGCGGCCGCAGCACCGCACCCGCTTCCGGCACCATCGAGACAACCGGTTGCCCCACGACATCGTGGTCGTCGATGAGACCTCGATGGTGTCGTTGACCATGATGGCTCGCCTGGTCGAGGCGGTCCGGCCGGATGCTCGGCTGGTGCTGGTGGGTGACCCCGACCAGCTGGCCTCGGTCGAGGCCGGTGCGGTGCTCGCCGATCTGGTCGCTGGTCTCGGCTCACGAGATCCTGACTCCGTCGTCGCTCTGCGCACCTCGCACCGCTTCGGAGCCGGCATCGGCGAGCTCGCGACCGCCGTACGCGATGGGGACGACGAGACCGCCTGGACCCTGCTTCGCGAGGGTGGCGACGAGGTGGAGCTCGTGGATGCGGAGGACCCGGCCGCAGCGGAGTTGGTGCGCGGTGTCGCGCTGGGCGCTGCGCTCGAGGTCCGCGCCGCTGCCGAGTCCGGCGATGCAGTGGCCGCGGCCGCAGCCCTGGATCGGCACCGGCTGCTGTGTGCCCACCGCGACGGGCCGTTCGGCGCCGCCCATTGGAACCGGCAGGTCGAGCGCTGGTTGGGCGAGACCTTGGGGGTGCCGGTGGGTGCTGCTTGGGGCCGAGAGTGGTACGTCGGCCGCCCCCTCCTCGTGACCGCCAACGACTACGGTCTCGGCCTCTTCAACGGTGACACGGGAGTCGTGATCCACGACGACGATGCTCCGCACGGGCTCAGCGCCGCCATCTCGGCGGTGGGTGCGCCGCTCAGATTCGCCACGTCCCGGCTCGCTGACGTCGAGACGCTGCATGCGATGACGGTGCACAAGAGCCAGGGCAGCCAGGCTGCTGAGGTGACCGTGCTGCTTCCTGCGGAGGACTCTCGGCTGCTCTCCCGCGAGCTCTTCTACACCGCGATCACCCGAGCCCAGCACAAGGTGCGTGTGGTCGGGACCGAGGCCACCATCCGCGCCGCCGTCACCCGCCGGGCCCAGCGCGCCTCGGGTCTGCGCCAGCGTTTGGCGGAGTAGTCAGCCTTGGGTTGCGCGGCCCCGCTCGTTGACCGACGTCGTTTCGCGTCCCGGCACGGAAACATCGCGGCAACATGAGTCGTCTAGCCTCGAAGCGTGCCTTTCCTGTTGCGAGTCGAGCTGCCCGACGTCCCGGGCTCCCTGGGTCGGGTCGCGTCCGCGATCGGTGCCGGAGGTGGGGACATCGAGGCCATCGAGATCGTGGAGCACCGCCCCGACGGCACCGCTGTCGACGACGTGATGCTGGAGCTCGCGGCCGACGTGATGCCGGACTCGGTGGTGTCGGCGTGCAATGCGGTCGAAGGTGTCCGGGTGGTGTGGATAAGCCGCTATGCCGCCGGTGGGAACCTGCTGCTTGACTTGGAGGTGGTCGAAGAGCTCACCGTCCATCGAGAACAGGCGTTGGATCGGCTGGCCGGGATGCTGCCCGTTGCGTTCCGGGTCGACTGGGCCGCCCGGGTGCGTCACACCGCTGATGGGCCGGTAGCGGTCAGCGCGACCGAGGCCGCACCGACCGAGCTGCCGTGGGCGGATCTGAAGCAGGCCGAGCGACTCCCGGTGGCCGACGACGTCACGCTGCTGTGCGGTGCGCCGCTGCTCGATGACGAGATCGTCGTGCTGGGCCGCAGTGGCGGCCCGGAGTTCCTCGACAGCGAACTGGCCAGATTGGGTCATCTGGCCGGGCTGGCCGTGTCGATCGCCGGTCGCTGACCCGTGGATCCGTTCCAGGCCGCCCGTGAAGCAGCCGAGGTGGTGCGCGCTCGCACCGGACGGTCGTCGTACGACGCCGTGCTGGTGCTCGGCTCCGGTTGGGCCCCGGCGATCGACTCCTGGGGCGAGCCGTTCGCGCGGCTGCCGATGGTGGAGGTTCCGCACTTCCTGACGCCAGTCGCCGAGGGGCATCGTGGTGAGTTGCTGGGGTTCGACCTCGGCGGCGTGGCGGTGCTGGTGCTGTCCGGACGGACCCATCTCTACGAAGGGCACGGGCCGCGACCGGTCGTGCACGGCGTGCGAACCGCCGCCGCGCTCGGCTGTCGAGTGGCCGTGCTGACCAATGCCAACGGCTCCTTGCGTCCGGACTGGGAGATCGGACGGCCCATCGTGATCAGCGACCACGTCAACGCCACGGGTGTCTCGCCGATCGAGGGGGCGCACTTCGTGGACCTCACCGACGCCTGGTCGCCCCGGCTGCGAGCACGAGCCGGTGAGCTCGACCCGGAGCTGGCGGAGGGCATCTATGCCCAGCTGCGCGGCCCGCACTACAACACCGCGGCCGAGGCCGAGTGGCTGCGCCGGGTCGGCGCGGACCTGGTCGGCATGTCGACCGTTCCGGAGGCCATCGCCGCTCGCGAGGCTGGGCTCGAGCTGTTCGGGGTCTCCGTGGTGACCGCGATCGAGGGCAGCGAGGACGCCATCGATCCCTCGAACGTGGTGGCCGCTGCCGAACGCACTGCTCGCCGCCTCGGCCCGCTCCTGGCGGACGTCATCGAGAACGGTTGCTCGAGCGACCACGGAGTATGACCTCCGGCCGTGACCCGGTGACCACGGCCCCGCCCTGACGTACCAGGGGTGGTGCTCGCCCTTACCCGTTGGGAGGTGCACGATGGGCCTATGACCGACTCCACGACGTACGCCGAGACGCGCCGCCTCGGTGTCGAGACCACCGGCATCGAGATCATCGACGAGGCCGAGCGCACCGCTCGTCCGGCCAATCTGTTCTGGCCGTGGTTCGCCGCCAACGTGTCGGTGTTCGGGGTCAGCTATGCGGCGTTCATCCTCTACTTCGGGATCTCCTTCTGGCAGGGCGTGTTCGTCGCTGTCGTCGGGATCACCGTGTCCTTCATGCTGTGCGGGATCATCGCGATCGCCGGCAAGCGCGGCTCCGCGCCGACGATGATCCTGTCCCGCGCGCCGTTCGGTGTCGTCGGTCAGAAGGTGCCGGGCGTCATCTCGTGGCTGGTCTCCATCGGCTGGGAGACCTTCTTGGCGATCATGGCCGTGCTGGCGACGGCGACGGTCTTCAGCGAGCTCGGCTGGAGCGACGGCAACGCCACCAAGATCGTGGCCGCCGTCGTCGTGGCCGCCCTGATCGTGTCGGCATCGGTCGCCGGCTATCACATCATCATGAAGATGCAGTCCTGGCTGACCTGGATCACCGGGATCGTCACGATCGGCTACATCCTGCTCACCTTGAAGGACATCGAGTGGTCGGCGGTGTCCGCGATTCCGGCGGGCTCGACCCAGTCGGTGATCGGGGCGCTCACCATGGTGATGACGGGCTTCGGTCTCGGCTGGATCAACATCGCAGCCGACTGGTCGCGCTATCAGCACCGCGACTCGTCGTCGGTCGGCATCGTCGTCTGGAACACCTTCGGCGGCGCGATCGCGCCCGTGCTGCTGGTCCTCTATGGTCTGGCCCTGGCCGGGTCCTCGCCGAAGGTCCTCGACGGTGTCGCCGCCGATCCGATCGGGACACTGGCGACGCTGCTGCCGACGTGGTACCTCGTGCCCTTCCTGATCTGCGCCATCTTGGCCCTGGTCAGTGGTGCCGTGCTTGGCATCTACTCGTCCGGCCTGACTCTCCTTTCGCTCGGTGTGCGCATCCCACGCCCGAGCGCGGCCTTCATCGACGGTGTGATCCTCACCCTGGGCACGATCTACGTCGTGTTCTTCACCGAGGACTTCCTCGGTCCGTTCCAGAGCTTCCTGATCACGCTGGGTGTGCCGCTCGCGTCCTGGGCGGGCATCATGATCGCCGACATTGCGCTCCGCAAGCGGGACTACGACGAGGTCGCCCTGTTCGATCCGAAGGGTCGCTACGGCTCGGTCGACTGGGTTGCCATCGGCACCATGGTGGGCGCCTCGATCATCGGCTGGGGCCTGGTCATCAACCAGTTCGCCGACGCCTCCTGGAACAACTGGCAGGGCTATCTGCTCGGCCCGCTGGGCCTGGGCGGCAAGGACGGCGACTGGGCTTACGCCAACATCGGCGTCCTCGCTGCGCTCGTGCTCAGCTTCCTGGTCGTCTACTTCGCCAAGGCTCCCGTCGTACGCCGCCAGGAGGCCGACGCGAGCTGATCGGTCAGCGGACCGAGCGGATCCTGGTGACGAAGATCGAGCCGAGGATGCTGACGACGAAGGCGAAGCCGTAGACCACGCCGTACCCCAGGGACCACGACTCGCCGTGGGTGGCCACCGAGCCGCCTGAGTTGCGGACCAGCGTGAGCAGCAGGCCGGCGATGATCGGGGCGAACACTTGGGGGAGTGCGTTGGCGATGTTGATGACGCCGAGATCCTTGGCGCGGCCCTCGGCGGCGGGCAGGACCTGGGTGATCAGCGCGAAGTCGACGGCGGTGTAGATGCCATAGCCGACTCCGAGGACCGCTGCCGCGACGACGGCGGCTGGATAGGTCTGCGGAACGGCCAGGATCAAGGTAGCGGTGCCGGCGACGATGCCGGACCAGATCACGAACACCTTGCGGCGGCCGAGTCGGTCGCTCCAGGCCCCACCGAATGCCGTGGTGAAGACCATGGTGAGCGCATAGATCACGGTCAGCCAGAAGACCTTGTCGGGGCCTTCGTCCTCGGAGAAGCCGAGGCCGTCGGTGACGAAATAGAGCAGGTACATCGTGCCGATGTAGTTGCCGATATTGACCAGGAAGCGGGTGATCCATGCCCAGGCGAAGTCAGGATGACGGCGCGGCGAGACCCAGAACGAGGACAGGAACCGGCCGAGCTGGAACGGCGGCGGCCGGTAGCCCTCGGGCAGCGCGAGGTCGCGGGAGCGCAACGCATAGGGGAGGGTGAGGACGAGCAGAACCACGATCGTGACGAGATAGCCGGCGGCGATGCTGCCTGTCACCGAAGCGATCCCGACACCTCCGACGACCCCGAGTGTCTGTGCGATGGCCAGGAGGCCACCGACCAGTCCTCGGCGGGCTTCGGGCACCTGATCGGGTACGGCGGCCGTCACCGCGGCGTACATCGCGTTCAAGAACATCTGCACGCCACACCAGCCGAGCATCATCATCGGCACGCTCTCGGCCACCGAGAGCACCAGCAGGGAGAGCGCGCCACCCGCAGCGCCGACCAGGATCCAGGGCAGCCGCCGGCCCATCCGCAAGGTGGTGCGATCGGAGAAGGCGCCGAACAACGGGTTGCACACGGTGGAGACGAAGGCGCCCACCCCCAACACCCAGCCGAGCACCTGTTCCTTGTGGTCCGGCGAGATCGCGCGCGCCTGCTCGGCGAGCAGCACCTGGATCGGGCCGAACCAGCCGGCCGTGATGCCGAGGTTGACCAGGCTCAGTGCGCTGACCCAGCTCCAGGGCGGATTGGCGGTGGGCTCGGCGAGAGCGGAGCGCCCGGAGGTCTCGGCGGCCGCGTCGGAGGATGTCACGGAAGGACATTCTGGGGCCACCATGCCCCTTCCGTCAGCACCCGCCGTACAAGCGCTTCCCTAGGGCTGAGCGCGCTCGAGCACGAAGACCGGGATGTGTCGGTCGGTCTTGCGCTGGTAGTCGGCGTACGGCGGGTAGGCGGCCACCGCGCGCTCCCACCACTCGGCACGCTCGTCGCCCTCGACCAGGCGGGCGACGTAGGCCACCGGCTCGGGGCCATCCTGCAACTCGACGTGAGGATCGGCGATGAAGTTGTAGTACCAGTCCGGATGGTGGGGGTCGCCACCCTTGGAGGCAACGGCTGCGTAGACCCCGTCGTGCTCCACCCGCATGACCGGGTTCTTCCGCACGTTGCCGGACCTCGCGCCTCGTGAGGTGATCACGACGATCGGCCGGTCCATGATGGTGTTGCCCTCCGCGCCGCCGGTCCGCTCGTAGAGCTCGACCTGGTCGCGGACCCAGCCGCTCGCGCTGGGTTGATACTCGCCGGTGAGAGTCATGACAGTCCCAACCCGCGGCGGCGGCTCGCCATTCCGACTGGCCGCAACGTCATCTAGATCGGTCGCCCGGAGGCCATGACGGCGGCAGCGCGAAGGGAAGAAGGAGAGTAGCGTGGGGGTATGCGGGTGGTGGTCCTCACCGGCGCCGGTGTTTCAGTCGAAAGCGGCGTGCCGACCTTCCGTGATGCCGACGGGCTCTGGGAGGGGCATCGGATCGAGGATGTGGCTACGCCGGAGGCCTATGACCTGCAGCCTCAGGTCGTGCACCGCTTCTACGACCTCCGTCGGCAGGCGCTGTCGGCCGTGCAGCCCAACGCCGCGCACGCAGCCCTGGCCAGACTTGAGGAGCGGCTCGGCGACGACTTCTTGCTGATCACCCAGAACGTCGACGACCTCCATGAACGAGCAGGCTCCAGGCGGGTGCTGCACATGCACGGTTCGCTGCGCTCGGCCCTGTGCACGGAGTGCGGCGGTCGGTCGCCCTGGGCCGGCCCGTTGGGCCATCGGCCGGCCTGCCCACGATGTCGGGCTGCCGCGTTGCGCCCCGATGTGGTGTGGTTCGGCGAGGTGCCACTGGGATTGGAGCAGATCTCGGACGCCCTCTGTGAGGCTGACGTCTTCTGCTCGATCGGGACCTCCGGCACGGTCTTCCCGGCGGCGCGCTTCGTGCTCGAGGCTCGGGCGTACGGCGCCCACACCGTCCAGCTCAACCTGCAGCCCGGCGCAGGCTCCGGCCACTTCGCCGCGTCCGAGTTCGGGAAGGCGACCGATTTGGTGCCGACCTGGGTGGACACCCTGCTGAGCCGCGTGACCGCGCCGACCGCTTGACCGACGCGGGATCAGCGAGAGGGCGCGGGCTGGATCCGGTCACAGATCGTGTGGGCGATCTCCAGGGCCGCGGTCGCGGCGGGGGAGGGGGCGTTGCAGACGTGGAGCGCGTCGGCCTCCTCCACCAGCAAGAAGTCATCGACCAGACTGCCATCGGCGCGGAGCGCCTGTGCCCGGATGCCCGCGGGGGCGGGCACGAGGGCGTCCTCGGTGATGTCCGGGACGAGCCGTTGCACGCTGCGGGCGAAGGCGCGCTTGGAGAACGAGCGATGTATCTCCTGCAGTCCGGCCCGCCAGTGTTGGCGCGCAAGTCGCCGGAGGCCGGGGTAGCCCACCGCGTCTCGGAGGTCGGCCAGGTTCAGATCACGCTTCGTGTAGCCCTCCCGAGCCAGCGCGAGCACCGCGTTGGGTCCCGCGTGCACGTGGCCGCCGACCATCTTGGTCAGATGCACGCCCAGGAACGGGAAGTCTGGATCGGGAACCGGGTAGATCAGCGTCTTGACCAGGTCGCTGCGATCGGGCGCAAGCTCGTAGTACTCACCTCGGAAGGGCACGATCCGTGCGCCCGGATCCGCTCCGGACAGGCGCGCCAGCCGGTCGCTCTGCAGACCACCGCAGGTGACCACGAAGCGTGCCTTCAGATCTCCGTGGGTGGTCTCGACGATCCGTCCGCCGGTGGTGCGCCGTATCCCCGTCACCTCTACCCCCGTGACGACCTCGGCCCCCGCCGACGTGGCCTCCTCGGCCAGCGCTCGACACACGCCGCGGTAGTCGACGATGCCGGTAGACGGCACCCGGACGGCCTCGACGCAGGCCAGATGGGGTTCGGTCTCACGCGCCTCGGCGGCGGTGATCTTGGTGACGGCCAGACCGTTCTCCAACCCCCGTTGGAAGAGGCGGTCCAGGCCAGCACGCTCGCCGTCTTCGGTGGCGACGATGAGCTTCCCGCACACCTCGTGGGCGATGCCGTGCTCCTGCGCGAAGGCGACCATCGACCGGCTTCCGGCTGCGCACAGGCGCGCCTTGAGTGAGCCGGGCGGGTAGTAGATGCCCGAGTGGATCACGCCGGAGTTGCGCCCGGTCTGGTGACTGGCGAGGGTCGACTCCTTCTCGACCAGAGTGATGCCCAGCCCCGGTCGGCGCTGGGTCAGCTCACGCGCCACCGCCAGCCCGATGATCCCGCCGCCGACCACGGCCACGTCTCGCCAGGAGTCGTCGAATGCCGCGGTGGTGGGCAGATGCAACGCCGGATCGGCCTGCTGCATCGTGCACCTCCTGAGGATGATCGCCGGCAGTCCACTATGCCCGGGTCGGCGAGCCGAGGTGCTCAGCGGGACTGGTCTCGCCGGGAACGAACATCGGGTCGAAGCGATGCGCCACACCCGGGCCGTCGTCGTGGTCACTCGTCACGCCGCCCGCATGGCCCTCCGATGCGCCGGCTTCGATGAGGTCGCGGATGGCCAGGGTCATCGCCTCGACCGGTTGCCGGATGGTGGTCAGGGTGGGCTGGGCCAAAGCAGCGGCGCCGACGCCGTCGAAGCCGATGACGCGGAAGTCGCCAGGCACACTGTGCCCTCGATGCAGGATCTGAGCGAGCACGCCGACAGCGATCACGTCCGCGGCCGTCACGATGGTGGCTTGCTTCCAGCCCTCGTCGAGGAGCCGCTGGGCGGCGGTGTGCCCCCACTCCGTAGAGAAGGACCCGAGCAGGACCGGCGTGTCTTCGCCGAACACCCGCCGGAAGCCGTCGAGCCGCTCGTGGGCTGAGGACGAACTCGGCTCGGCGCCGATCAGCACGACCGGCTGCTGCTCTCGGTCCACCCAGGTGCCGACGTGCTCGCCAACAAGCTCCATGCCGCGGTGGTTGTTCACCGCCACGAAATGAGCGTGAGTGCTCGGCACGCAACGGTCGAGCTGCACGGTGGGTACGACGGCCGCGGCGAGGTCGACGGCCGCGGCACTGCCCTGCTCGTGGACGGGGATCATCACCAAGGCATCCACCTGCCGGCCGAGGAAGGAGTGGACACCCCGGAGCTCGGTGGCCAGTGAGCTGTCAGCGCTGTAGACGAGCAGGTCGCTGTCGGTCTCGGTGAAGGCTCGAGCCAGATGCTGGGCAAGGGCGGAGAAGAACGGGTTGTCGAGGTCGGGGACGATCAGCCCGACGGTCGAGGATCGGGTCTGGCGCAGTGCCCGGCCGACCAGGTTGACCCGGTAGCCCAACTCCTCGGCTGCTCTGGCGACGCGGTCGGCGAGTTGTGGGTCGACGGAGCGGCTCCCGCTGAGGGCGCGCGAGACGGTGGCGACCGAGACGTTGGCACGCTCGGCCACATCTGCCATCCGGGGGCGCCGACTGCCTGGCTGCACGTGGGCATCCTGCCCTATCGGGACGAATCTGTCTCACCATGTGGAAATCGATTACCAAGCCTGTGGACGTGGCCCGGATCACGTCACTACGATCCCATCCACGTCGGAAATCGATTTCCCAAGGAGGCCGGCATGACCAGGAACGTGAACACGTGGGTAGCAGTCGCAACCTGCTCGGCAGTGCTGGCGCTGGCCGCCTGCAGCACCGGCAACGAAGAGCCGAAGGCGTCGGACAACGGTGGCAGCAGCGACAAGTGCGTCATCGGGATGACCCAGATCAACCAGACCGCAGCCTTCTTCACCCAGATGAACGAGGGTGCGGAGGAGGCGGCCAAGAGCGCGGGCTGTGACCTGACGATCGCCAACGCCAACAACGACTCGGCCAAGCAGAACAGCGACATCGAGAACTTCGTCTCTCAGCAGGTGACTGGCCTGATCGTGGTCGCCATCGATGTCAACGGTGTGCTTCCGGCGGTCAAGGCCGCGAAGGATGCCGGCATCAAGGTGGTGGCCATCGACGCCCAGCTCGAGGAGGGCTCGGTCGACACCTTCGTCGGCGTCGACAACGAGAAGGCGGGCACCGAGGCCGGCCAGTGGGTGGTCGACCAGGGTCTCGCGGACGGTGCGACGTACGGCGTCGTCGACGCCCGGAACTCCTTCATCCAGAACCAGCGTGAGGACAGCTTCCGCAAGGTCATCGACGACGCCGGGGCGAAGTTCACCCAGAGCGTCAACGGCGACAACGTGCAGGAGAAGGCGGCCAACGCCGCGCAGAACCTGGTGACCGCGCAGCCGGACCTGGACTTCGTCTACACGACCGGTGAGCCGGCCACGGTGGGTGCAGTGGCCGCGCTCGACCCGTCGGGCAAGACCAAGATCATCGGCTGGGACCTCACCGCCGAGGTGATCGAGGGGATCGACAGCGGTCTGGTGACCGCAGTGGTCCAGCAGAACCCGAAGCAGGAGGGTGTCGAGGCCGTGAACGAGCTCAAGGCGGTCATCGGTGGCGCGACGGCCAAGGGCTTCATCGACGTCCCCATCACGATCGTGACCAAGGACAACGTCGACGACTTCCGTTCGATCTTCGAGTGAGAGCGGATCGATGACGAGTGAGGAAAGCACCCGGGCCGGTGCGCCGGCCCGGGTGGAGATGCAGGGCATCACGAAGAGCTTCGGAGCGCTCAAGGTGCTCCGTGGCGTAGACCTGAGCGTTGCCCGCGGTGAGGTCGTCGGCCTGGTCGGCGACAACGGGGCCGGCAAGTCCACGCTGATGAAGATGTTGGCCGGCGCGGTCGTTCCGGATCAGGGTCGAATCCTGGTCGACGGCGACGAGCTGACCGGCACCGGCCCACGAGCAGCGCGGGCGCACGGCATCGAGATGGTCTACCAGGACCTGGCACTGTGCAACGACGTGGATGTCGCCGGCAACCTGTTCCTCGGTCGGGAGCCTTACCACCCGGTGACCCGCAAGCTCGACCACGCCCGCATGCACCGTGAGGCGGCCGAGGACCTCGCCAAGCTGCACATCCGGATCTCCGACACGCGTCAGATGGTCGGGAACATGTCCGGTGGCCAGCGGCAGGCGATTGCCATCGCTCGCGCGGTCACCTTCGACCCGAAGGTGCTGGTCCTCGACGAGCCCACCGCCGCGCTGGCGGCGCGCGAGGTCGAGATGACCCTGCAGCTCATCCGAGACGTGTCGTCGCGCGGAGTGAGCGTCATCTTGATCACCCACCGACTGCAGGACCTCTTCGAGGTCGCCGACCGCTTCGTGGTGCTGCACGAGGGTGTCAACCATCGGGAGCTGATCCCGACCGAGACCGACCTGACCGGTCTGGTGACCGCGATGATGGGGAAGTGAACAGATGAGTGCCAACGTCGCAAGCGCCAAAGACATGCGCATGGAGTTCGTGGCGAAGAACTTCGGGGTGATCTCGATCAGCGCGGTCTTCGTCGTGCTGTTCGCCTACTTCAGCGTCTCCTCCGACGCCTTCTTCACCAGTCAGAACCTGATCAACGTGTTGCGTCAGGTGGCCCCGACGGTCATCGTCGCGGTGGGCATGACCTTCGTCATCACGACCGGACAGATCGACTTGTCGGTCGGCTCGATCGTCGGGCTGTCCGCCGCCGCGCTCGGCATCTTCGCCGAGTCCGGAAACGGACTGGTCGCCTTGCTGGGCACCCTCGCGATCGCCTTGGCGATCGGGATGGCCAACGGTGTCATCACCGCGTTCGGCAGGGTCCAGTCCTTCATCGTCACCCTTGCGGCGCTCACCGCAGTCCGCGGCGTCGCGCTGCTGATCACCGACGGCTACAGCACCCCGATCACCTCGAAGTTCCTGCTGCCACTCGGCAACGGCAAGCTGGCCGGTATCTTCACGCCGACCTGGCTGGCCCTGCTGGCGGTCATCGCCGGGTGGTACGTCTTCAACCACACCCGGTTCGGCCGCTATGTCACCGCCGTCGGCTCCAACGCGGAGTCCTTGCGACGCGCAGGTGTCGACATCCGGTGGATCCAGGTGGCCGTGCTCGCTCTGACCGGTGTGCTGGCCGGAGTGGCCGGCATCATCACCGCGGCACGGCTGGCGAGTGGATCCTCCAACTCGGGCACCATGTTCGAGCTCGAGGTCATCACCGCGGTCGTGCTCGGTGGGACCAGCCTGATGGGTGGCCGCGGCTCGATCATCGGGTCGGCCATCGGTGCGCTGACGCTGGGCATCATCAACAATGGGCTGGTGTTGGCCCGAGTGGACGTCTACTGGGTGCCGATCACCCAGGGCCTGATCCTGATCGCCGCCATCTTCCTCAACAGCAGGCTGTTCGGCCGGATCGTGGGCAATCGGACGTGACTGAGCCTGGATCCACCGATTCTGCGCCTGCTGCGCGCCCCCATCCGGGCGCCCCGGCTGCGTTCTCGCACCTCGACGGGCCTCCGGCCCGCCATCGGCGCTCCGCCTTGCCGGGACACCCGTCTGGTGACGCTCGCGACGGCGACAATCGGTGGATCCAGGCTGAACCGTCAGTCATGACCGTCCGCGGTCCGGTTGCCGCGGCCGACCTCGGCGTCGTACTGACCCATGAGCACCTGCTCAACGACATGACGTCGTGGCATCAGCCGACCACGTTCGAGCTGATGGACACCGAGGAGTTCGCCTCCGGACCAGTCGGCGAGAACCTGCTCTGGGAGCTGCGCCAGGATCCCTTCGGCAACCGTGACAACTGCATCCTGGACGACCTCGATGTCGCCTGTGAGGAACTGAGCCGGTTCGCCGCGCTCGGGGGCGGCACGATGCTCGACGCTACGTCTCTCGGGGTGGGGCGTGACCTGGTGAGCCTGCGCACCATCAGTGAGCGCACTGGTGTCCACGTCATCGCCGGCACCGGCTACTACCTCGATGGCGCCCAGCCGACCGAGGTCAAGGGTCTGTCGCCGCAGGTCCTGGCCGAGCGGATCCTGGCCGATCTGACCGATGGTGAGCACGGGATCCGGCCGGGCTTCATCGGCGAGATCGGGGTCAGCGCCGACTTCACACCCGCCGAGCAGGCCAGTCTGCGGGGGGCCTTCCTCGCGCAGCGTGAGGTCGACCTGCCGGTCCAGGTGCACCTTCCCGGCTGGTTCAGGCGGGGCGGGGATGTGCTCGACATCGCCGACGAGTACGGCGTCGACCCCGCTCGTGTGGTCCTGTGCCACATGAGTCCATCGGGAGCTGACCTGGCCTACCAGTCGGCGCTCCTGCGCCGAGGTGCGTGGCTGCAGTACGACATGATCGGGATGGAGGTCTTCTACGCCGACCAGGGCGTGCAGTGCCCGTCGGACGAGGAGAACGCCGTTCACGTGGCCAGGCTCATCGAGCACGGTTTCGGCGGTCAGGTGCTGCTCAGCCACGACATCTTCTTGAAGTCCCTGCTGCGTCGCCACGGTGGTCCTGGCTACGCACACATCCTGCAGTTCTTCGTGCCGCGACTGAGAAGGCACGGACTCCATGACACCGACATCGACACCTTGTTGGTGCAGAACCCTCGACGACTCTTTGTGAAGGAGAAATGAACGATGACCCGAGTACTCCTCGCCGGCGAGAGCTGGATCTCGACCGCCACCCATGTGAAGGGCTTCGACGAGTTCTCCAGCACGACGTTCCACACCGGTGCCGACGCGTTCATCGCGGCCGCCGCCGAGCATGGGATCACCGTCGAGCAGATGTATGCCCACGACGTTCCTGAGAGCTTCCCGCGCGACCTGGAGGGTCTCGCGGCGTACGACGTCGTGATCCTCTCCGACATCGGCTACAACTCCTTCGTGCTGCCGCAGCAGACCTGGCTCGGCGGCCAGCGCAGCGGCAACCCACTGCGTGCTCTGGTCGACTGGACCCGCAATGGTGGTGGCCTGATGATGGCCGGTGGCTACCTCAGCTTCCAGGGCTTCCAGGCCCGCGCCAACTTCGCACGCAGCCCACTGGCTGACGTGCTGCCCGTGACCATGATCGAGTCCGACGACCGAGTCGAGGCACCGGAGGGCGCACCGGTCGCACTCGTCGACGCCGCGCACGAGATCGCCACGGGCTGGCCGACCGGGGCGCCGGACCTGCTGGGCTACAACTACGTCGAGGCAAAGCCGGAGGCGCAGGTGATCGCCACCGTCGGCGATGACGTGCTGATCGCTGCCGCCGAGGTGGGCGAGGGTCGGTCACTGGTGTGGACCTCCGACATCGGGCCGCACTGGTGCCCCGAGGAGTTCCTGGCCTGGGACGGCTTCTCCGTCGCGGTCGGCGGCATGCTGCGCTGGCTGGCCGGCGGAGCAGCCCGGTGACAGACCCCGCGTCGCATCGGCAGATCCCGGTGCTGCTGGACTGCGATCCCGGTCATGACGATGCCGTGGCGATCCTGCTTGCCCTGGGCTCGCCGCAGGTCCGCCTGCTCGGCATCAGCAGCTGCTTCGGCAACTGCTCGGTCGAGGACGCCACCCGCAACGCCCAGCGCGTGCTAGCGCTTGCTGGACACGCCGAGATCCCGGTCGCGACGGGGGCGGCCGGGCCACTGCTTGGCGATGCCGCACTGGGCAACTACGTCCACGGCGCCAGCGGGCTCGACGGACCGCCACTGCCGGATCCCGCAGCAGACGTGGTCGCCGAGGATGCTGTGGGGTTCCTCCGGCGGATGCTGATCGAGTCCGACAGTCCGGTCACCGTGGTCGTGACCGGTCCGATGACCAATGTCGGTCGGTTGCTGCGCGACCACCCGGAGGTGGCGCCCCGGATCGCCGAGATCGTCTTCATGGGCGGCTCGACCGAGCGCGGGAACCACACGCCCACCGCGGAGTTCAACACCTACGCCGATCCCGACGCGTTGGACCTGGTGCTCCGTGCCGACGTACCCGTGCGAATGGTGGGCCTCAACCTCACCCACCAGGCACTCGCGACACCGGACGTCGTCAAGCGGATGCTGGCCGTGCCCGGCGTGATCGGCCAGACCTGCGCGGCATGGATGGGCTTCTTCGGTGACTCCTACGAGCGGCTGTGGGAGTTCTCCTCACCGCCTGTCCACGATCCGTGCACCATCGCGGCGCTGCTGGATCCCGACGTCATCGAGTGGCGGGAAGCGTTCGTCGCCGTCGAGCTCGACGGCCGCTGGACGAGGGGGACGACCGTCGTCGACCTCCATCGCCGCTATCCCGACCAGTCGCCGAATGTGCGGGTGGCGATGCGACTCGAGGTGGATCGCTACTGGGATCTCGTCCTCACCGCGCTTGAGCGCCTGAGCGATCGCTTGGCCGGAGTGGACCGATGAGCGCCGCCACCGTGTGTGTCGTCGGCTCACTCAACGAAGACACCAGCCTGCGGGTTTCGGCCCTGCCGCTCCCGGGTGAGACGGTGCTGGCCTCCGGGCGCACACTGGCGCCCGGCGGCAAGGGCGCCAACCAGGCCGCTGCCGCCGCGGTTCTCGGCGGCCAGGTAGCGATGGTCGGCGCGGTCGGGGCCGACGACCCAGGTGCGCGATCACTCGCCGCGCTGGCTGAGCGAGGCGTCGACATCAGCGCCGTGCAACGGCATCAGGAAGCGGCCAGCGGGATTGCGATCGTCGTCGTCGATGAGTCGGGTGAGAACCACATCGTGGTCGACCCCGGTGCCAACGCGATGCTGGCGCCGACTGACGTCGGTGCGGCGGTGCGCGAGTTGGCGCCCGGCCTGGTGCTCGTCCAGTTGGAAGTGCCGATCCCTTCGGTGGCGAGTGCCTGCGAGGCTGGTCGTGCCGTGGGCGCCACCGTCGTGCTCAATCCGGCGCCGATGCCCGAGGACCCCTCCGGCGTGCTGGAGTTCCTCGGCGATGTCGACGTGCTGGTTCCGAACCGCGCCGAGTTGGGTCGGTTGGCGCGGCGCGACATCGAGCCGAAGACTCTGACGGAGGTCGCCGCCTGTGTGGAGGAGCTGGACTTCTCCGGAGTGGTCGTGGTGACGATGGGCTCGCACGGTGCCTACGTCACGGGTCCGGATGTCGAGTCGCGGCACGTGTCCGCCGAGGCCGTTGACACCGTCGATACCAGCGGCGCTGGTGACGTCTTCTCGGGCTGCCTGGCGGTCCGGCTTGCCGCAGGCGCCGCACTCTCCGACGCCGTTGCCGCCGCCAACCACGCCGCCGCGGTCAGCACGACGGTGCACGGTGCGCAGGTGCCGGTCGGCTTCACCGTGTGAGGCGGTTCTGAGGGATCGTCAGCCGGAGGTCAGCCCATCGGCGGCGAGGAGGTGCAGGCCCGCACCGATCGCCAGCACGGAGTCGTCGAAGACCGCGTCGGCGGCGTGGTTGAAGGAGCGGTGGCCGGGCACCTGAGCACCCAGATAGACCATCGTCCCCGGCCAGCGCTGGAGGAAGTAGGCGTAGTCCTCGATCACCATCGAGGCGTGCTCCATGGCTTGGGTCTGCACCGGTGCGTCGGCAAGGGCGGCGGCGAGCCGGTCGACGTACGCCGGGTTGTTGACGACAGCGGGATAGCCCTCGACTACCTCCACGCCCACCTCGAGGTCGGCATCGGAGGCAGCTTGCTGAGCGAGGGTGGTGAGCTGGTCGATCAGGGCGGTCCGCTGGCCAGGGCTGAGGGTGCGAAGGGTGCCGCGGAGCGTGCCCTCGGTGGGGATGACGTTGACCGTGTTGCCCATCAGGCTCTCCGTCACGGTGGCGACCAGATGCTCGGTCCCGGCCAGCTCGGCCACCGCGGCACGCAAGCCGGTCACGAAGTCGGCTCCGGCGACGATTGGGTTGCCGGCCAGGTGTGGCTGACTGGCATGTGCGCCGGGTCCGGAGAACCGCACCCGGAACCAGTCGCCCGCGGCCATGAACGTGCCGGACCGATGGAAGACGGTGCCCGCGGGCCAGGTCGCGTGGACATGGAGGGCGAAGGTCTCGGCGTCGTCGACCTCAAGACTGCGATGCGCCGCCAGGGTCGGGACCGCGCCTCGGTCGGTCTCCTCTCCGGGCTGGAACACCACGATCGTGTCGTGCGTCGGGGGCTCGTCGACCAGGCAGGCCGCGGCACCTAGCAGGATCGCCATGTGCAGGTCGTGACCACAGGCGTGCATGGCTCCGTCCCGCTCGGAGGCATACGCCAAGCCGGTGTCTTCGTGCACGGGCAGGGCGTCCATGTCCGCCCGCAGCACGGTCGCCCGCCCGGGGCTGCGACCGCTGATCACCGCGCTCACTCCCGCCGCCGGGTGCACCTCGGGGCGTAGTCCCAGGTCGCTGAGTGCGGAGGCGATGTAGTCGTGGGTCTCGGGCAGCTCGAGACCGACTTCGGGCTGTCGGTGGAGGTGGTGGGCGTGTGCCTGCATCCAATCCTGTACGGCGGCGGCCTGCGCCCATCTGTCGACCATGACCTGACGCTATCGGGCCAGGAATACCCGTCTTAAGAGGTCCCGCCCGTAGGGCGGGACCTTTAACATCGTCGAGATGATCGACGACGCTTCTGCCCGCTGAGCAAGATGCGGATGTTCGTAGCCGTCCGACCGCCGCCGGCGGCGGTGGAGGACTTGGACGAGTTCTTGGATGTGCGCCGCGCCGCGACGTCCAAGGGCGGCGACGCGCTGCGCTGGAGTCTGCCCGAGCAACTGCACGTCACGCTGGCCTTCCTGGCTGAGGTGCCCGAGCGGCGACTCGAGGACCTCGAGGCGAGGCTGGAGCGGGCCGCGCGCAAGCGGACAGCGTTCAGCACCCGGATCGCTGGCGGGGGCGCGTTCCCGAACGCGGCACGCGCGCGGGTGCTCTGGGCCGGCCTCGACCTCACCGACGACAACCATGAGGAGCTGCGACGGCTGGCCACCGGAGCCCGGGCGTCGGCCAACCGTGCCGGGATCACCGTGGACGGACAGCGCTTCCGCCCGCATATCACCGTGGCCCGGATCGGACGGCCCACCGAGGTGACCAACTGGGTGCGCTTGCTCGACTCGTACGCCGGTCCGGAGTGGTCCGTGCACGACATCGAACTGGTCGCCTCGCATCTGGGTGAGGGCCCACGAGGACGACCACGTTACGAAACGGTCGCGGTGTTTCCACTGATCCCGACGAAATGACCCGTGGACCGCACCTGGATCCCTAGGGTGGCGGAGGCGCCGCAAGGCGCTGAGGCACGAGAGGGACGACACGATGGCCAAGCGCGCTGGGTGGTATCCGGACCCGTGGGGCGGGTCGGGCTATCGCTGGTGGAACGGGTCCCAGTGGACCGAACTCAATCAGCCTCATCAAGGGCCGCCACCGTCCCCCGGTCAGCCGGGCATGGTGGTGAGCGGTCCGCTCTCCGACGCCGTCTCTCCGCGCCCGTGGTGGCAGAGTTGGTGGTTCATCGTGTTGGTGACGTTCTTCTGCTGCTTTCCGCTCGGCATCGTGCTGATCTGGACCCGCCGGAGCACGCCGGTCGGAGCCAAGATCGTCGTCACGGCGGCAGTGGTGCTTGCCGAAGTGATGTTGGCGCTGATCCTGGAATCCCTGCAACCTGGCCTCTACCGCATTTCCTAGCCTGGATGCGGGATGGCGTCCTAGCCCGGGAGTGCCTTGATGATGTCCTCGACACGCTCCTTGGCGTCACCGAAGAGCATCTGGGTGTTGTCGCGGAAGAAGAGCGGGTTCTGTACGCCGGCGTACCCCGTGGCCATAGACCGCTTGAAGACGATCACGTCGTGTGCCTTCCAGACCTCGAGCACGGGCATGCCCGCAATGGGGGAGTTGGGTTCCTCCAGGGCGGCGGGGTTGACGGTGTCGTTGGCGCCGATGACGAGCACGACGTCGGTCTCGGGGAGGTCGTCGTTGATCTCGTCCATCTCGAGCACGATGTCGTAGGGCACCTTGGCCTCGGCGAGTAGCACGTTCATGTGTCCGGGCAGGCGTCCGGCGACGGGGTGGATGCCGAAGCGTACGTCGATCCCGCGGGCGCGCAGTTTGGCGGTGAGGTCGGCGACGGCGTACTGCGCTTGGGCGGTGGCCATTCCGTAGCCCGGGGTGATCACCACCGAGTGCGCGTTCGCCAGCAGTTCGGCGGCGGCTTCTGCGTTGATCTCTCGGTGCTCGCCGTAGTCGCGGTCCTCGCCGACCACACCGCCGTCGGAGCCGAATCCGCCGGCGATGACGGTGATGAAGGACCGGTTCATCGCCTTGCACATGATGTAGGACAAGATCGCACCGGAGGAGCCGACCAGCGATCCGGTGATGATGAGCAGGTCGTTGTTGAGCATGAACCCGGCGGCTGCTGCCGCCCAGCCGGAGTAGCTGTTCAGCATCGAGACCACCACCGGCATGTCGCCGCCGCCGATGGCCGCAACCAGGTGGAAGCCGAGCAGCAGCGCCAGCACGGTCATCACGATCAGCGGAATGATGCCGCGATCGAAGCGACCGAACTCGGGCACGTCGACGACGAACCAGATCAGCAGCGCCAGGGACACCAGCAGGATCAGCAGGTTCAGCAGGTGGCGACCGGGCAGCATCAGCGGCGCGGACTTCATCTTCGCGCTCAGCTTGAGGTACGCCACGATCGACCCGGTCAGGGTGACCGCACCGATGAAGACTCCGAGGAACACCTCGACGCGGTGGATGGTCTCCATCGATCCGGTGTTGCCGGCGCCGGGATCGAGGAAGGAGTTGTAGCCGACCAGCACGGCCGCCAGGCCGACGAAGCTGTGCAGCATCGCGATCAGCTCCGGCATGCCGGTCATCTCCACCGTCCGGGCTCGCCACGCGCCGATCGCCAGGCCGACCAGCATCGCCGCGGCGATCAGGCCCAGGGTGTAGGGCAGCCCGCGGAATCCGCCGTACGTCGTCTGCTGGGCCGCCTTCAGCAAGGTCGCCACCAGCGCGATGGTCATCCCGGTCATCCCGAACGCGTTGCCGCGGCGGGCGGTCTCGTGCTTGGACAGGCCGGCGAGGGCGGCGATGAACAGCACCCCGGCGATGATGTACATGCCCGGGATCAGGGTGCCCAGATGCGGGTTGTTCAAGAAGGAGTCCACGTCTCAGTCCTTCCGGAACATCTCGAGCATCCGCTTGGTGACCAGGAAGCCACCGAAGATGTTGATGCTGGCGACGAGGACGGCGAGCACGGCCAGGGTGGAGATGAGGGGGTCCTCGTTGCCGACCTGGAGGATGCCGCCGACCAGGATGATTCCCGAGATCGCGTTGGTCTCACTCATCAGCGGAGTGTGCAGAGCGTGGTGCACGTTGGAGATCACGTAGTAGCCCACGAAGACCGCCAGCATGAACACGGTGAAGTGACCCAGGAACTCCGCGGGGGAGAACCAGGAGACCACCGCGAACAGAACCGCCGCTAGGGCGCCGGCGAAGACGATCCGGCGCGGGTCGGGCGGCGGTTTGGCCGGCTGCTCAGCCGGCGCGGCGGCTGCGGGAGGCGGTGCCGCGGAGACCTGGACCGGCGGCGGTGGCCACATCAGCTCGCCGTCCTTGACCACGGTGATGCCGCGCTGGACCACGTCGTCCATGTCCAAGACCAGCTGTCCGTCCTTGTCGGGCGTGAGCAGCTTGAGCAGGTTGACGACGTTGGTGCCGTAGAGCTGGGAGGTCTGTGCAGCCAACCGCCCCGCTAGGTCGGTGTAGCCGAGGATGATCACGCCGTTGTCGGTGACGACCTTCTCCCCGGCCACGGTGCCGGCTACGTTGCCCCCGTTGGCGGCGGCCATGTCCACCACCACGGAGCCGGTCCGCATCCCGGCCACCGTGTCGGCGGTGATCAGCTCCGGTGCCGGACGCCCCGGGATCAGCGCGGTGGTGATGACGATGTCGGCGGCCCGCGCCTCCTCGTCGTACATCGCGGCGGTCGCCTGCTTCTGAGCGTCGGTCATCTCCTTGGCGTAGCCGTCGGAGCTGACCTCCTGCTCCATCTCGACGGTGACGAACTCGGCGCCCATCGACTCGACCTGCTCGGCGACCTCGGGCCGCACGTCGAAGGCGCGCACGATCGCCCCCATCGCGCCCGCGGCGCCGATGGCGGCGAGTCCGGCGACGCCGGCACCGACCACGAACACCCGGGCCGGTGGGACCTTGCCGGCGGCGGTGACCTGACCGGTGAACTGGCGGCCGAACTCGTGGGCCGCCTCGATCACCGCGCGGTAGCCCGCCACGTTGGCCATCGAGGACAACACATCCATCGACTGCGCCCGCGAGATCCGTGGCACCGCGTCCATCGCCAGCCCCGTCACGCCCGCGGCCTCGAGGCGCTGCAGCAGCTCGGGGCTGCGAGCCGGTGCCATCAGCGAGATCACCGTCGCGCCGGGGCGGAGTCGACTGATCTCCTCGTCACTGGGGGCGTTGACCTTGACCACGATGTCGCTGGACCACACCTGGTCACCGCTGCCGACGGGGATGTCGGCGTCGGTGAAGCTGCGGTCCGGCTGAGCGGCCAGGTCGCCGGCGCCGGCCTGGACCACGACGTCGTACCCCAGCTTCTGCAGCTGCCCGGCGGTCTGCGCCGTCGCGGCCACCAGGGTCTCGCCCACCATCGATTCGCGGGGAATGCCGATCCTCACGGGGTGCCTCCTGAACGCACACGGGCGTGGCCCAGACGTTCGTGCTCGACCTCGGCGCGCGAGGCTGCTGACGTCGAGTCGGGTGGTCGGGCCACGCACTGCTCAACGTACCGTCGGCGTTGCTGGCCCAGATCACGGGGTCCCCATGGGATTGGTCCGCCGATCG
>JBDHZT010000039.1:0-31571 GCA_039811985.1 Nocardioidaceae bacterium | reverse complement strand
GGGCGGCGGCGATGGTGGCCGAGCCCACCACGCGGGTGCCGTCGTAGATCACAGCCGCCTGGCCCGGGGCAATGCCCTGGGCGGCGTCGACCAGCTCGACCTCGACCCCGTCGCCGGCCACGGTGACCACCGCGCGATGCTCACCGCCGTGTGCGCGCAGCTGGACCGTGGCCTCCAGTGGCCCGGTCGGGGCCTGACCACACCACCGGGGCCGAACCGCGGTGATCCGATCCACGGTCAGCTCCTCGCGGGGGCCGACCCGCACCGTCCCGGAGACGGGCTCGATGTCCAACACGAACCTCGGGCGACCATCCGGCGCCGGGTGTCCCAGCCGCAGACCGCGCCGCTGGCCGATGGTGAACCCGAAGGTGCCGGCATGCCGGCCGAGCACCTCACCGGTGGCGTCGTCGACGATGTCGCCACCCCGATTGGGGGCACGGTCGCCCAGCTTCTCGCGGAGCCAGCCGGCGTTGTCGCCGTCGGCCACGAAGCAGATGTCGTGACTGTCCGGCTTGTCGGCCACGAGGAGGCCGCGGCGCGCGGCCTCACGGCGTACCTCCGGCTTGGGCGTGTCACCGAGCGGAAACAGGGAGTGCGCCAGCTGGTCCTGGGTGAGCACGCCGAGGACATAGGACTGGTCCTTCGCGGCATCGGCCGACCGGTGCAGCTCCCACAGCCCCTCGGGGGCGCGCTCGAGCCGCGCATAGTGGCCGGTCGCGACGGCGTCGAACCCGAGCGCGAGCGCCCGGTCCAATACGGCGGCGAACTTGATCTTCTCGTTGCAGCGCAGGCAGGGATTCGGGGTCCGGCCGGCGGCGTACTCGGACACGAAGTCCTCCACGACGTCCTCGTGGAACCGATCGGAAAGATCCCAGACATAGAACGGGATCCCGATCACGTCCGCCGCCCGGCGCGCGTCGTTGGCGTCCTCGATCGTGCAGCAGCCACGAGCGCCGGAGCGGTACGACGCGGGGTTGCGCGAGAGCGCCAGGTGGATCCCGGTCACCTCGTGGCCCGCTTCGACCGCGCGCGCGGCGGCCACGGCAGAGTCCACGCCACCGGACATCGCGGCGACGACCTTCACGCGGTCGCCTTCCGGGTGCTGGTGCCTCGGGCCCGCTCGACGACCGGACCGATCGCCTCGACCAGCGCGTCCACGTCGGCCGTGGTGCTGGTGTGCCCGAGCGAGAAGCGCAGCGAGGAGCGGGCGAACTCCTCCGAGCAGCCCATGGCCAGCAACACGTGGGAGGCCTGCGGCACGCCCGCCGAGCACGCCGACCCCGTCGAGCACTCGATGCCGCGCGCGTCGAGCAGCATCAGCAGCGAGTCACCCTCGCAGCCCGGGAACTTCAGGTGCGCATTGCCGGGCAGGCGGTCGACCGGATCGCCGTTGTAGATCGCGTCGGGGACGGCCGCTCGCACCCGCTCGACCAGCTCGTCGCGCAGGGCACCGATCCGGGTCGCATAGTCGGCCTGGTGCTTGACCGACAGCTCCACGGCGGCGGCGAATCCCGCGATCGCCGGCGCATCCAAGGTCCCGCTTCGAATGTCGCGCTCCTGGCCGCCGCCGTGCAGGAGCGGCGTGACGGCCACCTCCCGACCCACCAGCAGGGCACCCACGCCCAGCGGGCCGCCGAGCTTGTGCCCGGTCAGAGTCAGCGCGTCGACCCCGAGCGCGGCGAAGTCGACCGGCAGCTGCCCGACCGCCTGCACCGCGTCGGTGTGCACCGGGATCCCGTGCGCCGAGGCCAGCTCGGTCACCTCGGTGACCGGCTGGACCGTGCCGACCTCGTTGTTGGCCAACATCACCGAGATCAAGGCCACCGAGGCCGGGTCGCGCTCGACCGCCTCACGCAGCGCCTCCATGTCGACGCGGGCCTGCCGGTCCACCGGCAAGAGCTCCACCTGCGCGCCCTCGTGGTCGGCGAGCCAGCCAAGGGCATCCAGCACGGCGTGGTGCTCGACGGCCGTGGTGAGCACCCGGGTCCGCTTCGGATCGGCATCGTGGCGCGACCACCAGAGCCCCTTGAGCGCCAGGTTGTCGGCCTCGGTGCCACCTGAGGTGAACACCACTTCCCCGGGCCGGCAGTTCAGCGCTTGGGCGATCTGCTCTCGCGACTCCTCCACCACCCGGCGCGCTCGCCGCCCCGAGGCGTGCAGCGAGCTCGCGTTGCCGGGGTGGGCGAGATGCGCCGTCATCGCGGCCACCGCCTCCGGCAACATCGGCGTGGTGGCAGCGTGATCGAGGTACACACTCGGGCGCTGGTCAGACATGGCGTCATCCAGGGTACGGCGCCCGCTCGCCGCGGGCGAGTCGGTGGGTCACCGCCTCGCCACTTTGGCGATCACGACGGCGTGATCGGTGCCCGAGATGGTGACGGTGCTGGTCGACAAAGCGGTGAGCCGAGACCCGACCAAGACATGATCGATGGCGACGGCGGGCGGGACGGCGATGCCGAGCACACGGAACATCCCGTTCTCCGGCCAGGTGGGCTGCCAGCCGGCATTGGTGAGCTCGGCGGCGTCGCTGAACCCCTCGTCTTCGAGCCGTTGGATCGGGGCATGGTCGAGCGTGGCGTTGAAGTCGCCGACCATCAGGTCGACGCCGTCGGCCGCCCGCAGCAGCGTCGCCTGGTCCAGACGCCAACGCGTGAGGTTGGTCGGCGGTGACGGGTGCACGGCCAGCAGTCGCAGGTCGCCACTCGGCGCCGAGACGATGACGTCCCACGACGCGAAGCGGGTCCGCACCGCGGTCGGCTCCCCGAGCGGGTAGCGGGAGAAGACCATGGTGCCCTCGGGCCCCGTTCCGGGCTTGCCGATCCGATAGGGCCAGCCGTCCGAGAGCCCGGCGGAGTCCATCATCTTCACCTGCTGCTCGGTGACCTCCTGTGCCACGATCACATCGGCACGCCGGTCCGAGGCGGCCTGCACCAGCGCCACCGCGTCGATGCCGCCGCGCTTCGCATTGGAGGTGAGCACGGTCAGCGGCTCGGTGTCAGCCGCGGCGGCCGGCGCCGCGCCGACGTACATCGGCGCGATCCACCAGACGTGCAGAGCGAGCGGTACGGCGACCACGGCCGCCAGCCCGACCCAGATCGGTCGACGCCAGCCCGCGCCGGGCAGCAGCACTCGGAGCAGCAGCACCAGGAGGACGACGACGTAGAGCACGCCGGCGACCGGGGTGAAGGCCACCAACTGGACCCAGAGCGCGCCCCCGGGCTGGAGGATCCGCGCTGTGGTGATGACGGCGGCGGCGCCCAACGGGACGAGCAGCACCAGCCAGAACACCGCCCGTCGCACGGGCCCGAACCTACCCGGCGGAGCCAGCCGATCTGCGGAGCAGCACCAGGTCGTCGCGGTGGACTATCTCACGTTCGTAGGGCGCACCAAGCTCACGTCTGAGCTCCCGCGAGGACCGGCCGAGCAATTGCGGAACCTCGTCCGCGTCGAAGTTCACCAGGCCCCGGGCGACGACGACGCCATCGGTCGTGGCGAGATCGACCGGATCGCCGGCCACGAACGAGCCGGCCACCCCAGTGACGCCCGCCGCCAGCAGCGACGCGCGCCGGTCCACGACTGCCCGCACCGCGCCGTCGTCGAGAGTGAGCGTGCCCTTGCCCTCGGTCGCGTGCGCCAGCCACAAGAGACGGGTCGGGCGGCGCCGGCCAGTGCTGTGGAACAGCGTCCCGATCGGCTCGCCCGCGAGCGCCGGGCCGGCGTTGGCCGCCGACGTGAGCACGACGGCGATCCCCGCGCCGGTCGCGATCCGGGCCGCTTCGAGCTTGGTCTGCATGCCGCCGGTGCCGATGTGGGACGCACTCGCCTTCGCGATCCGGACGCCGGCCAGGTCGGCATCGGAGCGCACCTCCGAGAGGAGCGAGGCCCCGGGCGCATCCGGCTTGTCGTCGTACAACCCGTCCACGTCGCTGAGCAGCACCAGCAGGTCGGCGTGCACCAGATGGGCGACCAGAGCGGCCAGCCGGTCGTTGTCGCCGAAGCGGATCTCCGTGGTGGCGACGGTGTCGTTCTCGTTGACGATCGGGAGCACGCCGAGCTCGAGCAGCTTCGCGAAGGTCTGGTAGGCGTTGCGATAGTGGGAGCGTCGGGTGACGTCGTCGACGGTGAGCAGCACCTGCCCGGCGATGATGCCGTGGCTGGCCAGCTCGCGTGTGTAGCCGTGCACCAACAGACCCTGACCCACCGAGGCTGCCGCCTGCTGCGCGGGCAGGGCGCGGGGGCGGCGCCGCATGCCCAACGGGGCGAGCCCGGCGGCGATCGCCCCGGAGGAGACCAGCACGACCTCGACGCCGCGAGAGCGTACGTCGGCCAGCACACCCACCAGGTCTCGCATCTGGTCGGGGTCGATGCCACCACCCGCAGTGGTCAGCGAGGACGAGCCCACCTTGACGACGACCCGCTTGGCCGTCGTCACTGCCGATCGGGTCATTGGTCGTCGCCCTGACCCTCGGCGGCCCCATCCTCGGCTGCGTTGTCGATCCGGCGGGCGACGTCGGCCCGAGCCTCGCCCTCGGCGCGGTCGGGCATTGCCTCCACGATGGCCCGCCGGCGCCGCGCAGCGGGACGCTCCTCGTCGAAACGGGGATCCTCGCCACGCCGACCGAGCGAGGCTGCGCCCGCGTCGACGGCCGGTCGAAAATCGAACACGACGGCGTCGTCGGGGTCACCGATGAGCACGGTGTCCCCCTCCTCCGCCCCGAGCTCGAGCAACCGGGTCTCCACGCCGAGTCGGTTGAGCCGGTCGGCCAGGAACCCGACGGCCTCGTCGTTGCCGAAGTCGGTCTGACGGACCCACCGCTCGGGCTTGTCACCACGCACCCGCCAGCCACGCCTGCCAGGCTCGAGCGTCGGATCGCTGATCTGCCGCACGGTGAACTCGTCGCCACCGTCCACCGACGGCGGCCGCAGCACGATGCGCTGGGTCTGCGCGACGGGCTGGTCGCGCCGCGACTCCTCGACCAGACCGGCCATTGCATAGGTCAGCTCGCGCAGTCCTGCTCTGGACGCAGCGGAGACCGGGAAGACCCGATAGCCGCGCTCCTCCAGGTCCGTGCGGACGAAGTCGGCGATGTCGCTGCCGTCGGGGACGTCGACCTTGTTGAGGGCGACCAGGCGCGGGCGGTCCTCCAGGCCGCCGTACTCCCGCAGCTCCCGCTCGATGACCTCCAGGTCGTCCTCGGGGTTGCGGCCGGGCTCGATGGTGGCGGTGTCGACGACGTGCACGATCGCCGCGCAACGCTCGATATGGCGCAGGAAGTCGTGACCGAGGCCCCGGCCCTCGGCTGCGCCCTCGATCAGGCCGGGCACGTCGGCGACGGTGAAGGTGGTGTCGCCGGCCGTCACGACGCCGAGGTTGGGCACCAGGGTGGTGAACGGGTAGTCGGCGATCTTGGGTCGCGCCCGGGAGATCGCGGCGATGAGCGAGGACTTGCCGGCGCTGGGGAAGCCGACCAGCCCGATGTCGGCAACGACCTTCAGCTCGAGGTGGATCTCGCGTTCCTCGCCCGGCTCGCCGAGGAGTGCGAAGCCCGGGGCCTTGCGCTTGGCGCTGGCCAACGCGGCGTTGCCGAGGCCACCGCGGCCGCCTGCGGCGACCACCAGTTCGGTGCCGGCACCGACCAGGTCCGCCAGCACGTGCCCGCGCGCATCGGTGACCACGGTGCCATCTGGGACGGGCAGCACCAGGTCGGCGCCGTGCGCCCCGTTGCGATGGCCGCCGGCGCCGTGACCGCCGTGCTCGGCCTTGCGCCGCGGACTGTGGTGGTAGTCGATCAGCGTCGTGACGCCCGGGTCCACCCGCAGGATCACCGAGCCGCCGGGGCCGCCGTTGCCGCCGTCAGGTCCGCCCAGAGGCTTGAACTTCTCCCGGTGGACCGAGGCGATGCCGTTGCCGCCGCGGCCGGCGCTGACGTGCAGCGTCACCCGGTCCACGAAGGTCGGGACTGCCATGGGGACTCCAGGAGAACGGCGAAGGGCGCCCCCAGACCAGTTGACCAGACCAGTTGACCGGATCAGTGACCTAGTCAGGGACGCCCACGCGAAGGATGGTGGCTACTACCGGAGCGTCACTCCGCAGCGGCCGGAACGATGTTGATCACGCGGCGGCCGCGCTTCTTGCCGAACTCGACGTTGCCGGCAACCAGGGCGAACAGCGTGTCGTCGCCGCCACGGCCGACGCCGCTGCCGGGGTGGAAGTGGGTGCCGCGCTGGCGGACGATGATCTCGCCGGCGTTGACCAACTGGCCACCGGACCGCTTGACGCCGAGGCGCTGGGAGTTGGAGTCGCGGCCGTTCTTGGTGGACGCCGCGCCCTTCTTGTGTGCCATGTCTGTCTCGTCCTCTTGGTTTGCGTGACTTGCTTCGCCTCCGCTCACGGCGGAGGAGGCGGTCAGCTCGTGATGTCGGTGACCTTGACCTGGGTGTACTTCTGGCGGTGGCCCTGGCGCTTCTTGTAGCCGGTCTTGTTCTTGTACTTCTGGATGACGATCTTGGGGCCCTTGGTGCCGCCGAGCACCTCGGCAGTCACGGCGGCCTTCTCCAGGCCGGTCGCGGTGACCTTCTCGCCGTCGACGAGCATCACCACGGGCAGGGTCACCGTCTCGCCGACCGCAGTGTCCACGCGGTCGATCTCGATGACGTCGCCCACGGCAACCTTCTGCTGCTTGCTGCCACTGCGCACGACGGCGTACACCGCGCTCACTCTCCTCGTCGACTTCGTCTGGGTCCGGTGTCCACGTGCACGCACGTCACGACCGATGATCGGCGGGACGGGAGCATGAACACCAGAGGGTGTGCCGGGCACACCAAGGGTCAATGGTACGGACCGCCCCGCCGCACCGCAAAACCGCGTCGGGGCTGCGAGCCGTCCAACGAAGATCTGGGGTGGCCGACTAGCGTCTAGCACCATGGGCGCGGGGCACTCCCACGGACATGGCGCACATCGTCATGCCGGGGCTGATGACGAACCGGTGCGGACCTCGTCGGTCGCGACGGCCACCTTGTTGATCGTGCTGGTGCTGGCGGCGGTCGGCACCGTCGTCGGCCTGGTCCGATTGTGGCCGACCGAGCACGTCGAGCCCGGCGACAGCACGGCGTACGCCGCTCCGGGCGTCAGCTTCCCGCATGCCCGGATCGACAAGGTGTCCTCCGGCTGTGGGAGCGGCAGCGGTGCCGATCAGGGGGCGGACCAAGGGGCCGACCAACAGGCCGACCTCGCTGCCGGCGGCAGCGGATGTGCCACCCTGCATGCCGTCCTCACCAGCGGCACGGCCAGCGGCGATCAGATCGAGGTGACCGTGCCCAGCCAGATCGCTGACAGCGGTCTGCGATCTGGGGACCACATCCAGGTGGTGCGCGTGCCGGCGCAGGACGGCGGCGACGACGTCTACCAGTTCTTCGCGGTCGACCGCACCCACGGCCTCGGACTCTTGCTGCTCGCCTTCGTGCTCGTGGTCGCCGTGGTCGCCCGACTGCGCGGTCTGCTGGCGGTGGTCGGCCTGGCCGTGGCCGGCGTCGTGCTCACGAAGTTCATGCTGCCGGCGCTGCTGATCGGGCACCAGGCCGCCTGGGTGGCGGCGATCGGCTGTGCGGCGATCATGTTCGTGGTCCTCTATCTCGCTCACGGCCCGTCGATCAGGACCAGCACGGCACTCGTCGGCACTCTGTGCGGGATCGCCCTGACCGCCGTCCTCGGGGAGTACGTCGTCGGCGCGACGCGGCTGAGCGGCTTCGACGAGACCGCGCAGTACCTCTCCGGCCTTCGCCCCGATCTGGACTTCCAGGGCCTGCTCACCGCGGCCGTGATCCTGGCCGGGCTGGGTGTTCTCAACGACGTCACCATCACGCAGGCCTCGGCGGTGTGGGAGCTACGGAGTGCGGCGCGCGCGTTGCCTCGACGCTCGATCTTCACCCGGGCCATGCGGATCGGCCGCGACCACATCGCTTCGACGATCTACACGATCGTCTTCGCCTACGCCGGCGCTTCCCTGGCGACGCTGTTGCTGCTGCAGATCTTCGACCGACCGTTGCTGCAGATGCTGGGCACCGAGGAGATCGCGACCGAGGTGGTCCGCACCCTGGTCACCGCGATCGGTCTGGTGCTGGCCGTGCCCATCACCACCGCCATCGCCGCGGTGATGGTGCCGCCGATCGAGGACTGACTCGGTCTGGCTCACCCGGGGAGCAGCGCTGAGGTTCGGGCTGGTGGTCTCGGTTGCTGGTGGTCACTCGCGTCGCTGTTTTCACAAGGTATGTAGGGATCGCTCCACTTACCTCGGTGAACGACGCACGGTAAGTGCAGGCATCACCACATACCTTGTGAAAACAGCAACCCATGTGACCACTGGGAACCAGAGCGGCTCCTATCCCGGGAACGGGTGCACCAATTGGGCCGACACTGCATCCCGGCCCGTCCTCCGCGGTGCTGTGGTGGCCTGCCCCATCTCCCGCGGTGCTGTGGTGGCTTGGGACTCGGTATACGGGGCACTTTGCCACCACAAGACCGCGGCAGACGCAAGAACACCGCAGCAGACCGACCCGGACGCTAGCGACCCGGCCAGCTCACCTGCCGTCGCTACCTACGGTCGCAACCAGTCGGCCAGCAACCGGTGAGTCACATCCCGGCCCTGTGCGACCGCCGCCGATCCAGGCTCAGCGCTTGCGGGACCTGCGCTTGATCGGCACGTGCTCGACCGCGTGGGCCTCCTCGACCGGATCCTCCGCGTCCTCCGAGCCTGCCACGACGTCTGGCGCGGGATCAGCGCCCACTTCGGGCTCGGGCGTCGTCGCCGGCGGGCCGGCCGGCCGGGTGGCGCTGCGGCGCCGGGAGCGACTGATCACCTTCGGGGCGGTCTGAGCAGGCTCGACCGGTGTGTCGACCTCCGCCGACTCGACGACATCGGCCTCAGCAGCCACTTCGGCCTGCACCGTGTCCGCGACCTCGGCCGCTCCGGTCTCAGCTCCGACCACGTCGACTTCGACCACCTCGGCTTCGGCTTCCGCGCCGGATTCGGCCTCCCCAACAGCTTCGGCCTCCCCAACAGCTTCGGTCTCCGCAACGGTCTCGCGCTCAGCAACTGGCTCAATGTCGGCGGTGAGGTCCTCTACCTCGTCTGGAGCCTCGGCCGATGTCTCGGCGGGAGCTTCCGGCCGGGCGACGGCGGCGAGGTCCTTGGGTGAGGGCACGGCGGGCTTGGCCGACGCGGACTGACCGCCACCGGAGCTGTCCGACCCCCGCCCACGACGGCGGCGGCCGCGGCGCGGCTCGTCGTCGGCTCGACGGGACTCCACCGGGACATCACGGATGGTCAGCCCGCGTCCACCGCAGTGCTCACAGGTCTCGCTGAAGGCCTCGAGCAGGCCGGTGCCGATGCGCTTGCGGGTCATCTGCACCAAGCCCAGCGAGGTGACCTCCGCGACCTGGTGGCGAGTCCGGTCCCGGCCGAGGCACTCGACCAGGCGACGCAGCACCAGTTCGCGGTTGGACTCCAGCACCATGTCGATGAAGTCGATGACGATGATGCCGCCGATGTCACGGAGCCGGAGCTGTCGGACGATCTCCTCGGCCGCCTCGAGGTTGTTCTTGGTGACCGTCTCCTCGAGGTTGCCGCCGGAGCCAGTGAACTTGCCGGTGTTGACGTCGACGACCGTCATCGCCTCGGTGCGGTCGATGATGAGCGAGCCTCCGGAAGGGAGCCAAACCTTGCGGTCCAGTCCCTTGGCGATCTGCTCGTCGATCCGATAGGCCCCGAACACGTCTACGCCCGACCCCGGGGTTTGGTAGCGCTCCAGCCGGGTCTCGAGGTCCGGTGCGACGTGTGCGACGTACCCCTGCACGGTCTCCCATGCGTCGTCGCCCTCGATGACGAGCTTGGCGAAGTCCTCGGTGAACAGGTCGCGGACCACCTTGAGGGTCAGGTCTGGCTCCCCGTAGAGCAGCTGCGGTGAGTTGCCCTTGCCGGCCTTGGCCTCGATGTCGTCCCAGCGCGCCTTCAACCGCTCGACGTCTCGGGTGAGCTCGTCCTCGGAGGCGCCTTCGGCGGCCGTCCGGACGATCACGCCGGCGGTGTCCGGGACGATCTCCTTGAGCAGCGTCTTGAGCCGGTTGCGTTCGGTGTCGGGCAGCTTGCGCGAGATCCCCGAGGTAGTGCCGTCGGGCACGTAGACCAAGAAGCGGCCAGCCAGGCTGATCTGGCTGGTCAACCGGGCGCCCTTGTGGCCGACCGGGTCCTTGGTCACCTGGACCATGACCGCCTGGCCGCTCGAGAGGACCGATTCGATCTTGCGCGGCTGGCCCTCCGGGTGACCCAGCGCGCTCCAGTTGACCTCACCGGCATAAAGCACGGCATTGCGGCCCCGGCCGATGTCGATGAAGGCGGCCTCCATCGAGGGCAGCACGTTTTGCACCCGGCCCAGGTAGACGTTGCCGATCAGCGAGGTCTGCGACTCCCGCGCGACGTAGTGCTCGACGAGGACCTTGTCCTCCAAGACGGCGATCTGGGTCAGTCCCTGCCGCTCTCGGATGACCATGACCCGCTCGACAGACTCCCGACGGGCAAGGAACTCGGCCTCGCTCACGATCGGGGCGCGCCGGCGTCCCGACTCACGGCCCTCGCGGCGTCGTTGCTTCTTCGCCTCCAGTCGGGTCGACCCGGAGACGGCCGTGATCTGGTCCTCCGCGGAGCGGGTCTGGCGGGTCCGGTTGCCTGTCTTCCCGCCGTCGTCGGAGGCGTCGGTGCCGTCCTCTCCTGACCTGCGGCGACGACGACGGCGCCGCGACGACGACGTCTCAGTCGGCTCCTCGTCAGCCTCGGCACTCTCTCCCTCACCTGCCGACTGCGATCCGCTGGCCTCAGTCGCCTCCGCGGCGTCGGTCGCCTCAGCCGAGTCACCGGGCTTGCGACGACGACGACCACCGCGACGACGACGGCGGCGGCTGGGACCCTCGCCCTCCGCGTCCTCCGCCGGGGGGCCGGCTCCACCGACCTCCTTGTCCGTCGGCTCGGACGCGTCGGCGGAGTCCCCCTTGGTCGACGCGCCACCTTCGGTCGCTTCGGGGGCGTCGGTCGGCTCGGGAGCCTGGAAGAGCACCGCCGGGGCCGGGGGTGCGTCCTCGTCGACCGCCGCCTCCTTGCTGGCGGTCTTCTTGGTGCTGGTCTTCTTGGTGCCGGCCTTCTTGCTGGTCGCCTTCGTGCTGGTCGTCTTCTTGCTGGTCGCCTTCGTGCTGCTCGAAGCCTCCTCGACCGAGGTCTCCGCGCTGGCGGCCTGCTCAGGCACTGCCTCCGCGCTGGCGACCTTCTTGCTTGGGGCCTTCTTGGTCGTGGCCTTCTTGGTCGTGGCCTTCTTGGCGGTCGACTTCTTGGCCGCCGACTTCTTGGCGGGGAGCTCCTCGGCCGCCGTAGTGGCCCTCTTCCGAGGGGCGCGCTTCTTCGCCGCCTTCGGCGCGTCTGGCACGTCGGCCCGAGGTTCGGGCTGGAGTGCTTCGGGTGTGCCGGGTTCTTCGTCGAGCATGCTGCTCCTTCGACGCGACGCCCGTGGACATCGCGTGATGTCGGCGTCGACCGGCGTCACAGCCCGTGCGGGCCGCGGTGCGCGGTGACGCTAAGCCTTCTGGTGGTGGCGGCGCCCTCCGCGCCAGGCGTCGGCAGCATCGGTGTCACCGACCGCGGTCGCCGGGCCTGTGAGGGCCGCGTCGCGGTCGGGTGACGAGCCTCGTCTACCGTGCCGGTGCCACGTCGGACACCGGCGAGAACGTCGTCGGATCGAAGCGTGATCGGCAACCCCGCCTCAACCACGGTGAGTATGGCACAGGAGCGACTCCGGCACCCCATTCTGCCGACAGAGCTGCCCGAGATTCTTAAGCGAGTGGGTCCTCGAGTGCATCGGAGTCGGCCGTGAGCCAACCCTGCTCCAGGCGGGTCAACAGCGGCGGCGCGGCCGGCGTCAGCCCCGCGACCCGAGACAGCGCAGTGAGCACGTCGTCGGGGCGGACGGCAGGCTCGGTGTGGCGGAGCAGCAGGTCCAGGGTGCTTCCGCTGGGCGAGGCCGAAACGGTCAGCGACACCACCGCACCCCGGGCGTCGAACTCGCGCATCCCCTTCTTGGTCATCCGTTGGACAGGCACGGTCTCGGCGGCCAGCAGCAGATCCACTGCGGCTGACGACTCCTGCGGCGAACAGTCCAGATCGAGACGCCAGCGACTCCCGGTGAGCCGGTCAGCCAGCGCACCTCCGGGCGACTCGACCACACGCACCACGTCGAGCCCGTCCGGCAACGCGGTCGCCAGCACCTCGCTCACCCAGCCTGGTTCCGTGCGCTCGGCCAGCGCGATCTCGAGATACTCCGCCTCGCTGGCCGCCCCGGTGGGCGCCGCGCCCGCATAGGAGATCCGCGGGTGCGGGTTGAAACCGGAGGAGTAGGCCATCGGCACCCTGGCCCGGACGACCGCGCGCTCGAAGGCACGGGAGAAGTCTCGATGGCTGGCGAACCGCAGCCGCCCCCGCTTGGCGTACTGGATTCGCAGCCGCTGGACCGGCGGGGCCTGCTGCTCGGGCTGGTTGCGCATCGCGCCACCGTAACGCCACCGACTGACGGGTCATGCCTCCCGGGCCCGCCGCATCGCGACGGAGATGTAGATCGGGAACACCACGACACCGTCGAGCCACTCGGTGAGCCGGTCTGCCTCGGCCGCCAGAGCGGCCCGGCCCTCCGCGCCGACATCCTCCAACAGCGTCATCTGCACCCGACCATCAGCGTCCTGCACCCAGCAGCCGACCGCACGGCCATCCCACCAGGCCGTCGTGCCCGCGTTGCCGACGGTGTCGAACAGCTCTCGTTCGTGGTCGCCGAGGTAGAAGTCACGTGCCTTCCACCCCATCACGGTGGGGTCCAGCACGGGCAGCAACGCCGCCCACGGCTCCACCGGGTCGACCGGCTCGAGGTCGTCAGGCAGCACCCACCCTGTCGCGCCGCCGTCGAGGCCCACCTCCACCGCCTCCACGTCGGCTAGAGCGGTCTTGACCGCCGAGACGGTCGAGCCGAGCCACCACTTCAGGTCGGCTGCCGTGCCCGGTCCGAAGGTCGCCAGCCAACGTCGTACCAGCTCGGCATAGCCCTCGCGCTCGAGCTGAGGCATCGGTTCCTCCCCGAGCCAGGTCTCCATGGAGGTCCACTGCGGCCGCGAGACACGCCAGTGCCCGCCGTTGCGGCCGCGCACGATCTGCGCCTCCAAGGCGAGCTGGGTGAGCACGCGGGGAGCAATCGACACCGGCCCGCCGTAGGACTTCCCGGGCGCGAGGTCGACCTTGCCCTCAAGCTCGGGGAGCGCCTCCCGCAGCGCCTGCGCCGAGTGCTCCGAGCCATCCGCTAGGCGAGCCACCACGGCTGCACGGGCGGCCGCCAGCCAGGCGGCGCCATCGGCGGTCAACCCACCCTGCTCGACGTCCTTGGCGAGCTTGGCCGCATGCTGACCCGCCACCCTCCGGCTCGCACTCCCCCAGGCTGCGGGCAGCAGGTCCCGAGGAAAGACGAAGAGGGTGCGTCGCATGGCGAGCTGCTTGACCAGGTTGCGCTCGTCGTAGAGCGCCTTGTCGACGTCGGCCACGGTCAGCCCGTCCACCCGGGCCCTCAGCGACAGATAGACCGTCGGCGGCTCGGTCGCGTGCAGGACCGTCATCGCCCGCGTCGCGGCCTCGGCATCGCTCGCCCGCCACGCAGGGTGCAGCGCATGTCGCCTCGTCAGCCGCGCCCGCCGCTCCGCATCGTCGATGTGCCGCATGGCTCATCACCCTACGAGTCGGCGCCGACAACCTCGGGTGGACGTCATGCATCCTGGTCGCCCGGGCGACCGGAGAGGATGACGTTGCGCGACGGGCTCACACGACGCTGAGGGGCAACAGCTTCTGACCCGTGGGACCGATCTGGGTCTCGGTGCCGAGCTCGGGGCAGACACCGCAGTCGTAGCAGGGGGTCCAGCGGCAGTCCTCGACCTCGACGCCGTCGGGGTCGATGGCCTCCTGCCAGTCTGCCCAGAGCCAGTCCTTGTCGAGGCCGGCGTCGAGGTGGTCCCAGGGCAGCACCTCGTCGTAGTCCCGCTCGCGCAGGGTGAACCAGTCCAGGTCCACGCCGGTTCCAGCCAAAGCCCGACTAGCGCAGGATTCCCAGCGCTCGTAGGAGAAGTGCTCGCTCCAGCCGTCGAACCTGCCACCGTCGCGCCAGACCGCCTCGATCACCGCACCGACCCGGCGGTCGCCTCGCGACAGCAGGCCCTCGATGATGCCCGGCTTGCCGTCGTGGTAGCGGAAGCCGATCGCCCGGCCGAAGCGACGGTCGGCGCGCACGGTCTCGCGCAGCTTGGTGAGCCGCTTGTCGGTGGTCTCGTGGTCGAGTTGAGCAGCCCACTGGAAGGGGGTGTGCGGCTTCGGCACGAAGCCACCGATCGACACGGTGCACCGGATGTCGTTGCGGCCGGTGGCCTCCCGCCCCGTGGCGATGACCTTGGTCGCCAGGTCGGCAATCTCGAGGACGTCTTCGTCGGTCTCGGTGGGCAGCCCACACATGAAGTAGAGCTTGACCTGTCGCCAGCCGTGGGAGTACGCCGTCGCGACGGTGCGGATCAGGTCCTCCTCCGACACCATCTTGTTGATCACCTGACGCATCCGCTCCGAGCCACCCTCCGGCGCGAAGGTCAGCCCGGACCGACGGCCGTTGCGGGAGAACTCGTCGGCCAGAGTGATGTTGAAGGCGTCCACCCGGGTGGACGGCAGCGACAACGAGACGTTGCTGCCTTCGTAGCGGTCGGCCAGGCCGGTGGCCACATCGCCGATCTCGGAGTGATCGGCCGACGACAGTGACAGCAGCCCGACCTCCTCGAAGCCGGTCTGGCGCAACCCGGTGTCGACCATGGACCCGATCGTCTGCAGCGAACGCTCGCGGACCGGGCGGGTGATCATGCCGGCCTGGCAGAAGCGGCAACCCCGGGTGCAGCCACGGAAGATCTCGACCGAGAACCGTTCGTGCACCGTCTCGGCGAGGGGCACGATCGGCTTGGCCGGGTAGGGCCAGGCATCCAAGTCCATCAGGGTGTGCTTGCGGACGCGGTCCGGGATGCCGGGCCGGTTGGGCAGCACGGTCTCGATCTGGCCGTCCTCGGCGTAGGTGACGTCGTAGAACTTCGGCACGTAGACCGCGCCACTCACGGCCAGCCGGCGCAGCAACTCGTCGCGGCCGGGCTCGCAGCCCGGGGCCGCGTCTTGGCGCTCCTGCTTCCACTCCCGGACGACCTCGGAGATCGCGAGCACGACCTCTTCGCCGTCGCCGAGCACAGCGGCATCCACGAACGAGGCGATCGGCTCGGGGTTGAAGGACGCATGCCCACCGGCAATCACGATCGGGTCGTCCGGGCCACGGTCGACCGCATGCAGCGGGATGCCGGCCAGGTCGAGCGCGGTCAGCAGGTTGGTGTAGCCCAGCTCGGTGGCGAAGCTGACCCCGAGAAGGTCGAAGGCTCGCACCGGCCGGTGGCCGTCGACGGTGAATTGCGAGATGCCGTCGGAGCGCATCACCGCTTCGAGGTCTGGCCAGACCGCGTAGGTGCGCTCGGCGAGGATCCAGTCCTGTTCGTTGAGCACCTCGTAGAGGATCTGGACGCCCTGGTTGGGCAGGCCGACCTCGTAGGCGTCGGGATACATCAGCGCCCAGCGGACGGTCGGCACCTCACCGCCGCAGTGCCAGTCCTTGACCACCGAGTTGAGCTCGCCGCCGACATACTGAATCGGCTTCGCGACCCCGGGCAGCCGAGGCTCGAGCAGGGGGAACACCGAGTCGGGCGCCTGGGCGGAAGGCACTTGGCTGACCTCACTGGTCGGAGACGAGACAACAGCACAGGGTACGTCGAAGTGCCGCCACGGCGGAATCCGTCAGCGCCCCACCAGCACTCGAGGAGGAGCGAACAGGTGGCCCTCGGCCGCCACCGTGCGCAAGTGCAGGTTCTGCAGCAGACCGACGGCAAGCATGGTCGCGAACAGTGATGACCCGCCGTAGGACACGAACGGGAGGGGCACGCCCGTCACCGGCATGATGCCCAGGCACATGCCGATGTTCTGGAACGCCTGGAAGCCGATCCAGCAGGCGATGCCGGCCGCCGCGACCCGCCCGAACACGTCCTCGCTGGCGGCAGCGATGCGTAGGGCACGCCAGACGACCAGACACAGCAGGGCGATCAGCAGGCCGGCCCCGACCAGGCCGAGCTCCTCCCCCGCCACGGTGAAGACGAAGTCGGTGTGCTGCTCGGGCACGAAGCCGGCCCTGGTCTGGGAGCCGTGGAAGAGACCCTGGCCGAAGAGCCCGCCGTTGCCCACCGCGATCCGCGCCTGCTCGGTGTTGTAGCCGGCGCCGCGTGGATCGAGGTCGGGATTGGTGAAGGCGAGGAAACGGTCCAGCTGGTAGGGCTTGAGCACTCCCCCGGCCACGGCCGCCAGAGCGGCGATCACGCCGCCGGCCACCAGGAGACCTAGCCACCGTCGGGTCACCCCGGCAGCGGCCAACACTCCGAACACCGTCGCAGACAGCACCAGCATCGTGCCGAGGTCGGGCTGCAACAGGATCAGCACGCCAGGAAGTCCGGCGATCGCCAGCATGCCGAGCACGTCCCCGAGATTGGGCTGATGTCGCCACCGACCTTCGGAGCGCTCCGCGACGAACAGCGCCATGCCCACCACCACGGCCAGCTTGGCCAACTCGGAGGGCTGCAGAGACAGACCGCCGATGTCCAGCCAGGAGCGGGAGCCGTTGACGGTCGACCCGATGAGCAGCACGAGTGCCAGGCCCACGAGGGCGGCAAGGTAGGCGACCGGAGTGAGGATGCGGACCCAGCGGTGATCGGTCACCGCCACGACCGCCAACAGACCCAGCCCGATGACGACGTTGACCAGCTGCTTGCTCAGGTAAGCACGATCATCGGTCGCCGACCACACCAGCATGACGCCGAGGGTCACGAGACCGAGCACGGCGGCGAGCAGCACCCAGTCGAGGCCGGGCAGTCGTCGAGAGGTGGTGGTCATCGGCTGCTCTTCTCAGTGGGCGGCAGGATCGACCCGTCCCGGGTGAAGGTGGGCAGCCCGTGCGGCGGTACGACGCCGGGGATCGCTGCTTTGCCACGGTCCACGGTGTCGCCGCGGACGCCGTACAGCGCCTCCCAGATCTTGCGGACCGCGGGCCCGGACGTGCCCGACCCGGTGCCGCCCTGGCTCACCATCATCACCACGACGTAGTTCTCGTCGTACGACGCCACCCAGGATGTCGACTGCTTGCCGTGCACCTCGGCGGAGCCCGTCTTGGCCCGGATGTGCACCCGGTCCAGCGGGAAGCCGGTCATCTTCCAGGCCATCGTGCCGACCTTGGCCGTCCCCAGGAGGGCCTGGTCGACGTAGCGCAGCGAGGCGGCAGTGGCCGGCACGTGCCCCACCACCTTGGGTTTGATCTCGCGCACGACGGTGCCGTCCGGCGAGACGATCGCCTTGCCGACCCGCGGCTCGTAGAGCGTGCCACCGTTGCTCAACGCGGCGTAGGCGCGCGCGAGCTGCAGAGGGGTCACCACGGTGTCGCCCTGCCCGATCGAGAAGTTCACCGCATCGCCGGCCCGGTAGTAGTTGCCCTCCAGGCAGAACTCGTGGGCGAACAGGTGCAGGAAGTCGTTGCCGGGCTCCTGGTCGAGCTTGCAGTAGTAGTCCTTCATGGCGTGGTAGTACTGCAGCTTCCACTTCCGGTCGGCGATCCGACCGGCGGCCTCGCCGGGCACGTCGATGCCGGTCCGCTTGCCGAAGCCGAAGTCCTTCGCCTCCTGCACGAGCGGGTCCTTGGCGCGGACGTCGGTCGGGTCGGAGCCGTAACGCTGCCAGAACGACAGCCCGACCCGATAGAAGAACGTGTCGCAGGAGAGCTGGAGCGCGCGGTCGAAGCCGATCATCCCGTAAGACGCGGACTCGTAGTTCTTGAAGTAGCGGCTGCCCACCTGCAGGCCGGAGCTGCAGTTCAACTGGGTGCTGGTCGTGAAGCCGTTGTTGAGGGCGCCGACCGTCATGATCGGCTTCCAGGTCGATCCGGGTGCGAACTGGCCCTGAGTGGCGCGGCTCAGCAGCGGCGTCCCCGCCTTGGCGGAGTAGAGGTGCTCGAGCTGGCTCTTGGTCACCCCGCCCACCCAGGTGTCGGGGTCGTACGTCGGCTGGCTGGCCATCGCCACGATCCGACCGGTCTTGGCCTCCATCACCACGACCGCCCCCGAATCGGCCACATAGTTCTTGTGGGTGACCTCGTCGTAGGTGTGTCGTGCGGTGCGGATGGTGCCGGCCAGCTGCCGCTCGACCACCCCTTGCACCTTGGCGTCCAACGAGGTCACCAACGTGTCACCGGGAGTGCTGTCGACGAGCGAGTCGTCCCCGAGCACGCGTCCCACCGAGTCCACGGCCACGCTGCGGTAGCCAGGCACCCCGCGCAACCACTTGTCGTAGCTCTTCTCGACACCGGCCCGGCCGACCACCGAGGCCGCGTTGAGCGACTCGTCGTCCTGCTGGGTCGCCTCGTCGAGCTCCCCTTCGGTGATCGGGCTGAGATAGCCCAGCACGTGGGCGAGGTTCACTCCGAACGGCTGCGGGTAGGCGCGCACGCTCTGCTGCTCCGCAACGACGGCCGGGAAGTCCTCAGGCTGCTCGAGCACGCGCAGCGCGGCCGCCCGTGAGACGTCCTGGGCGATGGGGACCGGCTGGTAGGGCGAGCCGTTCCAACACCGATTCGCCACCGCGTGGTCGGCCGAGCAGGGCACCAGCCGTTGGTCGATCCCGCGGCGGCTGACGTCGGCGACCTTGGCCAGACGCGCGAGCAGGCGCTTGCGGTCACCGGCGGACATCTTGTCGAGCAGGGTCGTGTCGACCGTGAGCACCCAGGAGGAGCGGTTGGCCACGAGCGGCCTCCCCTCGGCGTCCACGATCAGCCCGCGGTCGGGCTGCTGCACGATCTCGCGGACCGACTGGGAGGCAGCCTCGGCACGATAGTGCTCCCCGCCGACGACCTGGAGGTAGTACATCCGGGCGAAGAGAGTCGCGAACAGCGAGAACGCCAGCGCCTGGATCACCACCAGCCGCAGGCGGCTCCGCTCGGACGCCCTGGCCGCCCTGGACGCCCGTGCCATCACGCGGCCACCGGCACCGGGTCGGCGCGGTCGAACAGCCGCACCAGCGGCGGTACGACCAGCAACCCGACGACGACGTCGAGGACGGCGGCGACCAGCACCACACCGAGGGAGCCCGTCACGCCGAGAGCCGACTCACCCAACAGCAGCCCGGTGAGCGCGAACACCGAGCCGCCCACCACGCTGCAGACCCCGATGATGGCGGCCAAGGAGGACCGCGCCGGGGGTTGGTCCTGACGCGCCGACCCGGCGACGAAGCCGACCAGGACGAACGCCAGCGCCCAACGGCCCGCGGCGTGGTCGGCAGGGGGCGCGAGATCGAGCAACAGACCGGTGCCGAAGCCGACGAGCATCGCGAACCGGGCGTCCTTGGCCAGTCCGGCAGCCACCACGACCAGCAGGCAGAAGTCAGGCACGATTCCGCGCCAGCTGAACGGCGGCAGCAGCGATGCCTGCAGCACCAGCGCGATCAGGACCGTCACCGAGACGACGGCGAGTCGGCCGGCCCTCATCGCATGCTCCCGTCGGCTCGCACCAGGGATCGGTCGCTGTCGGTCGAGGACGGCACGACGACGCCCACCACGTCCAGCGCGGTGAAGTCGACGTAGGGCTCGACGACCGCACGCCGCGAGCTGTCGCGCAGGCTGGCGAACACCTGGGTGACGGTGCCGATCGGCACACCGGAGGCGTACGGCGCCCCGCCGCGGCTGCCCCACGTGACCACGACGTCCCCCTTCGCCGGTGCCGCGGTGTCGTCGACCAGCTCGAGGTCGAAGCGGCCGTCGTCACCGACGACACCCCGACCGCTCAGGAAGCCGACCTCCATGCTCGAGCCGACCCGTGCACCGACCACCGAGCGGCTGTCCAGCGCGAGCAGGACCGTCGCCGAGGTTGCGGTCACTCGCAGCACCCGACCCACCAGCCCGTCGCCGTTGAGCACGGTCTGGTCGGGCCGCACGCCGGCGTCGCGACCGGCGTCGATGGTGACCGTGCGGGTGAATGACTGGGCCGGACCGATCGCGATCACCCGCGCCGGGACCAGCGTGCGCCCACTCGTCCGAGCGGCGGTAGCGAGGCCGTCGTACTCCGCCAACCGGTTCCTGTCCACGCCGCTGGTCTCCACCTGCTGGCGCAGGTCGGCGTTCTCCGCCGTCAGCCTGGCCACGTCCTCACGGAGGTCGGACCGGCTGTCGAACCAGTCCGGCACCGCATCGAACGGGCGGGCGGCGGCGGCAGCGGCCGCCTCGGCGGGGCCGAGCGCCTCCCCCAACACGCTCCGGACCGGGTCGAGCGGCGAACCGGAGTCGTGATGCAGGTCCAGCGTCATCGCCGTCACCGAGGCGAGCACCAGCGCGATCAGCAGCGATCGCGTCCCCGTCACGCCGACCTCCGTCGATCCGCGACCAGGACCTGCTGCAGCGCGTCGTACTCCTCCACGCAGCGACCCGCGCCCACGACGACCGAGGTCAGTGGGTGGTCGGCCACATGCACCGGCATCCCTGTCTCGTCACCGAGACGCTCGCCGAGGCCGGCCAGCAAGGCCCCTCCCCCGGTCACCACCATGCCGCGGTCGACGATGTCGCCGACCAGCTCCGGTGGAGTCTGGTCCAGCGTCTCCCGGACCGCGTCGACGATCGCGTTCAGCGGGTCGTCCAGCGCCCGCCGCACCTCGGCGCTGGAGACCACGACGGTGCGCGGCAGCCCCGAGACCAGATCCCGGCCCCGCACATCTGCGTCCGGCTCGGCCAGGCGCGGCCAGGCGGAGCCCACCGCGATCTTGAGCTGCTCAGCCGTGCTCTCGCCGAGCATCAGCGAGTGTTCCTTCTTGAACCAGCCGAGGATCGCCTGGTCGAGGTCGTCGCCGGCCGTCCTGACCGAGGTCGAGGCAACGATTCCGCCCAGGGAGATAACGGCCACCTCGGTCGTCCCGCCGCCGATGTCGACGATCATGTTGCCGGTCGCCTCGTGCACCGGGAGGCCGGCACCGATCGCGGCAGCCATCGGCTCCTCGATCACCGAGACGCGGCGGGCTCCCGCGAGGTAGCCCACCTCCTTGACCGCTCGCTGCTCGACAGCGGTGATGCCGCTCGGCACGCAGATGACCAGGCGTGGTCTGGCGAGATAGCGCCGCCGGTGGATCTGGGCGATGAAGAACCGCAGCATCTGCTCGGTGGCCTCGAAGTCGGCGATCACGCCATCGCGCAGGGGGCGCACCACCGAGATCGGACCGGGCGTGCGACCGGTCATCTGCTTGGCCTCGTGGCCCACGGCGAGCACTTCGCCGGTGGACTCGTTGACCGCCACGACCGAGGGCTCGTCCAGCACGACCCCGCGACCACGGACATAGACCAGCGTGTTGGCCGTGCCGAGATCCACGGCCATGTCACGGCCGATCAAGCTGTTCGCCATGCGGTCGCCTCGCCTGTGCTTCGGGGAAGAAGGGTCGGCGCAGGCTGGCACCGGCCCAGCCTCAGCGTAGGCGTGTCCTCCCCGGATCCGGGGAGGACACGCGAGCGGGTTCAGCCGAGGTTCAGCCCAGGTTCCAGGCCTTCCCGTCCATCCGCGAGATGGGCTTGATGCCCATCCGGCGCAAGACAGTCGGCATGATGTCGACCGACCTGACCGGAGCGCGGGTGTCGCGCGACGAGAGCCCACCGTAGGCGAACACGATGGGGATCTGCTGCGACCTGCGCTGCAGCCCGCCGTGGTCGCCAGCGACCGAGTAGGTCGTGTCGTCGACCAGTGACCCGATCACGTCGGGCCCACTCGGGGAGGCCTCGGTGTTGATCAGCTCTTGGGCGTGGGCGGCGAACCACCGTCGCTCCGCCCGGCTGGACATCAGGTCCCAGCGCACCGGTGTGCTCCGCACGTAGTGCTTGCCGTGACGCACCCACACGGCCGAGACGCCTGGCATCTTCTTGACGATGCCCACCGCCTGGCGGGTCTTCGTCGCCGAGGTGTCGGCGAGCCAGAACGACAGCTGGCTGTCGCTGTAGGCCTGGGCCAGGTTGCCGGTGTCGACGAGTGGCTGAAGCGCCGGCTGGGGGTTGAGGTAGCTCGCATTGGCGCCGACGCCGTAGTACCAGTTGTTGTAGCCACGGTCCGCGGTGCCGTCGTCGACGCCGTAGAAGTGCCGGCCGGGCACGGAGCCGTGGTCGGCGGTGAGCACGACCAGCGTGTTGTCCAGCTCACCGGTGTCGCGCAGGTGAGCCACGATCTTGCCGACCTGCTCATCAGCAACGTCGGCAGCGTTCGCCAGGTGCGTCATCGGGTCCGGACCACCCGGGTCGTCCACGCTGCCCCACATGTGCGCTGCCTTGTCGACTCCCGGGAGTGTGACGAAGATTCCGCTCCAGTCATCCTCGTTGTCCATCGCCGCGATCGCGGCGTCGGCCGCCCAGACATCGCCGCCGTAGTGAGCCGGGTCCTTGCCGATCGTGTAGCGGTCGCCGTCGAGGGGGTAGAGCCGAGCCGGCGAGAGGTAGGTGTCGTAGGTCTTCGAGCTCGCCGAGTCGACGTACCACCGCCCACACTGAGGGCTGGACAGATAGGCCGGCACATTCACTCCGTCCGGGCCGCGCCAGTTGTTCACGCCATCACCGTCACAGTCGAAGTTCCGGCCGGAGAAGGTGATGATGCGGTCGGAGCCGGGACCACCGAAGGCATAGCCCGCATAGCCCTTGGGGCTGACGGTGACCACCGTGGAGCCCGGGCGGGCGCGATGCAGATAGTCGGCCAGCTTGGGGTAGCCCTCGTGCTGCTGGACCGCGAACATCTGGTCCTTGGTCCAGTCGCTGGTGAACCAGTACGGCGACCCGTTGGGCGACATCGAGGCCAACGTGCCCGTGGCGTCGCGATATCCCTCCGAGGACCAGCCCATGTTCTTCGGCAGCATCCCAGCCGTGATCACGTTATGGGTCACCACGGTCACCGATCCGAGGTGACCGAGGTAGGCGTTCGGTGCGTTCACACCCGCGCGCATCAGCTTCTTCACGTGGTCCATGTGGTACTTGTCCACGATCTCGCGCGACAAGGCGTCGACCACGATGATCACCACGCGGTCGGGCTTGGCCTGGTGCTTCTCCGCCGAGCCGGAGGCACGGTCGGCGGCCGGGGACGGACCTGCCCCGAGCACCGCCACCACTGCGGCTGCCGTCACCGCGACCAAAGCACGGAAAACGGTCGAATGTGATATGCGTCTCATTCGGGGAGACTAGTGGGTGGTCACCCCATTAGGCGAGACCCGGGAACCAGAGCGCGATCTCGCGGGCCGCCGACTCTGCCGAGTCCGACCCGTGCACGAGGTTCTCACGGTTGGACAGGGACAGGTCTCCGCGCACCGATCCGGGCGCCGCCTGTCGCCCGTCTGTGGCTCCGTTGATGGCCCGGACGCAGTCCACGGCGGAGTCTCCCTCGAGCACCAGCGCCACGAGCGGACCGCTGGTCACGAACGCCCGCAACGGCGGGTAGAAGTCCTTCTCGACGTGCTCGGCATAGTGCCGATCTGCCATTGCCGCATCGATGGTGCGCAACTCCATCGCCACCAGCTCGAGACCCTTCGCCTCGTAGCGACGCAAGACCTCACCGACCAGCCCGCGAGCGACGGCATCAGGTTTGAGCAGGACCAGGGTGCGTTCGGTCATGCGCGCACACTACCGAGCCGATCCGTCGCCCCCCAGAGCGGCATAGGCGAGCGCCCGGTCGCGCTCGATCTTGCGACCGAGCAGATAGGCCGCCGTCCACAATGCCGCGAAGATCACTCCGAGCACGAACATCATCGAGACCAGCAGGCCGAGCGCGATGGCGGCCGCCTGCAGCACGAAGCCGACTATGTAGGCACCCTCCCAGCGCAGCAGCCCGGCCAGCACCAGACAGGCCAGTGCCAGTCCGAGGCCGAGCAAGAGCGCCTTGCCGACCGAGACGTCGGACAGCACGATCATCACCGGCGTCGACAGGCCGACGGCCACGCCTTCGAGACTGAGCACCGCGGCGCACATGCCGCGTCGGGGGGACCGCTCCCGGGGCACCGGCTGGCTCACGACCGCCTCCTCAACATCGCCCGCGCCTCCCCGACCGTGACGACCGACCCGGTGACCAGGACAGCACCGGAACCCAATGCCTCACCGTATGCCTCCCCGCGTTCGGCCAGCGCGGTCGCCTCCTCGATCGCGTCGGCGAGCCGCGTCCGGACCAGCACCCGGTCCTCACCGAAGACCTCGCGAGCAACCTCGGCCAGCCGCTCGGCCGGCATCGAGCGGGCATCGGAGTTCTGTGTGCACACCACCTGCGCCAGCTGTGGCTCGAAGGCAGCCAGCACCCCTTCGTAGTCCTTGTCCGCCATCACCCCGATCACCCCGATCAGCGGGGAGAAACTGAACGAGTCGGCCAGCGCCGCCGCGCTCGCCTCGGCGCCGTGCGGGTTGTGGGCGGCGTCGAGCAGGATGGTGGGGCTGCGCCGGATGACTTCCAGCCGACCAGGCGAGCTGACCTCGCCCAGCGCGGCTCGCACCACGTCGTCATCGAGAGGCTCCTCACCGAGGAAGGCCTCGACGGCCGTGATCGCGGTGGTTGCGTTGTGGGCCTGGTGCGCGCCGTACAACGGCAAGAAGACCTCGTCGTAGCTGCCGCGAAGGCTGCGCAGCGACACCACCTGACCGCCGACCGCAGGGACACGGCGCAGCACACCGAACTCGATGCCCTCCCTCACCACGGTGGCCTCCACCTCGGCTGCGCGCCGCAGCAGCACCTCCGCGACGGCCGGGGTCTGCTCGGCGAGCACGGCGGTGGCGCCGGGCTTGATGATCCCGGCCTTCTCCACGGCGATGCCCGCGGGGTCGGCGCCGAGGTAGCGCTCGTGGTCGACGGCCACCGGCAGCACCACGGCCACCTTCCCGTCGGCGACATTGGTCGCGTCCCACAGCCCGCCCATGCCCACCTCGACCACGGCCACCTCGACCGGCGCGTCGGCGAACGCCGCATAGGCCATCCCCACGATGGTCTCGAAGAACGACAGGGGGAAAGGCTGGCTCGTGTCGACCAGGTGGGTGTAGGGCGCCACGTCGTTGAAGGCCCGCACGAACTCCTCGTCGGTCAGCGGTGAACCGTCGATGCAGATCCGCTCACTCATCCGCTCCAGATGGGGTGAGGTGAACCGGCCGGTGCGCAGCTCCAGCGCCCGCAGCAACGTGTCGATCATCCGGGAGGTGGAGGTCTTGCCGTTGGTGCCGGTCAGGTGGATGACGGGGTACGCCGTCTGCGGGTCGCCCAGCAGGTCGAGGAAGGCCCGGATCCGGTCCAACGACGGCTCGAGCTTGGACTCCGGCCACCGCGACAGCAACGCGTCCTCGGCCTCGGCGAAGGTGGCCGCCGGACGCGCGGAGAGCTCGGACATGGTTCCGTGAGTCTAGATGAGCGCGGTAGCGTCCACCCTGGTGCCCGGCCGCGTGCGCCGATCACCTGGAACGGGGGAACCATGACATCGACGTCGGGCCGCCGAGCGGCCATCGTCCTAGGCGCTATCGGCGGTCTCGTGCTAGGCGTGCTCGGGGCCGTCCCTGGCGCCGCCACCGCCGCACCACCCACGACGGCCAAGCAGGTGAACGCGCCCGTGCCCACGCTGGATTGGGCGCATTGCAGCCCTGGGAGCGACGCGATGTGCGCCACCGCGGCCGCGCCGCTGGACTACGACGACCCGACCGGACCCACGGTGCTCCTGGATCTGGTGAAGATCCCGGCCAACAATCCCGGCCAGAAGCTCGGGACTCTGTTCGTCAACCCCGGTGGCCCAGGCGGCAGCGCCACCCAGTTCGCACCGTTCGCCGGTGAGCTGCTCGGCAAGACGGTCCGCAACCGTTATGACGTCATCGGCATCGACCCGCGTGGCGTGGGGGAGCACTCGATGATCGTCTGTCGCGCCACCCAGCCGGTGCCGCGGGTCCGAGTCAGCTTCCCGATCACGCAGGCCCAGTCCAAGAAGGTGTGGCGGGCAGCGACCTGGGAGCGGACGGCCTGCCAGCAGAAGCCCAACCGGATCGTCGCGCACATGTCGACCGCCGACACGGCCCGCGACATGGATCTGATCCGTCAGGCGGTCGGTGAGGACCACCTCGACTATTACGGGATCTCCTACGGCACCTACCTCGGTGCGACCTACGCCGCCCTGTTCCCCGACCGGGTCGGCCGGTTCGTCGTCGACGGCGTCCTCGACCCGGTGGCCTGGGCCACGACGGCCGGGGGCGCCGCGAAGCCGTTCAGCACACGGATCAACAGCGCCCAGGGTGCCTACGAGGCGCTGACCAGCGCGCTGACCGAGTGCGACCGGATGGGCGCCTCCCAGTGTCGCCTCGCCGGCGACGCGACGGCCAAGTGGCATTGGATGATCCGCAAGGCCAAGCAGGGCAAGCTGCGCGTCAGCGGTGCGCGGATCACCTATCAGGACCTGGTCGACGCGACCCTCTACATGATGTACGACAACAACAGCTACCGCGACCTGGCCTTGGTGCTCCAGCGGGTCTGGAAGAAGGCCCACCACAGCAAGCCGCACAAGGCCGGCGACCCGACCGCCGAGCGCATGCGGAAGATGGCCGACCGCTTCCGCGAGGCCCCCTACGCCGCCCGCCAGGTCAAGATCTACGACGCGTTCGCCGGCGTGGCCTGTGCCGACACCCCGAACCCGACCACCAGGGCGGCCTGGTGGAAGGCGGGACGGGCGCAGGATCGACAGTCCCCCTGGTTCGGATCGAGCTGGACCTGGGCATCGGCACCCTGCGCTAAGTGGCCCAGCGCCTATGGCCAAGACAGTTTCCGCGGCCCGTTCGACGCGAACACGGCAAACCCGATCTTGGTGGTCGGCAACAGCCACGACCCGGCCACGCCGGTCTCCGGAGCACGACGCTTCACCACGCTGTTCGAGGGATCGCGCTTCCTCCTGATGGACGGGTGGGGTCATGGTGCGCTCGGCAACAGCTGCGTCACCGACGCCTTCAACAGCTACTACGCCACCGGCGCCCTCCCACGGGAGGGGACGGTCTGCCCGAAGGACAAGCCGCTCTTCAGGCGCTGAGGACCAGATTGACGAGGTCTGCGACCGGCTCGTAGCCGAGCGCGGTGTAGATCTTGTTCGACGTCGGGTTGGCCTGATCGGTGAACAGGCAGACCCGGGCCCCGGAAGCCCTGATCAGCCGAGACACCTCGGCCACGGCGGCGCTCGCGTAGCCGTGGCCGCGGTGCTCGGGTGGGGTGTAGACCGGTCCGACCCTGGACACGCCGAAGCTGGGCGGGTTGGCCGCCGTGAGGTGAACCACCTCCCCGTCGGGAAGCTCCCAGAGCCAGATCCGCTGGTCGGCGATGCGGCGCTGCATCTCGTCCAGCGTGTGCGCGCCGATCTCCGGGCTCGAGCCTCGCTCACGGCCGGCCTGTTCGTCGGCGTCAGCGAGGAACGCCAAGAACCAGGCCAGGCACAGCTCGGCGTCCGCCCCCTCGGCCAGTCGCAGCGCGCCAGACGGTGAGGCGAGCGGCGGGCGCAGTTCGCCGAGCTCGAAGAGCCGGGTCCGTTGGCTCTCGACCACCGACCGCCCAGCACCTCGCGCGAGATGGTCGGCCACGACGCGGGTGGTGGGGAGCACTCCGTTGGCGGCGGTCACGTCTTCACCCCGGTCGACCAATGCCTGTGCGAAGGTCACTGCCGCCTCGTCCGGCATCTGGAGCACGTAGAGCGGGTATGGCGCGCCGCGGGCGGTACGCATCACCACGCCGATCACCTCATGATCGCCGCTCGCCTCGTCGGTCAGCACGGCCCACCAGCGGGGCACGTCGAGATCGCGCTCGGCACCCAGCGCGTCCTCGGCCGCGGCGCGGGTGGTCACCGACGCCACCACCGTGTTGAGCAGCCCGTCGCGCGCCAAGAACTCGCCCGCTCGCTCGAGCACAAGGGCCGGATCGTCGAGGAACTCCACACGCACCATGCAGCGACCGTACGGCGCGACCGCGGCAGGCGTGAACTCGTTTTCGTCAGCCTCGCCTCGGCTCATAGGATTCGACGTTATGACCGATCAGATCCAGCAGCCCCAGTCCACGACGACGAGCCACGCCCGGCCCGTCGTCGTACCGGACCGGCCGGCACTGGAGGGGCTCGAGGAGCGATGGTCGGCGACCTGGCAGGCCGACCAGACCTATCGGTTCGACCGCAGCCGCGAGCGCGCTGATATCTACAGCATCGACACTCCCCCGCCGACGGTGTCGGGCAGCCTGCACGTCGGCCACGTCTACTCCTACACCCACACCGACCTGATCGCCCGCTTCCACCGGATGCGGGGCAAGGCCGTCTTCTACCCGATGGGCTGGGACGACAACGGACTGCCCACCGAGCGTCGGGTGCAGAACTACTACGGCGTCCGATGCGACCCGTCGCTGCCCTACCACCCCGACTTCACGCCACCGGAGAAGCCGGACCCCAAGCGGCAGGTGCCGGTCGACCGGCCCAATTTCGTCCGCCTCTGTGAGCAGCTGGTCGAGGAGGACGAGCAGGTCTTCGAGGCGCTGTGGCGCACGCTCGGGCTGTCCGTGGACTGGGCGGAGTCCTACACCACGGCCGGGACGAAGTCCCGGCTGGTCAGCCAGACCGCGTTCCTGCGCAACTTTGCCCGCGGTGAGGCCTACCTGGCCGAGGCGCCGACGATGTGGGACGTCACCTTCCAGACCGCAGTTGCGCAAGCCGAACTGGAGGCGCGGGAGTACGCCGGCGCCTACCACCGGGTCGCCTTCCACCGGCCCGACGGCGGCCCCGTCCACATCGAGACGACCCGGCCCGAGCTCATCGTGAGCTGCGTGGCCCTGATCGCGCACCCCGACGACGAGCGCTATCAGTCGCTGTTCGGCAGCACCGTCACCTCGCCGGTCTTCGGCGTCGAGCTGCCGGTGTTCGCCCACCACCTCGCCGAACCCGACAAGGGCTCCGGCCTGGTGATGTGCTGCACCTTCGGCGACCTGACCGACGTGCAGTGGTGGCGCGAGCTGCAGTTGCCGATGCGCACCATCGTGGGTCGCGACGGCCGGCTGCTGCGGGAGACACCCGAGTGGCTGAGCGGCGCTGGCGCCTCGGCGTACGACCGGCTGGCCGGCAAGACCACCTTCTCGGCGCGTGCAGAGATGGTGGAGATGCTCGGCGAGACCGGCGACCTGGACGGTGAGCCGGTGCCCACGCAGCGGATGGCGAACTTCTACGAGAAGGGCGACAAGCCGCTGGAGATCGTCGCTACCCGTCAGTGGTACATCACCAACGGCGGTAGGGATCCCGAGCTGCGCGCCGAACTCCTCGCCCGCGGAGCGGAGATCGAGTGGATCCCTGCGCACATGAAGCACCGCTACGACAACTGGGTGGGGGGCCTCAACGGCGACTGGCTGATCTCGCGTCAGCGGTTCTTCGGGATCCCCTTCCCGGTCTGGTATCCCCTCGACGGTGACGGCGAGCCCGACTACGACCACCCCCTGCTGCCCAGCGAGGCGGAGCTCCCCATCGACCCGTCCACCGACGCACCACGGGGCTACGACGACGACCAGCGCGGGAAGGCCGGCGGGTTCGTGGGCGACCCGGATGTGATGGACACCTGGGCCACGTCGTCGTTGACCCCGCAGATCGCCGGCGGCTGGCTGACCGATGAGGATCTGTGGGGTCGGGTCTTCCCGATGGATCTGGCCACCCAGGCCCACGACATCATCCGCACCTGGCTGTTCAGCCGGGTCGTCCGCGCCGACTTCGAGAATCACGTCGCTCCGTGGAGTCATGCCCTGATCTCGGGCTTCATCGTCGACCCGGACCGCAAGAAGATGTCGAAGTCCAAGGGCAACGTGGTGGTGCCCACCGAGATCCTCGACAAGTACGGCGCTGACGCCGTCCGCTGGCGTGCCGCGATCGGCCGACCCGGGTTGGACTCCCCCTTCGACGAGTCGCAGATGAAGGTCGGTCGCCGGCTGGCGATGAAGGTGCTCAACGCCTCCAAGTTTGTCCTCGGTGGCGTCGGTGCCGTCGACCCCGCCCCCGGCGTTGTCACCGAGCCGCTGGATCGGGCTCTGCTGGCGCGGCTCGGCCAGGTGGTGGAGGAGGCAACCACCGCGTTCGAGGCCTACGACTACACCACTGCCCTGGAGACCGCCGAGCGGTTCTTCTGGAGCTTCTGCGACGACTACCTCGAGCTGGTCAAGGAGAGGGCGTACGCCGAGGACGGCGGCGCCGCCACCGCATCGGCCCGGGCGACGTTGTCACTGGCCTTGCACGTCCAACTGCGACTGCTGGCACCGTTCCTGTGCTACGTGACCGAAGAGGTCTGGTCGTGGTGGCAGGATGGCTCGATCCACCGGGCCGCCTGGCCGACCACCACCGAGCTCGGCGGCCACGACGGCGATCCGACCCTGCTCACCCATGTCGCTGCCGCCCTGACCGGGATCCGGGGAGCCAAGTCTCAGGCAAAGGCCTCCATGCGCACGCCAGTCACGGCTGCCGAGATCACCGGCTCCGCGGCCGCGATCGCGGCCGTGGAGGCCGCCCGCGTGGACGTGACCAACGCCGGGAAGATCGTCGGCGAGCTGACCCTGGTCCGCGACGACTCCGCGGACCAGGTCACGGTGCGGGCGGAGCTGGCTCCGACGGAGGAATGATCACCGGGTCCGCGCCCGGCGGCTGCCACTGTTGCTCCTGGGCACGGCGGTGCTTGCGGTGCTTGCCAGCCTTCTTGGCCTGCATCGTGTGGTTGGACTCGCCGGCCTGATCGCGCTGTCGCCCTGCCTCCGGAGCGCCGGGCAGCTTCGCTCGGGGAGATCCCGGGATCGAAGTGCCCTGCGTCTGCGACGGCGCGGTCGTCGGTGGAGCGGTGGCCGGCCGGGAGGGCGGCGTCGCCTCGAGCTCGGCAGCCGAGGTCGAGCGGGCATCCGGGGACCGTCCGGGGGTCGGCGACGACGCAGCGGCAGCAGGCACCCGGGAGGGATGCAGCAGATTGGAGCCTGCGCGGCCCCTGCTCTCATGGAACAGCAGACCGGCGCAGACCAGCGCCACCACCATGAAGGCCACCATCGGGCCTCGGTGTTGTCCGCTCACGCTCTGCCTCATCCCTCCCGGGTGCCGGTCCCCCGGCCCAGTCGAACCAGCCCATCTGTCCAGACCAGTCTGGTGGGGTCGGCGAGGCGCACCAACCCGCGCACGGAGTGTCGCGCCGAAATGACCCGAAGGGACTAGACCGGTCTAGTCCGTTCGGGCTATCTGCCAAGAGATCGCACCGATGAGAGCTGCTGTCGTGGGCGCCCGATCGGTCGAGAAGCTGTCGCAACTTCGTCCGTCGCGTGGCGATCGCCGGGAGTGGCGGTGTCTGCCGCGGTGTTCTTG
>JBDHZT010000038.1:0-32578 GCA_039811985.1 Nocardioidaceae bacterium | reverse complement strand
GGAGCCGGGACGGTGTCCCAGACGCCGGTGTTGGAGTTGTAGAGCTGGACGGCGGTGATCCGGTCGTACTTCAGGTACCACCCGTTCGAGAACGGCTCGTTGCCGGCCCCGATGGAGTTGACCTGGACCAGGTTGAACGCATCGAAGACGGTCCCTGCCGGGGTGGCGTATCCGCTGGCGGGATCACTGATGGTGACCGAGCTCAGACCTCGGCCCACATTCCAGAACAGGTTGGTCGTCGCCTGCTGGCCGGACTGAGAGTCGACGGCGTCTTGGACCCAACGCTTCTCGATGTCGACCGGACCGGGCCCACCGTCGTGGGTGATGACGGTGCCCTGGTCGGTGTCGGAGTCGTCGGCACTCAGGTCCTTGCCGCCGGCGCTCTCGCCGTCGGTGTGCGCGGTCGCGGTGTTGGTGTAGGGCGTCGGCTGGTCCGGCCCGGGGGTGACGGCTCCGCCGTTGCGCTGATCACTGCGCGCGCTGTAGACGACGTTGGGGGTGACCGTCGTGTCTGCGGGGAAGCCCGTGTCGTCGGTGAAGGTGAACCGGATGCCCTGGACCGACTCCGGGGTGAGCCCGATCGCGCCGAGCGCGGTCACCAATTCGGGGTTGGTCATCTGGAAGACGGTGGTGGCGGCCTCCGGGCCGTAGACGGTGAGTGTCTGCCAGGTGCCGTCTGGGCCCTGGACTTCGACGGTGAGCGTGGCGCCCCCCGGCACCTGGGTGGGCGCGATCGCCTCGAGGTCGAAGGCGTTCCAGAACTCGCCGTCGCCACCTCCCCACGAGTCCTCCACCACGATGGTGTCGAGGACGACTCCATCGCCTTGGGAGGTGGCATTGGTCTGCAGCGAGGAGATCACCGTCTCGCCGGGCTCGACGGCGCTGGAGGGTCGCACCGTCTTGTTGATCGTGACGTCGACGCTCGGGTTGACGATGGTCAGGTTGTCGGAGTCGCTGTCCTCGTCGGTGAGCCCGTTGGGCGCGGTGACCTCGGCGTCGACCGTGTTCGTGAGGTCGAGAGGCGCGTCAGTGGCGGCGTCCTCGCTGCTGTCGATGTCGAACTTGATCTCGCTGGGCGCGTTGGCCTGGATCGTGTTGCCGGTCCAGGTGATCGCAAAGCCGGAGATCGGCATGCCTGGCGGGGTGGGAATCGCCCCGTTGGTGAAGGCGACCTCGACCGGGTCGCCGCCGTCGAGCGGGTAGTAGGTGACCGTCGCAGCGGTGGCGCCGGCTGGCCACTGTGGCGCCGAGGTGAATCCACCGAAGGTGACTTCGTCGGTGAAGAAGTCCAGGTCTGCGACCGTCATCGTGGTGACCGGCACCGCGCCGTTGGTCGTGGTCAGCGTGGCGCTGGCCGACTGGCCAGCGGTGATCCGGTTCGGGGAGATGTCCTTGTTGGTCTCCACCGTCGGAACGGACGGCATGATGGTGTAGTCGTCGCTGGCGTCGTCGGTCACCGGGTCGCCACCGTCGGTGGCGACCGTGCCCACCAAGGTGTTGTCGACGCGATGCTGCGCGGTGGACAGGTCGGCTCCGGTGTTGCGGTGGGTCGCTCGCTGCTCGAGACCGAGGTTGACACCGATGTGCGCGTTGGGGGCCATCTCACCGGTGCAGGTGATCCGGACGCCCCCGACGTCGCCGTTGCTCACGCCGGTGGGCAAGGCGAGCGTCGGCGCGGCCACCGGGGTGCCGGAAACCCAGCTCCAGGTCCCCCCGCTGAGGACGTAGGCATCCACCTGCACGTTGGTGCAGCCAGCCGGCAGGGACACCCCGCTGAAGCCGGTGAAGTTCGTGATGGTGAAGGGGTTGCTCGCGTCCAAGGAGGCGGCGGGGTCGGGAGCAGCCTTCGGCTCCTGGATCACCATGGTGTCCACCGGCACGTTGGAGGTGTTGGTGAGCCCCATCGCGATGGTGGAGGCGGCGCCAGGATTGAACGGCTGACTGGCCGGGGTCCAGGTCTTGGTGGCGTCGGCCGCGAGCTCGGTCGGCGAGTCGATGTTGACCGTCGCGCTGTCTTGGACCGGGTTGGCGTTGGTCGCCGTCGCGTGCGCCGTGTTCACGATGTCGGGGCTGGTGCCCGGCGGATAGTCGTCCGGCACCCGCAGGCTGATCTGCACGGTAAGGGTCTGGCCGTTGACCAGGCCGACGCCGGGCGGGTTGTTGGTCACCTGGGCCATGTCCACCACGAGGCCGGTGCTGGTGCCGACCTGGGCCGGCGGGGTCGACGTGCCGCCTGGGTTCCACGTCACCGTCCGCGGGATGGTCCCCGGACCTGGATTCATCGTGACGTTGACGATGTCGAAGCCGGCCAGCTCCGCCGGCAGGGTGTCGGTCAGCTGGGCCTCGAGACAGTCCGCCTCCGAACAGGTGACCTGAATCGTGTAGGTGAAGGTCTGGCCAGGCTGCGGAGTCGCCTCGTCGACGCCCTTGGTGATCTGCAGGTAGTCCTCCGCCGCGTGCGCCGGAGTGTCGAGGAATGGCAACCCCAAGACGACCAGGAGGCCGACGAAGACTGCTCTGATCCAAGCGCGCCTCACCGAGGGCGTGCGCCGAACTCCGAGCAATGTCATCAGTCCCCCAGGTATCAGGTCTCTCAGAGGCAAACCAGCCTCATGGCCCGCATCGCCGGGTGTAAGAGGCAAACGCGCGCATAGTACTACACGCCGAGGGTGCCCTGAATCGACCCGATTCGCGCGGAAGAGCACACATGCGTGTGCCCGTCACTAGCCTGGCCGGAACGATTCAGCCTCAGCGGCACGGACTCTGCCGCACCCAACCACCGCCGCGGAAGGCCCCTCCCTCCCCAATTCATCCTCAAGCTCACACACTTGGTCCCGGGACTAAGGGCCCGCCTTGGCTAGCGGCCGATCAGCCCGAACTCGCGGGCCACGGCGAGAGCGGAGTGGCGCGAGGAGACCCCCAGCTTGCGGTAGATGCTCTGCAATTGCGTCTTCACGGTGTGCGGAGACACGTAGAGGGCCTCGGCCACCTCCCGGATCCCGTCGTGCTCGGCGAGCGCCGTGAGCACTACCGTCTCCCGCGGCGTCAGGCTCGCCGGGGCGCGACGGACGGATGTCGCCGACGAGAGCGGGATGTCGAGATAGCGGCGGAGGGCCGCCGACCCCCGCTCGCCGGCGAACTCCCACAGCAGCCGCCGATCACGGGGGTCGAGCAGGGCGACGTGCATCCGCGGACCGGAGGTCTCCCACGCGACAGCAGCGGAGTTCAGCCACGACCACGCCATCTCGGGCTCGCCCTGACGCAGCGCCGCCACGGCTCCCGCCGTCTGCGTCTCGGCACGCGAGCGGACCGTGTGGCCGGGAAGGCCGAGCAGGGGGCGGGTCTGCTGCAGCGCTTCGCCGTCGCGTCCGGCGCCCAGCAGCCAGGCCACCCTGGCCGCCGCCAGGTGAGGGCTGTTCTCGGGTTGCACCTCGAGCAGCGACCTGGCCGCGCGGTGATCACCGCTGGCCATCCAGGCATTCGCGAGCACGGCATGCAGCTGCTCGGTGGCCACGTTGTTGCCCACACCGGGTGGCGGGGTCGCGCCGCTGAGCTCTCTGGTGACGCGCTCAGCCTCCGCATGTGCCTGCCCGAGCCCGTGCTTGGCGATCACCCAGGCCGTGGTGATCAACGGCCAGTACTCGTTGGTGCGCATGTAGGCCCGCGTGTCACGCAGAATCGCGGCCGCTCGCTCGAAGTCGTGCCGGTCAAGGGAGACGTAGGCCTCGGCCAGCAGACCCAGGCCGTTCATCGAGGTCCCGCGCATCTCGGGCGGCCAGGCATTGCCGTCGATCGAGGAGACGATGGCCTCGGCGGCGATGGTGTCCCCGGCGAACGCACTGATCGCGGCGGCGTAGACCAGCGAGTAGTTCCGCGGCGCCGGCCTCGAACACAGCGCCACCGAGCGGTTGGCTGTCGCGAGCGCCTGCTCGATGCTGCCACCCTGCCAGATCGAGAAGCTCAGCTGCCGGAGGATCGTCCCCACGTGCTCGCTGGCGTTGGCCAGCACGGCAGGTGGGAGAGCATCCACCAGCGGCAGGATCTCGAGGCATGCCTCGGACGACGCGCGCCAGTCTCCGGCCAGCCGCCGGCTCACCGCTCGCATGCTGGTGTGCGAGAACGCATCGATCGACGGTTCGATGTACGCCGGCCGCGAGGCCGAGTCGACCGCGATCTGGAAGACACGGGGCGCCTCGAGGCGCCGCAGCGGGTTCGCCATCAGTGCCAGGCCGAGCCCGAAGGCCAGCATCGGATGCTCTCCCAGGCTGGCCTCGGGAACCTTCTCCAACACAGGAAGGAACCGGTCGGTGATGTAGCTGTCCGGATTGCTGATGACCAGCGAGACGACCACGCGACCGGCGAGCGCGTAGTCCTCGCCGTCGACGGCGAATCGCAGCGCCTGGTCAACGACCTCCTCGTTCCCGAGCAGCCACAGTGCGGTGGTGGTGCAGGAGCGTCGGAACCGGTCGGGGTCGTCTTGGGCTCGAGCGCGGAAGGTGTCGCGAATGGTCTCGGCGTACTGAAACACCGGTCGGTTGCGCGCGTAGGGGATCCAGCGACCGAAGCCGTTGCGCTCCAGCATGTCCAACAGCTCCTGCGGGGCAGGGTGCCCGCTGAGCTGCTGCGCCAATTCCAGATCGACGTACGGCGGCACGCTGGTGTCGGTGACGAACTGGACCGCGACCGGATCGGGCAGCAGCGACTCGAGCCTGGCCGCCACGACCGCGTCCCACTCCATCGAGTCAACCCGCGGGATCCGACCGAGCTGCGCCAGCGCGAGCACGACGGCACGCACCGTCAGCGGGAACCCTCGGGTCGCGTCCCCGACCGACAGCGCCAGTCGCTCGTCCTCGATGCCGGTCTGGGCGGCGACCAGGGCGGCGATCTCATCGGTGGTGAGGGCCAGCTCGGCCAGCGTGATCACCCGGACCATCCCGCCACCGGGCAGATCCAGGTCCACCAGGTCGGTGCGACCACGAGTAGTGATCATGACTCGCAGGTCGGGCACGGCACCGAGCAGCCGGGCGAGGTCGGCGTCGATCACCGGCGTCAGGTCCGCCAGGTGCTCGTAGGCATCCAGGATCACGACGACGGGTCCGACATCGGCGAGCAACCGGCTGGCGATCCGGACCGGGTCACCGGCCAGGCTCAGCTCCTCGCCGGCACGCGCCGCCGCGTCCTTCGAGAGATCGCCATGTCGCATCGCGCTGCTGGCGACGTGGCGCCAGAAGGCGTCCCGGGTCGTGAAGCCGCGGCCGAGCGAGACCCACAATGTCTGCTCCCGCCCGTCCGGCTGGAGCACCCAGCTGCGCAGCAGCGTGGTCTTGCCGGAGCCACTCGGGCCCTGGACGACACAGACCCGGAGCAGGGAGGAGTCGAGGATGCGGAAGAGTCGCGGCCGGTCCACGACTCCAGCGATCGCCGCACCGCCGCTGTCCGTCGAGCCCACCCGCTCAGTATCCACGGAAGTCGGGAACAACGGGTGGCTCAAACAGGTTGAGTAGCAGCGACTCAATTTCTACGAAGGACTCTGAATGACCACGAAACGACTTCCCGTCCTGTTCCTCGACGACGTCGTGCTGTTGCCGGGGATGGTCGTGCCGATCGAGCTCGGCGAGGCGGCCCAGGCAGCCGTCGATGCGGCGCGATCGGCCGCCGACGGTGACACCCCCGAGCTGCTGGTGACTCCTCGGCTGGACGGCTCCTACCCCTCGCACGGCGTGGTGGCCCAGGTGGAGCAGGTAGGCAAGTCCCGCGGTGGCACCCCCGCAGCCGTCCTGCGCACCGGTGCGCGCGCCCGGATCGGTTCCGGAGTGAGCGGCCCGGGAGCGGCCCTGTGGGTCGAGGCCGAGCCCGTCGAGCCGGCCCCCGTCACCGACGAGCTGCGGGCACTCGCGGCCGACTACAAGTTGCTGGTCATCGAGCTGCTCCAGAGGCGCGAGGCCTGGCAGATCATCGACTCGATCAACGCGATCGACGACCCCGGCCTGCTGGCCGACACGGCCGGCTGGGCGCCGTACCTCTCGGTCGAGCGCAAGCGCGAGCTGCTGGAGACCCCCGACCCGGCCACCCGACTGCCGCTGCTCATCGAGTGGACGAAGTCCTATCTGGCCGAGACCGAGGTCAACGACCAGATCGAGTCCGACGTGCGCGAGTCGCTCGACAAGAACCAGCGCGAGTTCCTGCTGCGGCAGCAGCTGGCCGCGATCCGCAAGGAGCTCGGCGAGGGCGAGCCCGACGGGTCGGACGACTACCGCGCCAGGGTCGAGGCCGCCGAGCTTCCGGAGGCGGTCCGCGAGGCGGCGCTGCGCGAGGTCGACAAGCTCGAGCGCTCCAGTGACCAGAACCCCGAGGCCGGGTGGATCCGGACCTGGCTGGACACCGTGCTCGACCTGCCGTGGACGGTCACCACGGAGGACATCACGGACATCGCGGCAGCCCGCGCCGTGCTCGACGCGGACCACCACGGCCTGGACGAGGTCAAGGAGCGGATCGTCGAATACCTCGCGGTCCGGGCCCGGCGCGCCGAGCGCGGGCTCTCGGTCGTGGGCGGCCGAGGCTCCGGCGCCGTCGTCCTGCTCGCCGGACCGCCGGGAGTCGGCAAGACCTCGCTGGGAGAGTCCGTCGCGCGGGCGCTCGGCCGCACGTTCGTCCGGGTCGCCCTCGGCGGCGTCCGCGACGAGGCCGAGATCCGCGGACACCGGCGTACCTATGTCGGTGCCCTCCCCGGCCGCATCGTGCGTGCGATCAAGGAGGCGGGCTCGATGAATCCGGTCGTCCTGCTGGACGAGGTCGACAAGGTCGGCTCCGACTACCGAGGCGACCCCGCCGCGGCCCTGCTCGAGGTCTTGGATCCCGCACAGAACCACACGTTCCGGGACCACTACCTCGAGCTCGACCTCGACCTGTCCGACGTGCTCTTCATCGCGACCGCCAACGTGCTGGAGACGATCCCGCCGGCCCTGCTGGACCGGATGGAGCTGGTCACCATCGACGGGTACACCGAGGAGGACAAGGTCGCGATCGCCCGCGACTTCCTCGTGCCGCGGCAGCTCGAGCGAGCTGCGCTGACAGCGGAGGACGTGACCATCACCGGCGAGGCGCTCCGCGAGATCGCGGCGAACTACACCCGCGAGGCCGGTGTCCGGCAGCTCGAGCGACTGCTGGCGAAGGCGTTCCGCAAAGCGTCACTGCCACAGGTGCCGGTGACGATCGACGAGCCTGACCTCAAGGACCTGATCGGGCGCCCGAGGTTCACCCCGGAGTCGCGCGAGCGTACGTCGGTCCCGGGCGTCGCCTCGGGCCTCGCCGTCACGGGGATGGGTGGCGACGTGCTCTTCGTCGAGGCCACCTCCCTACCGGGCGACCAGCAGGGCCTGACCTTGACCGGTCAGCTCGGCGACGTGATGAAGGAGTCGGCGCAGATCGCGCTGTCCTGGGTCAGGGCGCACGCCGAGGAGCTCGGGATCGAGTCGACCCGGCTCGACCGACCCGTCCACGTGCACTTCCCGGCCGGCGCGGTCCCCAAGGACGGACCGTCCGCGGGCGTCACGATGACTACTGCCTTGGTCTCGTTGCTGACGGATCGTCCCGTGCGGGCGGAGGTCGGCATGACCGGCGAGGTGTCCCTGACTGGACGGGTGCTGCCTATCGGCGGGGTGAAGCAGAAGCTCTTGGCAGCCCAGCGGGCTGGCCTGACCGACGTGTTCCTGCCGCAGCGCAACGAGCCGGACCTCGACGACGTGCCGCAGGAGGTGCGTGACGCGGTCACGGTGCACCTGGTCTCGGACGTGCGCGACATCCTCTCCGCGGCGCTAGAGACAGGCAGCGCCGAGGGTGTGGCTGCCGCCTGACCGCTGGAGGAGCCACAGCCACGGGGAAGGCGGGATCCGTCGCGTCTGCGCCGAGTGGTGCCGGGTAGCGTGAGACGCCAGTCCCAGGAGCCTTGAGGAGACGTGCATGGATCTCGCCCTGACCGCCGAGGAGCAGGCGTTTCGCGAGGAGATGCGGACCTTCTTCGCCACCCAGGTCCCGGCAGAGATCCGGGACCGGACCCTCGCCGGCTTGCACGCCAGCAAGGAGGACGTGGTCACCACCCAGCGGATCCTCAACGCCCACGGTCTGGCCGTGCCGAACTGGCCGGTCGAGTGGGGCGGGCGCGACTGGACGCCATTGCAGCGCCACATCTGGCACGAGGAACTGCAGCTCGCGGGGGTGATCCCACCACTCGCCTTCAACGCGAACATGATCGGTCCGGTGATCGCGAACTTCGGCAGCCAGCGGATGAAGGAGCGCTTCTTGCCGCCCACCGCCAACCTCGACATCTGGTGGTGTCAGGGGTTCTCCGAGCCCAACGCGGGCTCGGATCTGGCGTCGCTGACCACCCGCGCGGTGCGCGACGGCGACGAGTGGGTGATCAACGGACAGAAGACCTGGACCACCCTGGGGCAGTACGCCGACTGGATCTTCGTGCTCTGCCGCACCGACCCGGAGGCCAAGAAGCAGGCCGGCATCTCGATGCTCCTGGTGCCGATGGATGCCGACGGCGTCACGCTGCGCCCGATCCAGCTGGTCGACGGCTCCTTCGAGGTCAACGAGGTCTTCTTCGAAGACGTCCGGGTGCCGGCCGACCTTCTCGTCGGTGAGCTCAACCAAGGCTGGACCTATGCCAAGTTCCTCCTCGGCAACGAACGGGTGGGGGTGGCACCAGTCGGCTCCACCAAGCGCAACCTGGCCCGGGTGAAGGAGGTCGCCGCCGGCAACGGCAAGCTCGCCGACCCGCTCTTCGCGGCACGCGTCGTGGAGGTCGAGAACCAGCTGCTCGCCCTGGAGCTGACCGCGTTGCGCGTGGTCGCGAACTCCGCCGATGGCAAGCCTGATCCCGCCTCCTCGGTGCTCAAGCTCAAGGGCACCGAGCTGCAGCAGGAGGTCACCGAGCTCCTGGTCGAGGCCGCCGGCCCACTCTCGGTGGCCTCGGGAGGCGGCGATGGTTCCGACGTGCCCCTCTGGGCGCAGCTGTCCGGGCCGACCTACCTCAACTTCCGCAAGGCCTCGATCTACGGCGGCTCCAACGAGGTGCAGCGACAGATCATCGCCGGCACCATCCTCGGGCTGTAAGGAGCACACCATGGACTTCCTGCGCGACCACGAGCAAGAGGCGCTGGCCGATGCGGTCCGCTCGCTGCTGAAGGGGTACGACGCCGAGCGGCGCCGGGCCGTCACTGAGACCGACCCCGGCTTCGACGAGGAGATCTGGCAAGGCCTCGCCGAGATGGGCGTGCTCGGCCTCCCCTTCCCCGAAGACGTGGGTGGCAGCGGCGGCGGCCCGGTCGACGTGGCCGTCGTCGCCGAGGAGATCGGTGCGGTGATCGCACCCGAGCCCTTCGTGGAGGCGGTCGTGCTCACCGGCGGCCTGATCGCCGCTTGCGGCTCACCCGAGCAGCAAGCAGAGCTGCTCGGGTCGCTGGCATCCGGTGAGATGGTGCCGGCGTTCGCCTGGCTCACCACTCCCGGCCACGAACTGCACGTGAACGAAGGTCGGGTCACCGGGGTCGCGGAGCCGGTCCTCAACGGTGGACGCGCCGACGTCTTCGTCGTGCTGGCGGACGACACGCTCCTTCTGGTGGATGCCGCGGACACCGAGCGGACGTCGTACCGCACCCTGGACGGCGGCCGCGCCGCACGGGTTACCTTCGACCAAGCGGCCGCTCGGCCGCTCGGGGCCGGCGGTGACGCCACCGACACCGTCGAGCAGGTGCTGGCGGCGACTCGAATCGCGTCCTGTCACGAGTCACTGGGCGCTATGGAGGCGGCTCTGCGGCTGACCACCGGCTACCTCACCACGCGCAAGCAGTTCGGCGTCACCCTCAACCACTTCCAGGCCCTCACCTTCCGGGCCGCCGACATGTACACCTCGCTCGAGCTCACCCGCAGCATCGTCACCTGGGCCACCATGGTGTTGGCGGACCCCCGCTCAACGCCCGTCCAGGTGCGCGACGCCGCCGCCCGCGCGAAGCTGCAGGTGAGCCGAGCCGGTCGACACATCGGCCAGGAGGCGATCCAGCTGCACGGTGGCATCGGGATGACGATGGAGTACGCCGTCGGCCACCTGGTCGCCCGACTGACCACCCTGGACCACCTGCTCGGCGACGGCGATGCCCAGGTGGCGGCGCTCGCGCCCAGGCTCGGTGACTACGAGGTGGTCGAGCCGCTCCCTTAAGGGGTCGCTGGCCGGGTTGCCGGTCGCTGGTGGTGGCGACCGACAGACGCAGCTACGCCGGGTGAGGGCTCCGGTGGGTTCGGGTCGCCGTCGGGTTGCTGGTGCTGCCTGGCCGCGCGTGGTGGGCGTCTGCCGCGGTCTTCATGCGTCTCCCGCGGTCTTGTGGTGGCAAAGCGGCCGGTATACCGGGTCCTCAGCCACCACAGCACCGCGGCAGACGGACCGGGGTGCAGTTTCGAACCTCGGCCAGCAGCCGGAAGCCAAGGACTGCTCTCCCGGTAACTGCCCTGTCGGCGAGCACCCCAGGGGGCCGGCACCCCGGCAGCGGCCCCCTGTCCACCGATCCAGGCTAAGAACGTGCGCCAGCGGTCAGCGGACGGTGAAGGTGGCCGAACCAGCGCTGGCGTACTGATCAGTGAGCAGGTAGTGCACGACGTAGCGCCCACGTGGGAGGGGCCAGGGTTTGCCCTGCTGGTCTCGGCCGAGGACCAGCTCGCCGTCCGTCGTCGGCGGGAGTGCGCCGGCGTCGTGGCCGCCGGTGTAGGCCCAGACCAGGTAGTCGTCGCTCTCCGGATCCGCGGCGTCTGCGCGGTAGACCCCGATCCAGTCCCACCGGTTGGCTGGCCCATCGGTCCAGCTCACCGTGATCGGGTCACCCACCGCGTAGGCCGACCGATCAGTGGTGAGACTGACCTTCGCATCGCGCGGCCGGACGTAGAGCTCGTTGCTGGCGACGACCTGACCGTCCGCATCAGCCAGGTCCACCTCATAGGAGCCCGGTTCGAGGTCGCGAGTGCCGAACCTCACCGATCCGCCGGCATCGGAGACGTCACGCGACACGGTGCTGGGCCCGGTCAGGGTGATCCTGCCACCGATAGCGTCGTCCTGGCCCTCGACCTCGGCGGGTAGGCGGTAGGTCGCCGTCACGGTGTCGCCCACGGTGAGCATCCGGCTGGACAGTGCCACCGTCGTGGGGATGGGGACTGGGGTGACGGTGAGGTCGGACAGCACGGCCCGGTGGTCAGAGGTCCATCCCGGGTAGCCTCGGTCGACGCTGTCTCCCCCACGCTCGCCGATCACCTGGCTGTCGTGCACGGTGATCGGGCCGCCGACATAGGCAAAGTCGATCCGACGCGGCATGCTGTGGCCCCGTCCCGCGACCTGGCCCCACGTGTTGCCCGGATCGGTGAGCGGATCCGGGTGCGCGACGCGGTAGGAGTCGCGCAGCCCGGCGCCGACGAGCGCCTCACTGACCGGCCACGCCACCGGTCCGATCCCGTCGTGCTGGTCCGTTGTCCGCCCGATCCAGTCCAAGTGCGAGGGCTCGTTCAGGTCGCCGGTGAACAGCACCGGCCAGCCCTGGTCCAGCAGCCGCGTCGCGGACGGCAGCAGCTTGTCGATCGAGGAGAGCCTGATCTCCTGCTCGTCAGCGAGCACCTTGGCCACGGGCACCCCACGCTGGAGCCGGTTGGGGCCATCCTTGACGTAGTCGAGATGAGTGTTGATCATCGCGATCGCCTCGCCCGGCCGCACCTCGAGGTAGGCGTAGAGCCCGTCGGCGCCCGACGGCTCGAGGATGGGGTACTTCGAGAGGATCTGCAGACCGACGTCGTAGTAGGGATAGTCGGCAGCGGCCGCGATCTCTGGCAACCGGTTATAGGACTCGAGCACGCCGACGACATCAGCGTCGAGGTCCGCCAGGACGGCATCGGTGGCGGCCGTGCCGCCGTACTCGACGTTGAAGACCGCCAACGACAAGGACATCGGGTCCTCCGTCGCGGCTGAGGACGCTGTGCCGGCGGCCATCGCCAGTGGAGGTCCCGAGCCCAACTCCTCGGTCGACGTGCTGCACGCAGCCAGTGCTAGAGCGACGAGCAGGACCGCGAGATGGGTCCATCGGATCTTCATCGTCGACCTGCCTGTCTGACTCGTTCTTTGGACCTTACTGAATGTTCAGTCAGGCTGTCGAGACCCGTCCGGACTCGCCATCGCGGGGGGAGATGTGCAAAGGTCGAGGACCCCCACAGCCAGGAGATTCTCTTGACTCGCTTGTTCGTAGCACTCTGTCTTGCTCTCGGAACCATCCTCGCGATCGGTGCCAGTCCGGCATCCGCGAAGGGTCTGCCGCCGCTCATGCTGGGCCCCGGAGACGCCGGCGTCCACAACGTGAAGGACAAGGCGATCATCCGGATGTCGAAGTTCGGATTGGTCTACATCGCCGGGCAGCAGCACTCCCATCTCACCGTCAAGTACGTGGAGAAGACCAACAGCCTCCGCTATCGCGACACCCGCACCAAGCACGCTTCTCGGATCGCCAAGGGCTGCCACCGCGAGAAGGTGAAGAAGGGCATCTCGGTGGTGTGCAAGATCCCGAAGAAGTTCAACCACCGCAAGATGTTCGTCCAGGTCTGGCCGCGGTTGGGCAACGACTTCGTCGACGGCCACACGCTGCCTGCTCGCTTCCGTCTCTGGGTGCTGGCCGACGCCGGCAACGACATCATCAAGTGCGGCAAGGGCGCCGACTTCGTCAATGGCGCCAAGGGCAACGATCGTGTCTGGGGCGGCCCGGGCAACGACTGGCTGCGCACCGGGCCGGGTCGCGACTACATCAACGGCGGTCCAGGCAAGGACCGGATCGCTCCGGGCTGAGTCGGAGGGCTAGGCCGGCGCGGGCTACAGCACGGCCTCGAGGAACTGTCGGGTCTCCGGGTTCTGACTCTGACCGAAGATCTGGGCAGGTGGGCCCTGCTCCAAGATGACGCCCTCGTGGAAGAACGCCATCCGGTCGGCGACCTCGCGCGCGAAACCCATCTCGTGAGTCACCACGAGCATGGGCATGTGTCGCTCGATCGCCAACCGCTTCATCACCGCCAGCACCTCGCCGGTGAGCTCGGGGTCCAGCGCCGAGGTGGGCTCGTCGAAGAGCATCACCTCGGGCTGCATCGCTAGCGCCCGGGCGATCGCCACCCGCTGCTGCTGACCGCCGGAGAGCCGGATCGGATGCTCCTCGGCCTTGTCCGCGAGACCGACCTCGGCAAGCAGGTCCATCGCCCGGGCCCGCACGGCCTCCTTCTCCATCGAGGTGCCGGTGAGCTCGGCCTGGGCCTTGCGGTCCTCGCGGCTCAGGGCGAGCGGGCCGGCCATCACGTTCTCGACGGCGGTCATGTGCGGGAACAGGTTGAACTGCTGGAACACCATGCCGGCATACATCCGCACTCGGCGGATGCGCTCGCGCTTGGCGCGGGTGCGATGGCCGCCGCCGAGATGCTCCCCGGCGATCTCGATCGTCCCCGCGGTCGGGTCCTCAAGGAAGTTGACGCAGCGCAACAGCGTCGACTTCCCAGAGCCCGACCGGCCGAAGATGACGATGACCTCGCCTTGGTGGAGATCCAGGGAGACGCCGCGCAGCACCTCGTTGTGCCCATAGACCTTGCGCAGGTCGGTGATCCGGACGATCACGTCGCGATCGGTGAAGTCAGACACTGCCATGACCACCCTCAGCCACAAGCGGAGCGACGAATCGTCCGCCCTTGGCGTCTCGGACATACCCCGTCTCGAGCCGCTTTTCCAGCCGTCGCTGGAAGAACGAGAAGATCGCGGTCAACGCCCAGTAGAGCGCGGCCGCGACGACATAGGCCTCGAGGTTCTTGAAGTCGGCCTTGCCCACCAGTTGGGACCGCCGGAAGATCTCGGCGCTCTCGACGGTGACACCGAGGAAGGACACCAACGCGGAGTCCTTCATCATCGCGATGAACTCGTTGCCCGACGGCGGGATGATCACCCGCAACGCCTGCGGGAGGACCACCCGCCGCATCTTGGTCCAATAGCGCATGCCCAGCGCATCGGCGGCCTCGCCCTGGCCGTGTGCGACCGACTGGATGCCGGCCCGGAAGATCTCGGTCATGTAGGCGCCATAGTTCAGACCGAGCGCCAACGTGCCGGCTTGGAAGGCCGAGAGGGTCAGACTCTGCGAGAAGTTCGTGCCGAGGCCGGGATACTGAGCGACCAGATTGTTGGCGATCTGCGGCAGCGCCAGGTAGATCAAGAACATCTGCACGATCAGCGGCGTGCCCCGGAAGAACGAGACATAGAACCCGGAGAGACCGTAGGCAACCGGGTTGCTCGACAGGCGTCCCAGCGCGCCGAGCAGCGCCAGGACCAGCGCAAGGACGATGCCCCCGATCGCCATCTGCATGGTGAACCGGATGCCCTTGGCAATGAAGCCGGCGTTGTCCAGCATCCAATCGGTGTCGAACCGAGACAGCGCGAAGAACCCTGCCACCAGCGCGAACAGCAGCAGCCAGACGACCCCGACCTTCAGCCGGAACGGGATCCGGGCACTGGCGAGAGCGATCCGCTCCCGCCAGTCCGGAGTCGGCTCGTTCACTGCTGGACCGTCAGGTCCAGACCGTCGTACCACTTCTTGGAGAACTCGGTGAGCGTCCCGTCGGAGTGCATGTCACCGACGATGCCGTTGACTGCATCCAGCAGACTCTGCGAATCCAACTCGGAGCTCTTGTCGAAGGCGACTGCGAGCGGCTCGTAGAACACCGGGTCGCCGGTGATCTTGACCGGGTTGCCCTCGTCGATGTAGCCCTGCGCCGTGGTCGAGGAGGTGATCACCGCGTCGAGACGGTTGCCGTCGCCGAGGGCGAGGTCCTGCAGCGCGGTGGTGTCGGTGTCGTAACCCTTGATGACGGCATCATCGATGATGAAGTCGAACGTGAAGCCCTTGATGTCGAGGGTCTTCTGCAGGAACTGGTCGTAGGTGCAGCCGCTGCAGACGCCAATGGTCTTGCCATCGAGGTCGGTGGAGAGATCCTGCACCGAGGTGTTGTCCTTGTGCACCACGACGACAGCCGGCGTGTAGTAGTAAGGATCGGTGAAGTAGAGCACCTTCTGCCGGTCGTTGGTCGGCGTCATCGAGCCCACGCTCATGTCCCAGCGGCCGTTCCAGCTGCCAGCCGTGATGACGTCCCAGGAGGGCGCCTCCCAGGCAACGTCGACGCCGAGCCGCTTGGCGATCTCCGTGGCCACGTCGATGTCGAAGCCTTCGTACTCCCCGGTCTTCGCGTTCAGCTTGGACTGCGGCGGGTACGCCGGGTCCGTCGACACCGTGAGCACGCCCTTCTCGCAGACCTGGGCGAGCAGGTCGTCAGTGGCATCCGAGGTCGAGCAGACGGAGTCGTCGCCCCCCTCCGCTTTCGGTGAGGAACCGCTGGATTCGGTCTTGGCGTCCCCGCACGACACCAGCATCAGGCTGGACAGCACAGCGGCGGACGCGACGAGCAGTGCTCGGCGCATTTCACTTCTCCCTCGGCAGACAACGTCCCAGATGGTGGACGTGCAGAGAATGGCACGCCACGCGCGCCAGCGGAAGGCGCCACACGCGAAAATGACCGTTCGGTAACCACTCTGCAACCAAATCGGTCGCGTTGAGCCTCGGGACCAACAGATCCGCGGATTCGAGGACGTGGAGCAGCAAAGGTCAGCCGATGAGGCCGACCATCTCCGCCAGCGCGTAGAAGGCGAGCAGCCAGCACGCCACGGCAACCGCGGCATAGGGCACCCGGAACCGGTGCTCGAGCCGCCACAACCGCCGCGCACCGAAGGTCGCGGTCACCGTGCCGAGGACCTGCAACACGAAACCGATCGGGCCGAGCACGACGCCGAACGCTCCGACGGCGGGCGCGACGACGTACTGCAGCATGCACCGCAGGCCGGAGACATAGAGCCCCACGTGGACGGCAGCGCGCGCATCGCCGACGGGATCGGCAGGCGGATCCGCCTCGGGCGCGGACGAGTCGCCCGCAGGGAGGTCAACCGAGGCCATGACGGAAGGCTAGCCCACCGCGCCGCAGCCAGTCGGGCTGCTCACTCCACCGCCGCGGTGTGCGTGTGCATCCGCATGCCGTCGTCGTTGAAGATGCTGAGCACCTGAGCCGGCCGGGAGCCGACGGCGGACATGCTGTGCGGGACGCGGGTGTCGAACTCGGCCGCCTCGCCCCGGGTGAGGACGAGGTCCTGGTCACCCAGGATCAGCCGGAGTCGCCCCGAGATCACATAGAGCCATTCGTAGCCGTCGTGGACGCGCGGCTCGGGCGGCGTGGTCGCCGGCGGATAGGTGATCTTGTAGGTGCGGATCGGCGCGCCCTCGGGTGCGAGTGGGGCGATGACCAGCCCGTCCCTTCGGATCACCGGCCTGCGCACGCGAGGGTCGGCCTGCTCCGGAGGGATCAGATCGTCGATCCGCACGCCGAGTTGGCGGGTCAACGGCAGCAGCAACTCCAGGCTCGCCTGCCGTTTGCCGGACTCCAGCCGGGACAGGGTGCTGACCGAGATGCCCGCTCGGGACGCGAGCTCGGCCAGAGTCAGCCCGCGGGCGTGCCTCAGACTGCGCAGCCGTGCACCGATCTGTTTCAGCTCCTCGACCACCGGGTCTCCTCCTCAACACACTCACGGCGAAAGAAGCTCTTTGCCAATACCGCAAGGGTGTTTGTCATTATCGCAGATTGCGAGTGAACTGTGTCCATGACTGACGTGTCCATGAACAAGCCGCAGCCACCCGAACGTGGCAACCACTGGGATGCCATCGTGATCGGCGGTGGCCCGGCCGGGCTGTCTGCCGCGCTGATGCTGGGGCGGTCACGCCGTCGCGTGCTCGTGCTGGACGCGGGAAGTCCCCGCAACCGCTTCGCCACGCACATGCACGGCGTCTTGGGGCGAGAGGGTGCCAATCCACTCGAGCTCCTCGAGAGCGGCCGCGCCGAGTGCGCGTCGTACGGCGTCGAGATCCGACCCGGCGCCGCCGAGCGCGTCGACGACGCCGAGGACGGCCTGACCGTCACCCTGGCGGAGCCGATCGACGTCGATCCCGCCAGCACCGATCCCTTCACCAGGGTGCTCCGGGCTCGTGCGTTGATCATCGCCAGCGGGATGACCGACGAACTGCCGGAGATCCCGGGACTGGCCGAGCAGTGGGGCACGCGGGTCCTGCACTGCCCCTACTGCCACGGCTGGGAGGTGCGCGACCAGCGTCTGGGACTGCTCACCACCTCGCCGTTCGGCCTGCATCTGGCGCAGCTGGTGCGGCAGTGGAGCAACCGCTTCGTCGTCTTCACCGCCGGGATCGGCGAGCTCGACGAGTCGACCGAGCAGCGCCTGCGATCGCGCCACGTCGAGCTGGTCGACTACCCCGTCACCGAGATCGTGGACCAGGGCTCGTCCCTCGGTGTGCGCACCGCCGATGGTCAGGTGACCACGGTCGACGCCCTGTTCACCGGCGCCACCGGCCGGCCCCACGACGGCTTCCTCACCCACCTCGACCTCGCCCGCACCGACACGCCGATGGGCAGCTTCCTCGCGACCGACCGGGTTGGCCAGACCAGCCATCCACGCATCTGGGCGGTCGGCAACGTCGCGGACCCGTCCGCGAACGTCTCGGCCTCGATCGGCACCGCCTCGTTCACCGGCGCGATGGTGAATGCTGTCCTGGTGGAGGAAGACTTCGACGCCGCGGTCGAGAGCACCTGGCCGACGGTCGCGCCCGTGGACTTCTGGGAGGAGCGGTACGCCGACTCGGACCGCGTCTGGTCGGGGCAGGTGAACCAGACCCTCGCCGACATCGCCGGCGGGCTACCGGTCGGCCGGGCGCTCGACCTGGGCTGCGGCGAAGGGGCGGACGTGGTCTGGCTCGCCCACCAGGGGTGGTCGGCGACCGGCATCGACATCTCGCCCACGGCGATCCGGCGGGCGACCGCCGCCGCCGAGGCCGCGGGACTCACCGCGGACCGTGCTCGCTTCGTCGTCGGAGACCTCTCCGCGCTGGCCGACGACGGCCCCTACGACCTGGTCACCGCGAGCTTCCTGCACTCACCGGTGGAGCTGCCGCGCAGCGAGATCCTGCGCCGGGCGGCCGACCTGGTGGTGCCGGGCGGGCACCTCCTGATCACCTCCCACGCGGCGGCGCCGCCGTGGGCCGACGCCTCGGCCCACGAGCACCGGTTCCTCACCCCGGCCGAGGAGCTCGATGAACTGGCCCTGGACACCGGCGCCTGGAAGACCGTGCTCGCCGAGATCCGCACCAAGCAGGTCACCTCACCTGACGGCGAGCCGGCCGAGCTCGACGATGCCGTCCTGCTGTTGCGTCGACTCTGATCTGTCGCGCAGCGCCTCGTCGGGCAAGCCACGGGGAGCCGGTCTCTCCCGGCGCCCGGTAAGTTGGGGGCGAACCAACGAGTGGAGGACCGATGCCAGCCAGCGAGCCGGGGCCGACCGTGCGTGCGGGGACCCGTGAGCGCTCGACTCGCCAGTTCAACGCGATCATCGAGGAGTTGGAGAAGTCCCCCGACTTTCGCAGTGCCCAGGACATCCACGCGACCATGCGGGCCGGCGGCAACACCGTCGGGCTCGCCACGGTCTACCGCGCCCTCCAATCACTGGTCGACTCGGGTCAGGCCGATGTGTTGAAGACCGACTCGGGCGAGTCGGCGTACCGCTCCTGCAGCCAGACCCACCATCACCACCTCGTCTGCCGCTGGTGTGGTCGCGCGGTCGAGATCCAGGGCCCGGCGGTCGAGCGCTGGGCGGACGCCATGGCCGACAAGCACGGCTACACCGAGGTCAGCCACACCCTCGAGCTCTTCGGCACCTGTGCCGACTGTGCTCGGCAGCGCGCCTAGGTGCGCTTGGACGTCGCTAGCCGTAGGGATTCTTCGGAGGTGGCAGGTCGACCACCTGCGTCGCGGTCATCTCGGGCGGTGTTGCCGGGTCCGCGCCGGTGCCGGCGACCCAGACACCGGTGACCCGCACCCACTGGTCCCGGGGCGGTGCGGGATGCCCGAGGATCTTGATTCGCTCGACGACTGCATCGGCGGCGCAGCAGAAGATCACCAGCCGGGTGAGATACCACCCTCCCTGGTGATCGGTGCTCACGAAGCCTTCGACCCGGAGGGTGGCGCCGGTCAACCCCATCACGTCGTCCGGCTGAGCCGCTCCCCAGGTGAACTCGTCCAGGCCGAGATCGACCGGTCCCCCGCCGTGGTGGACCCGAACCACGGACTGACTGGCTGGGCGCGGAGGCGGCTGGGCGGACCGACGCTCGGCGAGGTAGGCGCCGAGGGGTGGCGGCGCAACCGCAAACACGATCAGCACCGGCAAGAGCAGCAACCAGGTCGCCCACGGGACCCGCTCAGCGCTGCCGCCCAGCCCGAGCGCGGGGCGGATCGCCATCACCAGCAACACCAGGCCGGTTATGAGCAGTGGCCACCGCATCCAGGGCAGCACGAAGCGGAGGTACTCCCCGGTCAGTGCCAGCCGCACCAGGACGGCGGCGAGCAGCGCCACCACGACGCCTTGCGTCTTCGCGCTCACAGCAGGAGCCACCCCGCAGTCAGTGCCGTGAGCACGGCCACCACCAAGACGACGGGGACGAACTCGCGCGCGAAGCCGATCCCGAACTGGCCGGACTCCATCGAGGCGAGCTTGATGTCCATCGCTGGGCCGACGACGAGGAAGACCAGCTTCGCCGAGTCGGAGAACGACGTGAGGCTCGCAGCAACGAACGCGTCGGACTCCGAGCAGAGCGCTGCGACGAAGGCGAAGGCGCCTAGGGCGAGCGCACCAAGCAGGGCATGTCCGGCAACGGCATCCAGGATGCGTGGCGGCACGAAGGTGTTGATCGCCGCGGCCGCCATCGCCCCGATCACGAGGAAGCCTCCCGCGTAGAGGAAGTCGTGCAGCGCCGCGCCGAGGAAGGTCTCCTCGTGCTCGTGCATGCGAGCTCGCCGCTCCAGACGCAGGCGGTCACCGCGCGCCAGGCACCACCAACCCACGAGGATGGCGGTCACCAGTGACGCGCCCACCCGAGCGAACACCATGGCGTGGTTGCCTCGGAAGGCGACCGCCGTCGACACGATCACCGCGGGATTCACCGCGGGAGCGGCCAGCAGGAAGGTCAGCGCAGCGGCCTGGTGGAGCCCGCGGCGCATCAGCCCGTCGGTGACAGGGACCGCGGCGCACTCGCACCCGGGCAGACCGACACCGGCGATCCCGGCGACCGGCACCGCCAGCACCGGATTCTCCGGAATCAGCCGACGCAGGGCGCCCTCGGAGAGGAACCGGGAGATTGATGCGGACAAGAGCACGCCTGCGACCAGGAAGGGCGTGGACTGGACGACCACCGCGACGAACATCGTGCACCAGGTGCGCAGGGCCTCGGCGTCGAGCGCCTCGCGGACCCAGTGCTGGCCGATCACGACCGCGAGCGCCACGAGCGCGACAACCTCGGCCTGGCCGAGCCATCGCCCCCTCGGCGCCGTGTCGAGCTGTGCCATCGTTCCACCCCTCCCGGTAGCGATTATGATTATCGTCTGCGTTAAGTTGTACGACGACACGACAGTTGCGGACGAATTCATGAGAGAGGGACCGAGAATGCGGTGGAGGAAGACCGGCACGGTGGGCGCCGGATTGATGCTGACGGGCGTGCTCGTGCTGTCGGCCTGTGGTTCGAGCGACGACGGTGCGAGCAAGGACGCCACCAGCAGCAGCGGGCAGGATGCGCCGATCGGCGTCGTCGCGTCGACCAACGTGTGGGGCGATGTGGCCAAGCAGGTCGGCGGAGACGCCGTCGAGGTGACCTCGATCATCTCCGACCCCGATCAGGACCCGCACTCCTACGAGGCCAACGCGAACACCTCGCTGGCCATCTCCAAGGCGAGCATCGTGATCGAGAACGGCGGCGGCTACGACGACTTCGTGGACCAGCTCCTCGATGCCAACGACTCCGACGCCACCGTGCTCAATGCCGTGGACATCTCCGGCAAGACCGCGCCGGCAGACGGTGAGCTCAACGAGCACGTCTGGTATGACTTCCCGACGGTCCAGAAGGTGGCCGACGAGATCGCTGCCGAGCTGGGCAAGGCCGACCCGGACGGCGCCGCCACCTTCACCAGCAACGCCACCGCCTTCAAGGACAAGGTGGACGGCCTGATCGGCGAGACGGACGACCTCAAGTCGTCCCACGCCGGAGAGGGCGTCGGCATCACCGAGCCGGTTCCTCTCTACCTGACCGAGGCAGCTGGTCTGGTCAACAAGACGCCAGAGGCCTTCAGCGAGGCGATCGAGGAGGGCGAGGACGTCTCCGCGGCGACCTTGAAGGAGACCCTGGACCTCTACACCAACCACGAGGTGAAGGTGCTGGTCTACAACGAGCAGACCAGTGGACCGATCACCGAGCAGATCGAGAAGGCAGCGACGAAGGCAGGCATTCCGGTCGTGCCGGTGACCGAGACGCTTCCCAGTGGGCTGGACTACGTCGGTTGGATGCAGCAGAACGTCGACGCCTTGCGCGCGGCCCTCGGCTGAGCCGATGACAGCGGTAGTCGAGCTGCGCGACGCCAGACTCTCGTTCGGCGCCAGGACGCTGTGGTCCGGGCTCGACCTCACGGTCGGGCCCGGACAGTTCATCACCGTGCTGGGCTCGAACGGGTCGGGCAAGTCCAGCCTGCTCAAAGCCATCCTGGGCACCCTGCCGTTGACCGAGGGTGAGGTCCGCGTCTGCGGACGGCCGGCACGCCGGGGCAGCCGTCGGATCGGCTACATCCCCCAACATCACGGGTACGCCGTCGACGTCCCGCTACGCGGTCGCGACCTGGTCCAGCTCGGTTTGGACGGAACCCGCTGGGGTCCTCCCCTGCCCTGGCGGAACCGAGAACAGCGGCGTCAGGTCGACGACTTGATCGAGCGGGTCGGCGCCGGCGCCTTCGCGAATCGGCCGATCGGTCGGCTCTCCGGCGGCGAGCAGCAGCAGCTCCGAGCCGCGCAGGCGCTGGCGACCGAACCCGCCGTACTCCTCTGTGACGAGCCGCTGCTCTCCTTGGACCTGCGCCACCAGCGGGGCGTGGTGGACCTGCTCGACAAGCAGCGCCGGGACCGCGACACCGCCGTGCTCTTCGTGACCCACGAGATCAACCCGGTGCTGCCGGTGACCGACCAGGTGCTCTATCTCAACGACGGCCGTTTCCGGATCGGCCCGCCCGACGAGGTGATGACCAGTGCCGTGCTGAGCGAGCTCTACCGCTCGCCGATCGAGGTCATCCGTCGGGGTGACCAGATCGTCGTCCTCGGCGCCGACGATGCGTCCCACACACATCCCCACACGACTTCTCAGACGACGAAGGCGACGGCGTGAGCATCGCAGCGATCGACTGGCACCAGATCGTCAACTTCGACAACTACGGCGAGCTGCTCCCCTTGGTCCGCAACTCGCTGATCGCCGGAGCGATGCTGGGTGTCGTCGGCGGGTTGGTCAGTGTCTTTGTGATGACGCGGGACCTGCCCTTCGCCGTGCACGGGGTCAGCGAGCTCTCCTTCGCCGGCGCCTCCGGCGCGCTGCTCTTGGGGGTGAGCGTCGTCGCGGGCTCCTTCGTCGGCTCCCTGCTCGCGGCGCTCGCGCTGGGCATCCTCGGCATGCGAGCGCGCGATCGCAACTCGATCATCGGTGTGCTGATGCCGTTCGGACTCGGGCTCGGCATCTTGTTCCTCGCCCTCTACAAGGGCCGGGCGGCCAACAAGTTCGGCCTGCTCACCGGCCAGATCGTGGCCATCGACGACACATCCCTCACCGTCCTGTTGGTCACGTCGGCGGTCGTACTGATCGTGCTCACGGCCATCTGGCGGCCGCTGATGTTCGCCAGCGTCGACCCCGAGGTGGCCGCGGCCCGCGGGGTGCCGGTGCGCTTCCTCGGCCCGTTCTTCGTGATCCTGCTCGGCTGCACGGTCGCGGTGTCGATCCAGGTCATCGGCGCACTGCTGATCCTCACCCTGCTCTGTACGCCGGCGGCCGCGGCCCTGCAGGTGACCTCCTCACCGAGCCTGGTGCCGCTGCTGTCGGTCGTCTTCGCCTTCAGCTCGATGGTGGGCGGCATCCTGCTCGCGCTCGGCACCTCCATCCCGATCAGTCCCTACGTCACCACCATCTCGTTCGCCATCTACCTCGTCTGCCGTCTCCTCGGTCGGCTACAGGGCGGGAGACGTAGCGTCACCGCGTCCGCCCCGCAGGTAGAGCCAGGGCGGGCAGCAACGCCACGAGCGCGATGGCAGCGGGCCACCAGAAGGCACCCGTGAAGGACAGTCCGCTGTCGAGCCGCTGCTGTAGCACGACCGCGAAGACCGCGGTAGCAAGCACGCCGCCGGTGCGCTGGAGGATGCTGAGCGTGGTGGTGGCGCGAGCGATCTCACGCGGGTCGAGGCGGGCGTAGGCCGCGGCGCTGGTCGGCGCGAAGATGCAGCCGGCACCCAGACCGAGCAGGACCTGAGCCGGGAGGAGTGCGGCGTACCCCGTGGTCGGGCCAGCCACGGCATAGCCCACGAACCCGGCGGCCAGCAGCAGCGTGCCTGCGATGACGACCAGTCGGCCACGGCCGGCGTCGACGAGACGACCGGTGGTCGCCATCGTGATCGCCGCGCCGACGCCCTGCGGCGCCAGCAGCAGACCGGTCGTCAGCTCCGACTCACCACGGACCATCAGGTAGTAGAGCGGCAGGAGGAACATCGCGCCGGTCAGACAGCCGACGGTGAGGAACTGCACCAGAGCAGCCACCGTGAAGCCACGGTCGCGGAACGGGCGCAGATCGACCAGCGGCTGCGCGGCGGCCAGCGCACGGACGACGAAGGCCACCAGGAGCACGGCTCCGCCGATCCCCCACGTCACCACCTCGGCGGAGAGCTTGCCGTCGCGCGCGACCAGGCTGACGCCGTACACCAACGCAGTCAGTCCGGGCGAGAGCAACAGCAGGCCGCGCAGATCGAGCCGCTGCTGGTGGCTGGCGTCCTCACGGCGCAGCAGTCGAGCGCTCAGCAGCAGGCACAGTGCGCCGACGGGCAGGTTGACGAAGAAGATCCAGCGCCAGTCCACGGTGTCGACGAGCACTCCGCCGACGACCGGCCCGAGGATCGGCCCCAGCATCATCGGGATGCCGACGACTGCCATCGCGCGACCCATCCGGTCACGGCCGGCGGCGCGAGCGACCATCGTCATCCCGACCGGCATCACCATGCCGCCGCCGAGGCCCTGCAGCACACGGAAGACGATCAGGCTCTCGGCCGACCAGGCCAGGCCACACAGCAGCGATCCGGCGGTGAACAGTCCGACGGCGGTCAGCCAGATCGGACGTGCGCCGTACCGATCGGTTGCCCAGCCGGTGAGTGGGATCGCGGCGGTGAAGGCGAGCAGGTAGCCGTTCATCACCCACTGGATCGTGGCCAGCGGGACCGCGAAGCCGGTAGCGAGCCGGTCCAGGGCGACGCTGACGATGGTGGCGTCCAGCACGGTGGTGATGCCGCCCAGCACCACCAGGGCGATCACGGTCTTGAGGGTCTTGTCCAGCGGCGCCCTGGGGGCCGGTGCGGTGTCGAGGTGAGTCATCACGGAGCTCCTTCTCTATCGTGAGTCTAACTTTAGTGTGACTCTAAGTTTCTAGTCACTCCATGTCAACTGGTAGGGTCTCGCCATGACGGAGTTGGGGCTGCGGGAGCGCAAGAAGCTGGAGACCAGGCAGCGGATCACCGCCGCTGCGCTGGATCTCTTCGTGGCCCGGGGCTTCGAGGCGGTGCCCGTCATCGCCATCGCGGAGGCCGCGGAGGTCTCCCCCGCGACTGTCTTCAACTACTTCCCGACCAAGGAGGACCTGATCTACGACGGCATGGCGAGCTTCCATGCCGATCTGATCGCGGCGGTCCGAGTCCGGCCGGAGGGTACGACGGTCGCGGCGGCCTACCGCGACTACGTGCTGCAGCGCCGGGGACTGCTCGCCTCCAACGACCCGCACGGCCTGGAGCTGATCGCGAGGGTCGCGAGGGTGATCCGGGAGAGCCCGTCACTGCAGGCGCGCGAGCGCCTGGAGTCCGATCGCGCAATCGCCGCATTGGCCGACCTGATCGCCGACGAACTGTCGGCAGCTCCCGGCGACCTGCGCCCGTTCGTGCACGCGTCGGCGCTGGTGAGTGTCAGCCGGGCGATGTCTCGGACCGTCCAGGACGGCGCCATCGCCGGCCACTCTGCCCCCAAGGTGGCCCGGCAGGTCATGGCCGCCGGGACCGCCGCGTTCGACTCGCTCGAGCGCGGCCCGTCCTAGAGGTCACGAGCCCGCGGCAGCCGGGCCAGGGAGATCGACCAGGGCAGCCAGTCGGGCGCGATGGACGCCGGGGGTGCCGAGCGCGATCTGGTCGGTCTTGGCGCGCTTGAGGTAGAGGTGGGCCGAGTGCTCCCAGGTCATCCCGATGCCACCATGGAGCTGGATCGCCTCCTCGGCGGCATGGACCGCGACCTCGCTGCAGTAGGACTGCGCCACGCTGACGGCGACGGCCACGTCGGGATCGTCGGCGGCCAACGCGGCGACGGCGTAGGCAGCTGCCGCCGAGGCCGACTCGACCTCCGCGTAGAGATCAGCGAACCGGTGCTTGAGCGCCTGGAAACCGCCGACGACTCGGCCGAACTGGGTGCGCACCTTGAGATAGGCGAGGGTCTCCTCGAGGCACCAGCGAGCCAGACCTACCTGCTCGGAGGCAAGCAGTGCGGCGCCGACGAGCAGGGCCCGCCGCACAGCGGGGTCACCGGTCTCGACGACGATGGTGATCGGCGCGCCGTCCAGGGTGACGTCGGCCAGCTGACGGGACATGTCGAGAGACACCACCGGGAGGACGGTCGCATCCGCTGCTGCGACCACACCCAGCGCGGGACCCTCGTCCCCGGCAACCAGCGCGAGGAACGTGTCCGCTTCCAGCGCGCCGGCCGCGCTGGTCACCACTCCACTCACCCGACCGCCGCCGTCTCTGGGCAGGATCGGCAGCGGATCGTCAGGGCCGGTCGACAGCGGCAGCAGCAACGCCGCCGTGCGCTCCCCGGTGGCGAGACCGGCCAGCAGCTCGACGGCGGGGCCGGTGGACTCGGCGGAGTCGAGGAGCGCTGTCGTGGCGATCACGGCGCTGGTCAGATAGGGCACCGGCGCGACGGCCCGACCGAGCTCCTCCAGCACCGCAGCAGCCTCTCGAGCGGTGGCACCGGCTCCCCCACGCTCGTCGGGGATCAGCAGCCCCGCGAGTCCGAGCTCGGCGGCGAGGGCAGTCCAGAGGGGCGCGACCACGGACCGGTCGCCGTCGTACGCCGCGGCGATCGCGGCCGGCTGGCAACGGTCGGCGAGCAGCTGGCCGACCACCGCCCGAAGATCCGTCTCGACCTCGGAGGGCAGCAGATCGAGGCTCACTTGACGGTCTCCTTCCACGGCCGGTCCTTGTCGACCCGGTGCTCGGCAGGCAGGCCGAGGACCCGCTCGGCGACGATGTTGCGCAGGATCTCCGAGGTGCCGCCCTCGATCGAGTTGCCCTTGGCGCGCAGGTAGCGATAGCCGGCGTCACGGCCGGTGAAGTCGACCCTGTCCGGTCGCCGCATCGTCCACTCGGAGTAGCGCAGTCCTTCCTCACCCAGCAGCTCCAGCTCCAGCCCGGACGCCTGCTGGGCGATCCGCGCGAAGCCGAGCTTCATCGCCGCCCCTTCGGGGCCCGGCTGGCCCTGGGCGATCTTCTGCTGCAGCCGCTGGCCGGTGAGCCGGAGCACCTCGGCGTCCACCCAGAGGCGCAGCAGGCGGTCGTGCAACTCGGGCGTACGCCGGTCCGGGTGCTCGCGCCAGGCCCGGGCGACGACCCCGACCATCCCCGATTCGCGCTCGGCGGACCTGCCGATCGAGACCCGCTCGTTGTTGAGCGTCGCGTTGGCGACCCGCCAGCCCTGGCCCTCGGCACCGAGCCGCTGGCTGTCCGGGATGCGCACATCGGTGAGGAAGACCTCGTTGAACTCCGCCTCGCCGGTGATCTGCCGCAGCGGCCGGACGTCCACGCCGGGGTCGGTCATGTCGCAGAGGAAGTAGGTCAGCCCCGCGTGCTTGGGCTGGTCGGGATCGGTCCGGGCGACCAGAATCGCGAACCGGGCGGTCTGCGCACCCGAGGTCCACACCTTCTGCCCGTTGACCACCCAGCCGTCACCGTCACGGACCGCACGGGTCGATACGTTCGCGAGGTCGCTGCCGGCACCAGGCTCGCTGAACAGCTGGCACCAGATCTCCTCACCGGTCCACAGGGGTCGGAGGAAGCGGCGCTTCTGCTCTTCGGTGCCGACCGCGAGGATCGTCGGTGCGGCCATGCCGAGACCGATGCCGTTCTTCTCCGGCGCGTTGGTCGGCGCACCGGCCTGCTCGAGCAGCGTGTCGACGACGCCCTGCAGACTGCGCGGGAGGTCGAGCCCGCCCAGACCGACGGGACACCACACCCAGGCAAGGCCGGCGTCGAACTGGGCACGCAGGAAGTCCAGTCGGTCGGTCTCGGCGGGGGCGTGCTCGGCGAGGAATGTCGTGACCCGTTGCTCCAGCTCGCTGACGGCGTCGTCGGCGAGTGCGTCGCTCACGAGCGTGCCTCGCGGGCCGCGGCCTGGCGACGCAGCTCGGCGCGGGCGAGGGCGTTCTTGTGGACCTCGTCGGGACCGTCGGCGAACCGCAGCGTGCGAACCCCGGCGATCATGCTGGCCAACGGGAAGTCCTGGGAGAGGCCACCGGCGCCGTGGGTCTGGATCGCCTTGTCCAAGATCCACTCCACGGTGGCCGGGGTGGCGATCTTGATCGCCTGGATCTCGGTGTGGGCGGCCTTGTTGCCGACGGTGTCCATCAGCCAGGCTGCTTTGAGCACGAGCAGCCGGAGCTGTTCTAGTCGGACTCGGGACTCGGCGATCCAGTCCCGGATCACGCCCTGGTCGGCGAGCGGCTTGCCGAAGGCGACCCGCTGCTGGGCGCGGGCGCACATCAGCTCGACGGCCCGCTCGGCGATGCCGATCGCCCGCATGCAGTGGTGGATGCGACCGGGGCCGAGTCGGGCCTGGGCGATCGCGAAGCCGTCTCCCTCTCCGCCGATCAGGTTGGCAGCCGGCACCCGCACGTCGGTGAACGACAACTCCGCGTGGCCGCCGTGCTCGTGGTCGTCGTAGCCGAGCACCTCTAGGCCGCGATGGATCTCGAACCCGGGGGTGTCTCGCTCCACGAGGATCATCGACTGTTGCCGATGCCGATCCGCGGTCGGGTCGGTCTTGCCCATCACGATGAAGATCTTCGCGTGGGGGTTCATCGCGCCCGTGATCCACCACTTGCGGCCGTTCAGCACATACTCGTCGCCGTCCCGCTCAATGCGAGTGGCGATGTTGGTCGCGTCGGAGGAGGCCACTGCCGGCTCTGTCATCGCGAAGGCGGACCGGATCTCGGCTTCGAGCAGCGGCCGGAGCCAGCGCTCCTTCTGCTCGGGCGAGCCGAACTGGGCGAGCACCTCCATGTTGCCGGTGTCCGGGGCGGCGCAGTTCATGGCGGCCGGAGCCAGGTGGCCGCTGCGGCCGGAGATCTCCGCGAGCGGCGCGTACTGCAGGTTCGTCAGGCCGCCGCCTTCCACACCGGGCAGGAAGAGGTTCCACAGGCCCCGCTGACGTGCCTCGGCGCGCAGGTCGGCGATGATCGGCACCGAGTCCCACGCCCAGCGGTCGTCGAGCTGCTCCAGCTGCTCTGCGAAGACCTGTTCGGCCGGATAGACGTGGCTGGCCATCCACGCGAGCATGGTGGCCCGCAGCTCCTCGGTGCGGGCGTCGTACGCGAAGTCCATCAGCCGTTCTCCTCCATTGCACTCAGTCCTACATCCAGCAGCACGTCGACGCCTTCGCCGACGTCATCGAAGCCCGAGCCGACCGTCTGGCCTTGCAGGTGTCGGTAGTAGATGCCTTCGAGGATCGCGGCGAGCTTGAATGCCGCCAGCCCGAGGTAGAAGCCGAAGCGGGAGAGGTCGCGCTCGCTGCCAGCGGCGTAGCGGGCGATGATCTCGTCCTCGGTGAGGAACCCGGGCGCCGCCGTCACCGTGCTGACCGCCATCGCGTTGCCACCGGCGCCGAGCCTGCCGTAGACGAGCATCAGCGCCAGGTCGGTGAGGGGGTCGCCGAGGGTCGCCATCTCCCAGTCGAGCACGGCGGTGATCTGGTCGTGCTCGTCGACGAGCACGTTGTCGAGGCGGTAGTCGCCGTGCACGATGCCCGCGGCCGACTCGGTCGGGACGTCCTCCGAGATCCGCCGATAGAGCTCGTCGGCGGCCGGAAGGTCCCGGCTGCGCGAGGCGTCGAGCTGCTTCTTCCACCGGCTCACCTGGCGGGCCAAGAAGCCCTCGGGCCGGCCGAAGTCGGCCAGCCCGACAGCGGGTGGGTCGACGGCGTGCAAGGCGGCCAGGGTGTCGACGAGCTGCTCGGAGATCGCGCGGGTGCGCTCGGCTCCGAGGGCCTCCAGCTCGGTGGCGAAGCGGTACGGCGTCCCGGCGCAGCGCTGCATCACATAGAACGGCGCACCGATGACGTCGACGTCCTCGCACAAGTCATAGGTGGTGGGCACCGGGACGGCGGTCCCTCGCAGGGCGCTGATCACGCGGTGCTCCCGAGCCATGTCGTGTGCGGTCGCGAGCACGTGACCCAAGGGCGGGCGGCGGACGATCCACTCGTGGTCACCGTCTGCGACCAGATAGGTCAGGTTGGACTTGCCGCCCGCGATGAGAGTGACGGTGAACTCCGGCCCCGCGCCGGGGACATGGGCGGAGAGCCACGTGCTGAGCCGACCCAGGTCGAGGCCAGGAACGGCCTCACGTGCGCCAGGCATCACGGCACGACGACGGCGAGCATGTCGACCACGCAGGCCGGCTTGTCGCCGCCCTCGCGCTCGATGGTCACCCGGGTGGCGACCTGGTAGCCGAGCGAGTTGGGGGTGACCCCGAGCAGCTCCACACCTGCCCGCACGCGGGAGCCGACCGGCACGGGCGAGGGGAAGCGCACCTTGTTTGCGCCGTAGTTGATGCCCATCTTCACCCCGTCGACCCGGTAGATCCCCGAGACGAGCATCGGCAGCAGGGAGAGGGTGAGGAAGCCGTGCGCGATGGTGGTGCCGAACGGGCCCGCCGCCGCCTTCTCGGGGTCGACATGGATCCACTGGTGGTCCCCGGTCGCCTCGGCGAACTTGTCGATCTGCTCCTGGGTCACGGTGTGCCACTCCGAACGTCCCAGCTGCGACCCCACGGCCGCCTCCAGATCGGGGATTCCGTTGAAGATCCTCATCTCTCCTCCTCGCTCTCTAGGTGGCGCTGCAGCTTGTTCATCCCGCTCAGCCACCGGTCGGTGTCCTCGGCACGGTGACGGTAGTAGCCGGCGACCTGCCCGTGCGGCAGCACCAGGAAGCGATCCTCACGGATCGCCGCCATGGTCGCCTCCGCGACGTCGTCGGGTGAGAGCGCGCCGTCGGCGACGAGCAGTTGCTCCATCGGCCCCGAGTTGGCGAGCATCTCGGTCTGCACGCCCTGCGGGCAGACCGCGTGCACCGCGATGCCGCGGTGTCGGTAGGTCGCTGCGAGCCACTCCGCGAAGGCGACCGCACCGTGCTTGGTGACGGAGTACGGCGCCGCGCCGAGCGCCGTCAGGAGTCCGGCCGCCGATGCGGTCACCACGAAGCGCCCCCGACCGCGCTCGAGCCAGCGCGGCACCAGCAGCCGCGCCGCCCGGACGTGCGCCATCGTGTTGACCTCCCAGCTGGCCGACCACTCCGCCTCGGTCGCGTCGAGACCGAAGCCGCGCACGATGCCGGCGTTGGCGAACCAGGCGTCGATCGAGCCCAGTTGCTCGTCGGCCGCGGCGACGAGCGCGGTAGATCCGGCTTCGCTCGCGGCGTCGCCAGGGACGGCCATCGCACCGATCTCCGCGGCGGTCGCTCGGGTGCGCTCGAGGTCCAGGTCGTTGATGACGACCCGCGCGCCCTCGGCGACGAGTCGGGCCGCCAGCGCTCGGCCGATGCCGCCTGCCGCGCCGGTGACGACCACGCCCTGCCCGGCGAAGAGCTGCCCGGCGAAGGTCTGTCCGGAGACCGGCTCGGTCATCGTGGTGGGTCGCTCAGCTCAGCCGCTCGATGACCATCGCCATGCCCATCCCGCCACCCACGCACATCGACTCGACGCCGAACTGCTTGTCGTGCCACTGCAGGGAGTTGATCAGGGTGGCGGTGATCCGGGCACCGGTCATGCCAAACGGGTGTCCGACGGCGATCGCGCCGCCGTTGACGTTCAACTTGTCGAGCGGGATGCCCAGTTGCTGTGCCGATCCGAGCGCCTGCACCGCGAACGCCTCGTTGATCTCCACCAGATCGATGTCCTCGAGAGTCATCCCCGCGTTGTGCAGCGCGGCCGGGATGGCAGCGACCGGGCCCAGGCCCATGATCTCCGGCGACAGCCCGGTGACGGACGTCGACACGATCCGCGCGAGCGGTTCCAAACCGAGCTCACGGGCCTTGGTGTCGCTCATCACGACCAGCGCCGCGGCGCCGTCGTTCAGGGGGCAGGCGTTGCCGGCGGTGACGGTCCCGTCGGGCCGGAAGACCGGCTTGAGCTCGCTGACCGCCTCCAGGGTGACGCCGGCTCGTGGTCCGTCGTCTGCTGACACCACGGTCCCGTCCGGCATCGTGACCGGGCTGATCTCGCGCGCCCAGAAGCCCTCGGCAATCCGTTGCTCGGCGAGATTCTGGCTGCGGACCGCGAACTCGTCCTGCTCGCGGCGGCTCATCCCGAGGATCTGTTGGGCGTTCTCCGCCGTCTGGCCCATCGCGATGTAGACGTCGGGAAGGGCGCCGTCCTCGCGGGGGTCTGTCCAGGTCGGGGCGCCACCCTCGGCGCGCTCGGCAGTGCGCTGCCCGGCCTCGGCGAAGGCAGGGCTCTTCAGGTCCTGGCCCTCGATGTGGTCGCTGTTGCCCTTGACGAACCGGCTGACCATCTCGACACCGGCCGAGATAAAGGCGTCGCCCTCACCGGCTTTGATGGCGTGGAAGGCCATCCGCGTCGTCTGCAGGGAGGAGGAGCAGTAGCGGGTGACGGTCGTGCCAGGAAGGTGGTCGTAGCCCGCCCGCACCGCGACGACGCGACCCATGTTGAAGCCCTGCTCGCCGCCCGGCAGCCCACAACCGAGGATCAGGTCCGAGAGGTCGTTCGGATCGAGCTCCGGCACTTTCGCCAGCGCAGCCTGGACCATCTGGAGGGTCAGGTCGTCGGGTCGGATGTCCTTGAGCGACCCCTTGAAGGCCCGTCCGATCGGGGATCGGGCCGCTGACACGATGACTGCTTCGGGCACCGGTACTCCTTCTTGCGCTGAGCGTTGGCTTGCCGCCTACTATGCCGGAGGCCGCGAGGACGGCCGCAGCCGCACTATCCTCATCGAGATGAGCAGGGTCTTCACGATCAGCGTCGCCTCGGTCTATCCCCACTACG